>DASVLC010000251.1:0-25244 GCA_036385045.1 Thermoanaerobaculia bacterium | reverse complement strand
CAATCCGGACCGAACAGAACGCCGGCCGTGAGGCCGGCGTTCTGTTTTGGAATCGACGGAGCTGCGCTACGATCACTGCCGATGGTCGAGGTGGTGCTCTACACGCGTCAGAACTGTTCGCTGTGCGACCGTGCGAAGGCTGCCATTCTCGAGGCGCGAGTCGCTGAGATGAGGCTGAAAGAGATCGATATCGATGGCGACCCCGCAACGCACGATCTCTACACCGATCACGTCCCGGTAATCTTCGTCGATGGCAGGGAGACCTTTCGGCACTTCGTCCATCCCGAAGAATTCGCGGAAGCAGTGAGGCGCGCGATCAGCCGGAAAGCTTCGGACGCGGCATCAATCGGGGAGTGAAGTCGCGAGGGAAGGGCTACATCTCGTCGATCAGACGTTCCCTGCATCGTTCCATCCGGCGCCAGGAAACCCCCTCATTCGCCGTTCGATCGGTGAGCAGGACGACGAAGTAGCCATCCTGGATGTCGTAACTCATCACCGACATGGTCTCGAATTCGATGCGGAAGCGTTCCGGCTCGCCGGCACCGATCTGCGCACACATGGCGCGTAGCCTCGTCAGAAAGATGCCCTGATAGGCTCCGACGATCCGGAGATCGTGGTCGCTCAGATTGCGGTCGCAGACGAGCTCGACAGTTTCTCCCTCCCAGTCGAGGAAGATTACGGCCATGGCGCCGGAGGTCGTCACAAGGAGCTCATCGAGGATCAGACGGAACACGGTGTCACTCTCCCCACATCACCAGAAACTTTCGTGCCTCGTGTGCATCGAGCGAACCGGGCGAGGAGTCCACGACCTGTTGCAGGTATCGGCGGGCGACGTCGGATCGACCGGCTCGATGGGCAGCGAGCCCGAAGCGTAGAGCCGCAGTCGCGGAGTTCGGATGTCTTGCGAGGTAATCCAGATAGGCGCGTCCGGCACCTTGAAGATCGCCCTTCCGCTCCCGCAGCATGCCGATGTAGAGCAGCGCACCGTCGAGTTGTGGATCCAGCTCGAATGCGCGCGAAAGCCAGCTCTCAGCGTCGGCGTGCCGGCCGAGACGGTCCAACGCGATGCCGTTGTGATACGCGGCATCCGCTCGCAGGGTCGAGGACGCGTCTTTCCAGAGACGCTCGAAGTCTGCGGATGCCGCCTCGTAGCGGCCGGTCCGCAGGAGCGCCAGGCCGCGGTTGTAGAGCGCTTCCTGCAGCGAAGGCTGAAGCTCCAGCGCACGGGCAAAACTGGATAGCGCCGGCTGGAGTTTGCCCTGGAGCATTAGAGCGAGACCGCGCAAATTCTCAACATCGGCCGGAGATGCGCCCGACGACTTCGCCCCGTCTAGTTGCCGCAACGCGGCGTCGTACTGTCCCCGCAGGATGTACTGGACGCTCCTGTCGCATGCGTTCCGCGATTCCACGGTCTGCGCGGGTGTCACGGAGGCCCACGTGAGCGTGAGTACGAACAGCAGAGGACGGGAGAGGTTCAGGCGGCGCCTCGCACCTGGTCTTCAATCTGGATGTCGCCGCGTTTGACGGCGTTCACGAATGCGTCCACGACACGCGGGTCGAAACGCGTTCCCGCGAAGCTCTTGATCTTCTCGACCACGTAGCCGAGCTCCATCGCTTTCTGATACGGGCGGTTCGTAGTCATCGCGTCGAATGTATCGGCAATCGCCACGATTCGCGCCTGCAGCGGAATCTGCTCCCCTTCGAGTCCTTCGGGGTATCCGCCGCCTGTCCACTTCTCGTGGTGGTACTTCATGCCGGGGATGATGTCGATGAGCTGGGCGACACCGCTCATGATTGCAGCTCCCTTCGCGGGATGCTGTTTCATCACTTCGAACTCGTCCTCGCTGAGCGCTCCGGGCTTGCGGAGGATTCGATCGTCGATTCCGATTTTACCGACATCGTGCAGCAGTGCGCTGATCCGGAGGTTTCGCATCTCCCGCTCCGGAAGGTCGAGGTTCTTCCCGATGCCGATCGAGTACCGAGCGACTCTTTCGGAGTGTCCGCGCGTGTAGGGGTCTTTCGCGTCGATCGCCGCCGCGAGCATCCGGACGGAGTTGAGGAATAGCAGGTGGTTCTCGTGCGCCGCTTTCCTGAGCTGCTCGACAGCCTGCTCGATGGAGGACGACATGACGTTGAAGTTGTGCGCGAGGTCGCCGATCTCATTGTGTGTTTTCAGGTCGACGCGTTGCTGGTAGTTTCCCTGCGCGATTTCCCGCGTCCGTTCGGCGAGCACCCTGATCGGTCGCGCGATTCCGGAGGCGAAGATGATCGCCGCTACGATCGCCAGCAGAAGAGCGATTGCTCCCCATTGCACGGTCGCGCGGATCATCTGGTTGACGGATGCAAAGGCCTGATCCTCAGGCTTCTGAACGATTACGCCGACGTCCGGTGGTGCCGGCGCAACGGTAGCCAGGAGTCTAATGCCCTCGGCCTCATAGGTCTGCGTCAGCCGCATCGGTGCCCGGATGTATTCCTGCACGATCTTGAGATGAGAGAAATCCGGATGCTGGACATCGATGCTTGGCTCACTGTGGATGAGGACCTGCCCCTCGCGATCGACGAGAAACGCTGTGACGTCGCCGCGGCCCTCGTCGCGAATCCTGTCGACGATCCGCCGCAAACCTACGATTCCGACGACCACACCGATGACTTCACCGGCGTCCTCGACGGGAACGGCGATCACAACTCCGGGCTGATTTGCGACGTTCACGTGCAGGACGCGGCTCGTGGAGACGGCACCTTTGAGCGCGACGCTGCGGGCCAGCTCCATTTCACTGATCAACTCCGGATCGAGATCGGTCGGAATCGCTTCGGCGCCCAGTCCGCCGACGTTGAGAATCCTCAACGCAAGCAGATCGCTGTCGGGCGTCATGTAGTCCGAGACCCATTCCGTCCGCGTCGGATGGGTGAATGGATCTGCTCCACGTGGCATCACGCTTCGAATCACCTGGATGCTGCCAGCGATCTTAGTCAGCTGCTGCTGGTTGCTGATGAGCAGATTCTGAAGATCGTCGGCGAGTTTCACCGCGGAACGCGTCAGGTATTTCTTTTCCAGCGTCTCCAGCGAGTCGCGATTGATCCCGATCAGGAAGTAGTGCGAAACGACGAGAGGGAGCAGTCCGACGAGGATCATTGCCCCGAGCAGCGTCCAGAGAAGACGCGGTCGCGACCGGTTGGCAGCCGGTGCCGGAGTATCGCCAGGATCGGACATCCGGGCGATTATAAAGGACCCCGCAGCAGTAGGCCGGAAGAGAGGTCATGATGTGGTGCTCTCTCTCTGCAATTCTCCGTTCCTCGTCCTGCGTTCTGCGGTCTGACTTCAAACCTCGCGTCGATGACTCTCGGCCTCTATCTTCACCTTCCTTTCTGCCGTGTGCACTGCACCTATTGCCCGTTCGCGATCTCTACCGATCTCGCCTGGCAGGAGCAGTACACGGCTGCGCTGATCCGCGAGATCGCGGCCGCGGACCCGTCGCCGATCGACAGCGTCTATCTGGGGGGAGGTACTCCCTCACGAACGAGTCTGGAGAGCCTCAGTGCGATTTTCGATGCGGTTCGGGAACGCTTCACGCTGAGCCCGGTCGCTGAAGTGTCGTTGGAAGCCAATCCCGAAGATGTCACATCGGCGGCGCTGGTGGCCTGGAAGGCGCTGGGTGTGAACAGGCTCTCGATCGGAGTACAGTCGTTCGCAGATCAGGAACTCGCAGCCATCGGACGCGTGCACGACCGAAATCGGGCTCTCGAGGCGGTAGAGCTGGCAGTACGAAGCGGACTTCGCACCAATCTCGATCTGATGCTCGGTCTGCCTGGTCAGACGTTGAAGTCGTTCGATGAGACGCTCCGGACAGCAGTTGACCTCGGCGCCGGACACCTGTCGCTCTACATGCTGGATCTCGAGGAGAGAACGCCTCTGCAGGTGCAGGTGAGTCGTGGCCGTGTAACGTTACCCGAGGATGACGAGACGGCAGACTTGTACATGGCGGCGATCGAAACGCTCGAGCGCGCCGGCTTGCGCCAATACGAGATCAGCAACTTCGCGCGCGCCGGAGAGGAGTGCCGTCACAACCTCCGCTACTGGGAGCGAGGGGAGTACCTCGGCTTCGGCATGGCAGCTCACTCGTTCAAGGGTGGAGACCGTTACGCGAACAGCCGTGACATTCGCGCCTACATCGATCGCGCTCCTGATGCGCGGGACTTCAACGAGCGGCTCGGTCCCGGCGAAGTGCGGCGCGAAACGATCTTTCTTGCCCTGAGGCAGACCGACGGTATGTACTATGAAGAGCTGGTACGGCTGTGTGGACAGGAGGGAATCGAATGGATCGAGCGCGGAATGGACGGGGGATGGCTGAGAAGGGTGAAGGGGCGGATCGCGTTCACACCTGCCGGATTTCTGCAAAGCAACGAGCTCATTTCGCAGCTCTTCTGATCCTCGCGGTCTTCGTTGCCTTTCCGCTTCAGGCACAGAGCGAGATCGATTTCGATCCGGCAATCACGCAGGAGGAGTTCGCGAAGTTCTCGCGTCTGGTGGCGCAGGGGATCTACGCGACTCCCGTCGACGCGGCCCGCGCACGAGGACTGCTCGGATTCGACATCGGAGTTGCCGTGACCGCCGTTCCGGTCGATACCGATGCGAGTTACTGGACGCGCGCCGTTGAGGAAGACTTCACCTACAGCGATCATGTGGCAATCCCGAAGCTCGTAGCGGCCAAGGGTCTCGGTTTTGGAACGCTGTCGGCGTCTTATTCGAGGATCCAGGACACGGGAGTCTCAGTGTGGGGAGGAGCGCTCGACGTCCCGATCATCGATGGGGGGATCGTCAGCCCGACGCTCGCACTGCGAGGCGCCTACGCGCAGATCAATGGAGTCGAACAGCTCGACCTCAAGACCTACGGTATCGAGCTGTTTCTCTCCAAAGGATTCGGTCCCCTCACACCTTATGTGGCGGCCGGAATGGCTCGCAGCGATTCCGCGGGGAGAATCAGCAGCACGTTCGGTGACGTGACGCTGCTGGACGAATCCGACAAGAGCCGCTTCACGCTGGGACTGAAGCTTTCGCTCTTCATCCCCAAGATCGTGATCGAGGCGACACAGGGAGAAGAAAGAAGCTACGCGGCGAAGGTGAGCTTCGGGTTGTAGTTACGCCGAAGCCGACCCCGCCGAGAGGCTTCCTATTTTTTCGCCGCAACCGCCGCTTTGATCGCATCGATCGCGACGGCTCCATCCGGACCGAAGGCGACGATCTGACCGTTCACCATGAAGGTCGGGGTCGACGCAACGCCGGTCGCGAAGATGCGGCTGACCTGATCGAGCAGCGCCTGCCGCTCCGCCTTCGACGCATAGAACTTCTGGACCGCGCTCCAGTCGATGTCGTTGTCGGCGCAGTACTCCCGAAGCAGCTGATCGAAGGGGCGCCTGCCGATTGACTCCTGGTTCTTGAATACGTAGTCGACGTACTGCCAGTACTTTGCCGGTGCGACGCGCTGAATTGCGCGTGCGCCCAACGCGGCAGGGATGGACCATTCGTGATTCTCGAAAAGCGGGAGGTCTATCCGGATGTAGTTGATCTTCGACAGGTTCTTCTGAATCAGCGGCTCGATCTTGTGGTGTGCGTTTGCACAACTGGGACACTGAAAGTCGGAGATCTCGATGACTTCGACTCCGGCCGTGTTACCGCGGCGCGCTGCGCTGCCGGCTCCGATACTCTCACGCAGTGATAACGCCGGATCGCGGCTCAGCAGGCCCCTATAGCCGACGATCATGAATTTCTCGGAAGCGTCGAGAAACGCCTGGTAGCTGAATGCTCCCCACGCGGTTTCGCGCGTGATCGCCACGGACTTGACTCCGTCCGGAAGGGGAAATGGCGCCACGATCGCCTTGTGATCTTTCTTCAGCAGCTTCGAGCTCTGCTCGCTGATGCGGATGTGGGCAGGCCTGTCATCCGGCGGCAGTGGAACGATCGTCCCGATCAGGATCTGCTGCGACTTCGGCGAGAAGACGAGGTGCCGCTGTGCGCCGCAGGACGGGTCGTCCGACTTCAACGTGACGGAGTAGGTCATGAAGCCTGACGGCCCGCCATTCATCGCCTCCAGTCCTACCGTGCTCCCAGGACACTTCGGGAGCACTTTCGAGGCGTAGCGCTTCAGAGCCGCCGTCTGATCGATGCGCTGCGCACCGGCTGAAGTTGCGAGGAGGATCAACACTGCAAGTAGGGATCGTTTCATCGTCTCTTTCACGGTTGAGTTCGATTATTTGGTGACCGGCGGGGAAGCTCGTGTTCTGTGACGGTTGGCCATTGACGCTGGTTTCACCCGATGATGATCCCGCTTCACCGCCCGTCAGTGCGCATGAACAGTGCGATAGCCCCGATCAATCCACCCCCGGAGGCCGTCGGCGATGTGAACGACGTTCCGGAAGCCTGCGAGCATGAGCAGGCGCGCGGCCAGCGCGCCGTCTGTCTCCTCCTCGCCGTAAACCAGGACGGTCTGGTTCTGATAGGGGAGAAGCTCGGGAAGCTGGCGCTCGATCGAATCGAAGGGGGCGCTGATTGCCCCTGGAATGTATCCCTCGGGTCCACGGTAAGCCGCGGTGGAGCGAACGTCGATGATCACCACCTGGCGCGAGTCTAGGATCATCTCGTTCGCAATCTGGGGCGAAACCTCGGCATAGCCGCCAGGGGTCATCGACACGCCGACGGTCTTGCAGGAGGTCGCGGCCAGGACGAGAACGATTGCTACCGCAATAGCAGCAGCAAGCCTCGCCGCGGCCCATCGCAGCTCACGTTCTCCTCCGCTCATAACACCTCCAGATCGAACTCGGCCCTCACTTCCCCGACCAGGTCTCCCGCATGGTTGTGCAGAAGAGGCCGGCGCCAGGCCTGCAGATCAGTGCCGGAGCTGACATGCAGGCCGAGCAGGTCGAGTAACCGGAGGATCACCGGATTTCTGCCACGGTCCATCGATCCATCGTCGATCTTGATCGCGATGCCGATCGCTGCGTCGTCGCTGGCCGGGAGAGATGATCCCAGTTCCGCGCGGAGCGCGGGCGCGATCGCCATCGCATAGAACCCCTCGCCACCTTCCTTGGCCAGAAGACCACCGCCGAATGCAGCCATCAGCGGTGTCGTCATGCTCCAGTTGCCGGCGACATATTGAGGAAACGTCGTCATCGCCTCGACGATGTGAGCGCTGCTCTCGATGTATCGGGCGAGCATCCCCGGGACCGTCGCCCCTTCGGCTGAGGCCATGAGCCGGGCGTAGGCGTAAGCCGAACGATAAAGGGGGAGGAAGAAGGCAGGCACGCCGCAGCCGTCGATCGCATGGGCGATCTCGTCCTTCTCCACGCCGGCGAACTCACCCAGGATTTCGCGGATCAGGCCTTGAAGTGGGTGATGGATGGCGGTGTACTCCGTTCCCGCGACGTCCATGACCTGGGTGGCGAGTAGCATCCCCGCATGCTTACCCGAGCAGTTGTTGTGCAGAGGCGAAGGTGGCTCACCCGAGGCACGCAGGTCCGCTGCGGCCTTGTCGTCGAAAGGAAGGTGGGCGCCACAGAGAAGATCTTCTTCGTCGAGCTCTCCCTTCCGGAGCAGCGCCGCTGCCGTCGCGACGTGCACCGGCTCGCCTCCGTGCGAAGCACACGTCAGGGCGATCTCTTCGCCGGTCAGGTCGAACTCGTCGATCCCTCCGTACTCGAGCAGCGGGATAGCCTGGAATGGTTTCGCAGAGGAGCGAAGACAGGCGGCCAGCGCCGGGTCACCGGCGAACGCGAGCAGCCGGCCGAGCGAGTCGACGACCGCGATTGAACCGCGATGAACGGACTCGACGTACGCGCCGCGGTAGACACTGGTTAGGACGACAGATCCCATTGGAACCGCGCCGACAATACACGAAACCAGCCCGGGTCTGCATACGGTTCCGGCGCACCTGATCGGGGCCGGGCGAGGGAAAGAAGGTGAAGGCGGCCGGCTCGCGGAAGCGAGATCCGGCCGGCCGTGATCAGGTCGCGGGCGCGGTAGCGCTGCTCTCGGATGCGACAGCTTCTTCTTCAGTGCTGTAGATCTTGAAGACGGTGTCGAGTTTGGCGAGCTTGAGGAGCTTCTGGATCCGCTCGGAAGGGTTGACGAGGATGAGTTTCCGGTTCTGCCCCGTGAACTTACCGAGATATCCGACCAGCTCACCGATCCCGGTCGAATCGATGTAGTCGATCTTCGTGAAATCGATGATCACGTTCGTGCTCTCGTTCTTGAGCACGTTCTCGAGCGCAGAGGAAAAGAATTCAGCGCTCTCACCGAGCTTGATCAGTCCCTCGATGTAAAGGATGGTGAAATTGTCCAGGTGTTTCTTTTCTACGATCAAAGCCAGACCTCCGAACGGAATCATCGTCTCTATAGCAAAGCCATTGCCAGAGACCGCTGGGCACCACCATGAAGGGTCACGGCGTTCCCCCCACTGTGCGTATGACAAGCGCGGCGTTCATCCCACCGAACCCTAAGGAGTTGGAAAGGAACGTGTCGCCGCGGGACTCCCGGGGCTGATTCGCGATGTGGTCCATTGTGCAGGCGGCGTCCGGCTCATGGAGATTGATCGTGGGAGGCAGGAATCCCTCTCGGAGAGAAAGGATTGCCGAGGCGATCTCCAGCGCGCCCGAGGCGCCCATCGCATGACCGTGCATCGACTTCGTTGAGCTGACCGGTGGAGTGCCGGCACCGAAAACGTTCCGGATAGCGAGTGACTCGGTCGGGTCGTTGGCTCTGGTGCCGGTGCCGTGGGCATTGATGTAATGAATGCCGCCGGGGTCGAGTTTCGCATCGTCGAGGGCAAGCCGGATCGCCCGCTCGGCGCCATCCGCCGAAGGATCGGTGACGTGTCCGGCGTCACTGGTGGCCCCGAATCCCAGGACCTCGGCAATGATCGTCGCTCCCCGTTTCATCGCGAGTTCCATTCTTTCGAGTACGAATATCGCGGCTCCCTCGGCGAGGACGAGTCCCTTGCGGTCGGCGCTGAAAGGCCTGCACGCCTCCGCCGGTCGTTCATTGTCGATGGCGAGCACTCGCAGCGACTCCCAGGCGCGAATGATTCCGGGTGTCAGCGGTGCATCGCTTCCTCCCGTGAAGACGGCGTCGGCCTGACCGGCCCGGATCGACTGGGCGGCGAGTCCGATCGCATGTGCGCTCGACGCGCAGGCGGAGACAACCGACCAGGAGAGGCCGCGCGCGTTGACGGCGCGTGAAACGGCAGCAGGCGCGGCGTTGTACATCGACATCGGAATCGAGAGCGGCGGGACGCGGCCTCCGTCGCGATAGAGCCGCCGATAGCCTTCATCGAGCGTTTCGCATCCGCCAAGGCCCGTGCCGAGAAGAACGCCGACGCGCTCGGGCACGGTGGTCAGCTCGCCCGCTTCCCTCGTCGCTTCATCAGTTGCAATCAGAGCGAATCGAGTGAAGCGGTCGTGTCCACGATGCAGACCTTCGTGAGCGCTGGCGGGCACTTCTCCTGCGATGCGGCAGTTCAGAGCGGTCGCGTCGATACTTTCGATCGTGCGAATCCCACTCCGACCGGCTCGAAGGGAATCGAGGGCCGCGCGCTTGCCGCTCCCGAAGGGGGAGACGATTCCGATTCCGGTGATCGCGACGCGGCGCGAAGTCTCGAGTCGCATGGAGCGCAGCATAGAACAGTCGCGGCGCCTCACACTCCGCTAGGTCGCCTTTCAATCAAGACTCTGCTCGATGTCACCCCGAGCGGGCGGGTGGGCGGGCATGCGAGGGGCCCGGCAGGCTGCGTACTCCGTAACCCGCAGGGCATAGCGGGTGCGGCTACCTCGCCTTTCGTACCGGGCTGCTAGCTCGCTGCGGACGATCGCGCCAGCTCGCTCTCGACCAGATCGACCATGTCGCCGAACGTCGTCATTCCGCGCGCCTTGTCGTCCGGGATCGAGATGCGGAACGTCTCTTCGATCGCGAAGAGAATCGTGAGCGAGTCGAGCGAGTCGATGCCCGCATCAGCGAGTGGCGTCGTCGGCTGGAGGAGCCCGTCGGGCATCTTCTTTTCCTGCCGGACGATCGCGATCAACTGCTGTTCGATCTGTTCGCGAGTCACCGCAATATGATATCAGCGTGATCAGGCGTCCCGGCCACTTCTGGTTGCTCTATCTCGCATGGGCGATCGTCTGTGCGTCTCTCTTTTTCGCCCTCCGCGGCAGGGAAGATCCGTCGCGTCCGACTGGCCGCATTCTCTCGATCGAGGCAGGGGCCCGGGCCTCCGCCGTTCTCCGCGAGATCGATCGCGAACGATACGGGGCGTATTCGGTCGTTCACGTTGCAGGGGCACGTCGGGGCGAGGGCGCTGCTGAAGACCGTTGGGTCGTTCTTCTCGACCGGCAGCCGCGGACCAGATTGCGAGAAGCCGTCGTCGTCGAACTGGCCACCGAGGATGGCCGGACGCTGCGGGTGAGGGGCGTTGGTGGTTCGGGGATCGCCGACTGACATCCTTTTCGTGGCGTGTCGATCATCCAGATGACCATACTGCGAAAGGCGAAGTAGCCGCACTCGCTTGCCCTGCGGTTACAGAGTACGAACTTGCCAGGCCCCTCGCATGCCCATCCATCCGCCCGCTCGGGGTGACATCGGGCAGAGTCTTGACCGAACTGGGGACGGTCCTTCCAGCGGTCCATGAGAGGACCCACCGTCGCTCACGCCTCGTCCTTTCTCTCGGCCCTCGGCCCTCTTCTCCTCGGCCCTCTCCAATTCCCGCTAGAATCGCCGACCACACATGTCCCGCCCGGTCACCCGCATCACTCCAATGCTGGAGCAGTATTTCGAGATCAAACGGCAGGTGCCGGATGCGATCCTCTTCTACCGGCTCGGTGACTTCTACGAGATGTTTTTCGAGGACGCGCAGACTGCGGCGCCGCTGCTCGATCTTGTTCTCACTGCACGGCACAAGGGTCAGGAAAACGAGACGCCGATGTGCGGCGTGCCGTTCCATGCGGCCGACGGGTACATCGCGAAACTGATCCGTCACGGGCTTCGCGTTGCGATCTGCGATCAGGTGGAGGAGGCGGGAGCAGCGAAGGGGCTGGTGCGGCGCGAGATCGTGCGGATCGTCACGCCGGGTACGGCGACCGAGACGTCGATCCTCGATCGTGAGAGTTGTTATCTCGTCGCGCTGGTACCTCTCGAGGGGATCGTGGGTGCCGCCTGGCTCGACGTTTCGACTGGCGATTTTTTCGTGACGAGCTACCGATCGCTCAATGACGCGAGACTCCTGGACGATGTGGCACGCTTCGGACCTCGTGAGCTCGTCGTGCCTCGAAATGAAGATGACGGACGAGCGGCACGTGGTACTGCAATACCGCAGGAGTACGCAGCGCTGGCGCTCCCGGTGACGCAGGTGGAGCCGTCGTTGTTCGAGTCCGCCGGCTCGACTGACTATCTGACGAAGCATTTCTCGACACAGTCACTGCGAGGGTTTGGCCTCGAAGGTGACGATCCCCGCATCGCCGCGGCAGGGGGGGCACTTCGCTACGCGACCGCCAGTCACAGGAAGCCTCTCGAGCATGTCCGTTCACTGAGAGTCGACAACGACGCCGATTTTCTCCAGCTCGACGCCGCGACTCTGGCGAACCTGGAGATAGTCGAGTCGCGCGACCCTGCGCGCCCGCGAGCGACTCTCTGGGGCGTGATGAACGCCACCCGCACGGCAATGGGGACAAGGACGCTGCGCAAGTGGTTGACTCGCCCTCTGAGCTCTCGCGAGGGAATCTTCGAGCGGCATGACGCGGTCGATGAGCTGACCCGTTCCCGCGCGATTCTCGAGCCGATGACGGCACTTCTGCAGTCGATTGCCGATCTCGAACGAATCGCCTCCCGAGTGACGCTTCGCAGCGCCACTCCGCGCGAGTGCCTCACCCTCGCTGATTCGCTGACCGCGTGCGGCGGACTTCGCGATGCGATGCAGCCGCTGAACGGACCGCTCCTTGGCAGACTTCGCGAAGCTTATGATGTCTCGAACGTGCGCGATGAGACGCAGACGCTGGCGGCGATCATCGAGCTGATCGCAGGCAGCATTCATCCGAACCCGGCGGTGTCGGTACGTGAAGGTGGAGTGATCGCCGACGGAATCGACCCCGAGCTCGATGAGCTCCGATCCATCGCACGCGACTCGAAGTCGATTCTGCTGGCAATCGAAACCCGCGAGAGGGAGCGCACCGGAATCTCCTCCCTGAAGATCCGTTTCAACTCGGTCTTCGGCTATTACATCGAGATCTCGAAATCGAACCTCGCGAAGGCGCCCCCCGATTACATTCGTAAACAGACGCTCGCGAATGCGGAGCGTTACATCACTCCCGACCTGAAAGAGCTCGAGGAGAAGATCGTCGGTGCCGAAGGGAAGGCGATCACGATCGAGACGAGGTTATACGAGCAGCTGCTCGGAACGATCGGCCTCGCCTCGGGCGCGATTCTCACGACTGCTGCGGCGATCGGAGAGATCGATGCACTCGCCTCTCTGTCGACGGTTGCGATCAAGCAACGCTACGTCCGGCCAACTCTCAGCGAGATCGCAGAGCTTTGCATCGAGGACGGACGGCATCCCGTCATCGAGCAGATCGCCGCCGAGCGTTTCATTCCGAATGGGACGAACATCGATCGCGATCGGAACGGCATCCAGGTGATCACCGGGCCGAACATGGGAGGGAAGTCGACGTACCTGAGGCAGGTAGCCCTGATCGTTCTTCTCAACCAGGCCGGCTCGTTCGTCCCTGCGTCGAAAGCGCGGCTCGGCGTGTTCGATCGCATTTTTACTCGAGTGGGAGCCTCGGACCAGCTTGCCAGAGGTGAGTCGACGTTCATGGTCGAGATGCATGAAACGGCGAACATTCTGAACAATGCCACCGAACGATCGCTCATCGTTCTCGACGAGGTCGGGCGCGGGACGGCAACGTTCGACGGGCTCTCGCTGGCCTGGGCGATCATCGAGTTTCTCCACGACAACCCGGCACGCAGCGGCATCACCCTCTTCGCGACTCATTACCACGAGGTCACTGATCTCGCGAAGACGAAGGCGAGGGTCGCGAACTACAGCGTCGCCGTCAAGGAGTGGAATGAGCAGATCATTTTTCTGCGCAAGGTGATCGAAGGCGCCGCGGACAAGAGCTACGGCATTCAAGTGGCGAAACTGGCGGGAATTCCGCAATCGGTCATCGAGCGTGCGAGAGAGATCCTCGAGACTCTGGAGCGTAAGGAGCGCGACGTCGTGGAAGAGACACGCCGCCGCGGTCCCGCGCCGCAGGGCCGGCAACTGGGACTGTTCAGCTCGCGGGAACAGGCAATCGTCGACGCCATCCGCGAGATTGACCTGGACACCCTGACGCCGATCGACGCGATGAACAGATTGTATGAACTGAAGAAACGGCTGGAGTAGCGCCGGTGGCGAGCACTGCCGGCGTGAGAGATCCTGGGATCAATTTGTTAGGATGCGGCACTGAATGACTGCAGATGTTCTCGGGATCGGTATCACCGGGAAGACGCTGACGGAGCTCGAGCGCAGAATCCTGCGCGAGACCAGCCCTTACGCCGTCGTCCTGTTCGGGCGCAATGTCGACACCGTCGAGCAGTTGCGCGAGCTCGTGGCGGAGATCAAAAGTCTGTCGAGCCGTCCGCCTCTCTTCATGATCGACGAGGAAGGAGGACGAGTCGACCGTCTTCGACACCTCATTCCCGGGTTGCCGAGCGTCGAGGCTTTTGCCGAAGGGGAAGATCCGGAGCGTCTTTCGGAGTGGTGCGGAAAGGTCATCGGGATGGCTCTCCGCTACTTCGACATCGAGATCAACCTCGCGCCTGTCGTCGACGTCCGCGGACCTGTCGCGCCGAAAGGACTCGAGAGACGGACGTTCAGCAGCGATCCCGAGGAGGTGATCCGTCTTGCCGGAGCCTTCATCCGCGGGCAGCACCAGGCGGGAGTGGCCGCGTGCCTCAAACACTGGCCGGGCATCGGAGAGGGTTCCGCTGACCCGCACTACGGTGCGACGGTCATTGACGTCACGCGAAGCGAGCTGATTTCCAGGCATCTCCCTCCGTTCGCCCGCCTTGGTGACGAGGCGGGGGCGATCATGATCGGGCACGGCACCTATCCGCATATCGAACAGGATCCTGATCTTCCTGCCACTCTGAGCTGGAGCCTGACAACGCAACTGCTCCGTGAGGCGATCCCCTTCGACGGCATCGCCGTCAGCGACGACATGGAAATGCACGCGGTCTCGGATCTCGGATCGTATGAGGACATTACCGAACGCGCGCTCATGGCCGGCAACGACGTCATCCTGTTCTGCAGTCACATCGAGCGTATCCCTGACATTCAGCGGTATCTCGCCGAACGAGTGAAGACCAATCCTGAAGTCAGCCGCCGCTACCACGAGGCAGTCGTTCGTTGCGAGGCCTACCGGACGCACTGCAACCGACTCCGCGCTGAGTCCGCCCCAGTGTCGTCATTCGACGAACTGCTCGACGAGGCGGAGCGCTTCGTGAACGAGTTCGAGCGGACCCGTCCGCACCGTGAGGTCTTCGTACCTGACTCCGAGAGGCGTGTGAACTCGCGCACCCCGGGTAAGGGCCGGACCGGTCGCGAAGAGTGGACATGAGCCACTGACCCAGCGGAGCTGCGAGTTTCGCCTGTATGACGGTCCAGCCACCCAGGATCGGGATCGTCCCTTCCAAAGACCGCTTCCGCTAAACTTTTCCCGCTTTCGTTCGTCTTAATACCGAACGCCATGAAGATCAGGACCCAGCTCATCGTTGCCGCTTTCCTTCTGGCGGTAGTGCCGCTCGGCGCGATTGTCATCTGGTCCTACCACTCGTCGCGGCGCGCGCTCGAGAGCGCCTACCGCAGCGAGGCCGATCGGATGACGAAGCAGATGGACAGCCGTCTGGCAACGATCCGGGCCGAGCTCGATCGGCGGATGACCTACGTGTCGGCGCTTCCGATGGGCGAGGGTGCCGCGTCAGCGGACGTGGGCAGTATCGTCAATGCGATGGGGGAGGCCGCGTCGCTCGTCGACGCACTCGAATTCCAGCCGATTCGCCCGGCCAGGGCGGAACAGGTGGCCCGAACGGTCGCGCAGCGGGAGACGACGCCTGCCCCTCCCGCAAGCGCTCCTCGGGAGGAGCCGGTCGCACGCCCAGCTCCTCAGATCAGCGTCAAGGTGGGCACTTCGCCGCCCAACCCGGACGCACCATCTGCTACGCAGGCTACGGGCAGGTTGAGCGGACTCGCGCGACTCGAGGAGTTCGAAAAGCTGTCGGAGCTGAGGCATATCGCGCATTTCACTCCGATCGTCATCGACCTTCCGGCCGATGCACGACCGGCGAGGCGATTCGTCATGTCGGAGGAGCAGAAAGCGCTGATGGTGGAGATCGCGGCGCTCGGCAAGAAGGTCGGATCGCTCCCGCATGATGAAGAGGCGGCGCGCGAGGAAGCGCTGCAGGAGTTGCAGGCTGTCCAGGACCGGCTCAAGGAGGTGATGACCCGCGACCTGGAAACGTTCGATCGCACGTTCGCCTTCGAGTGGAAGCAGGAGGAACTGGCGCACGCGAAGCGCAGAGTCGTGATGGCCGACGCGAACGTCAAGACGCGCGCGGTCCAACAGCCGCCGCCGGCCCCCGCGGCACCTAAGTCGACCCCGCCGGTTCCGCCCGTGAAGCCCGTCCGGGCTGCGGCTCCGGTCGCTCCTCCAACCCCTGTAGTGCGCGAGGCGACGGAACGCGACGCGGTCGTGTCGGCGGAGACGGCCCGGAGGACGGAGCTTCTCTTGGGCAGAAACTTCGAGGCACCTCTCCGTCAGGAAGGGGAGGTCGTCGGCCAGCTCACGGCTCGCGTCAGTCCGGAAGAGGTGGTCCGTCGCATCCTCGGCGGTTCCGCCGTCGAGGGCACAGAGGTTCCCTTCGCCATCGACAAAGAAGGCAGCGTCTACACACGATCGAGCGGGGAGCGGCAGCAGCTCGAGAATCTCGGTATTGCCGGTCGTCTCAAGCGCGGCCAGCCGCTCAATGGGATCGATGGGTGGATCGTCTCCACTTCGACCGATCCTGAAAGCGGACTTCGGATCGGAGTTGCGCGACCAGTCGGGGAGAACCTGAAAGAACTGCGGAAAGCCGCGGGGCAGAATTTCGCCTTCGGACTCGGGCTCATTGCCTTCGCTCTGATCGGAATCGTACCGCTCTCGAACCATCTCACCCGTGACGTCAAACTGGTCACTGAAGGCGCCGAAAGGATCGCTCAGGGTGACCTGATGACCCGACTTCCGGTCAAGACGTCGAACGAGCTCGGACAGCTCGCGCGCGCGTTCAACCAGATGGCCTCGGATCTGAGTCTCCATCAGGAGAAGCTCGTAGAGCAGGAGAGGAATCGGAAAGAGAGCGAGTTGCAGCAGCGCCTCCTTGCCGTCGAATACGATCGCAAGTCGTTCGAGCTCGAGGAAGCACGACGTTTTCAGCTCTCGATGCTGCCGAAGGAAGTTCCTCAACCTTCGGGCTTCGATGTAGCAGTTCTCACCCAAACCGCCACGGAAGTCGGCGGCGACTACTACGACTTCCACGTCGAGGACGATGTGCTCTCGGTGACGATCGGCGACGCCACTGGCCACGGAGCCAAAGCCGGCACGATGGTGACGGTCGTGAAGACTCTGTTCGCCGGGTACAGCCGCGCAGTTGCGCCGGCAGCGTTCCTCCAGGATGCGGCGGAGCGCATCAGACGGATGGATCTCGGCCGGATGGCGATGGCGCTCTCCCTGGCTCGCTTTGAGGGGCAGCGACTGACTCTTGCCGCGGCGGGAATGCCGCCCCTTCTCATCTACCATGCGTCGAGCGGGAAAGTCGAAGAGATTGCTCTCGAAGCCACGCCTCTAGGGACGTTCGGCGACGCCTATCCCGAAGTGACGATCGATCTCGAGGCGGGAGATACGGTCCTGTTCCTGACCGACGGCTTCCCTGAGCTGATGAATGCAGAAGGCCAGCAGATCGGCTATCCGGGTGCTCTCGAGATGTTCCGTTCTGCAGCGTCGGCTGCAGCGGACGCTCAGGCCGTCATCGTTCAGATGGCGCAGGCGGTCGAAACGTGGCATGGCGAGCTTCCTCCGAATGACGACGTCACCTTCGTCGCCGTTCGTCTGATGTGAGGACGCCAGCAAGTTCAGTTAGCATGGTGTCATGCGTCCAGCAGTCACCGACTACGCTCCGTTCTACGCCCGATACGTCGCGAATGTCGTCGAAGACGATGTGTTGACCGCGCTCGAAGGGCAGTCTGCAGAGACGCAGCGCCTGCTCGCGAGCCTCGACGATCAGCGGGCCGCGTATCGCTACGAAACCGGCAAGTGGAGCGTGAAAGAGCTCATCGGCCATGTGACCGACACCGAACGCGTCATGGCGTACCGCGCGCTTGCCTTCGCGAGAGGCGAAACGGTCGCACTGCCCGGCTTCGACGAGAACCTCTACGCTGCGCACGCCGGCTTCGACTCCTGGACGATCGGCGACCTTGCCGAGCAGTACGCGCTGGTGCGCCGGTCATCAATCCTGCTGTTCAGAAACCTTCCTGAGGGGGCGTGGGAGAGGCGAGGGATTGCGAGCGACAGCCCGGTCACTGTACTCGCGCTCGCCTGCATCATCGTCGGTCACGAGCGGCATCACCTGAAGGTTTTGCGCGAGAGGTATCGGATCGAGTGAAGCGGTGAAGATGTGCCCCGGTTCAAGAGAGGCGAAGACCCCGTTCGAGAAACTCGCGGGCGATCTCGCCGGTGCGTACTCCCGCCATCACCGACTCGTCAATCAGGTTGTGAAACGTGAGCGAATCGTCAAGGTCGAGGAGACCGAAGGTCTGCCCCCACGAGTGAGCCAGATCCGATGTTTCGCTTCTGCAACGGGCTGTTCTCATTTTGACGGATCGCGTGGCGCCTGCCTTACCATCGTGAGCTATGCCCCCGATCTTCCGCGCCTGCATGTACGCTCTCGTGATCACGGTCGCTGCTGTCGGCGCCTCGGCCCAGACCAGCTGCACCGGCTCGAGCAGTTCCGCCGTTCAGCCGATCTGCGTAGCCGCCGAAGACTTCCTTTCGACCCTTTCAGCAACCCAGAGAAGCGGAGTTGTCTACCCGTTCAGTCGCGCCACTGCCGCAGCCAAGTGGTCGAACCTTCCCTGCGGAAGCCTTTGCAACAACGGCCTGCAGTTCAGCACGCTCAGCAGCACCCAGCTGAATGCGGCGCTCGGCGTCGCTCAGGCGGCACTCTCGGCCGCAGGCTACGGCACGTTCGACGGGATTCGAAAGGCGGACACGTTTCTCGGCATGAGCCGAGGAAGCGCATACCACGAGGGGATTTACTTCATCGCCTTCATCGGCACTCCCTCGTCTTCCGGGGAATGGATTCTCCAGCTCGGAGGACATCACTACGCGCTGAACTTTTACTTTCGCGGCAATACTGAGAGCCCAACGCCGTACTTCACCGGCAGCGAACCGCTGGGGTTCACGCTGAACGGGATTTCGTATTCACCATTGAAAACGAAAGCGGATGCCATGAAGGCAATGCTCGCGAGCCTCACCGCGACGCAGCTCGAAGCCGCAAAGCTGAGTTTCTTTTTCGATGATGTCCTCCTCGGTCCTGGCGACGACGACATGTTTCCGACGCCGCAGGGACTGAAGGTGTCGACCCTCTCCGAGACCCAGAGGGCGCTGGTCGTTGCCGCACTGGGCGCATGGGTGAACGACGCGCCGAGCAGCGTTGCCGCGAAGTTCATGTCCGCCTACAGCTCGGAAACAGCGCTGGCGGACACCTGGATCGCGTGGGCCACCGCAACGAATCTGACGACACAGGGTTCCTACATCCGCATCGATGGCCCCCGGGCCTGGATGGAGATCATCGTGCAGAACTACCCTGTTGTCGGCAACCAGGGGCACTATCACGCGATCTGGCGCGACGAGAGCCTTGACTACGGCGGTGACGGAACGACCGTTGCCGTACCTGGAACGCTGTCCTTTTCCTCGCCGGCGTTCAGCGTCCTGGAGCGCGCCGGCAGCGCCACCATCGAGGTGCAGCGAACCGATGGCTCCGACGGCCCCGTGAGCGTGGCGTACGCCGTCACCGGCGGCACGGCTACGAACGGGATCGACTATCAGAGCGTGAGCGGTGTGTTGAGCTGGGACGATGGTGAGACAGCCAGCAAGACGTTCACGATTCCGGTCGTGAACAACTCACAGATCGGAGACTCGAAGACCGTCATCATCACTCTGAGCAGTCCGACCGGCGGCTCCGTCCTTGGCACCAACACGATGACTACGTTGACGATCGATGACGACGACCGGCCGCGTCGCCGGTCGGTGAGGCAGTAGTGCAATCGCTGCCGATCCTGCTGCGCGTTGCGCTCGCCACTCTCGCGGTGGTGGCTGCGATGCATGTCGGTGCTCATCCGATGCCTGCGTCCGAGATCTTTCTCGATCTGGAGGAAGACGGTGTCCGGGCCGAGATGCGTCTGCCGCTGGACCGGCTGCAGATCGCCGCCGGCCCGCGCCTGAAGCTCGATGCCGGGACGACGACACAAACCATGAATCGACGCGAGGTCGAGACGTATGTCTCCGAGCATTTCGCGATTCTCGATAGGGACGGCGCACCGTGGAACGTACGATTCGACAGCGCCGCAATCGTCACGGAAGAGGGAGCGTCGGAACTACGGGTCCGGCTGTGGCTCTCCCCTCGCGACCGCTCGTCTTCCGTTCGGAGCTTTCGCCTGCGCAGCGACCTGATCGTGCATCAGCTCATCACGCACAAGATCATGGTCTTCATCCGGCGTGACGACCTGCGGCCGAAGGCGACGATGCCGGAAAGCGTCGGACGACTCACCTACCGCGTCCATGAGCTGACGATGACGCACTGATACGAGTGCGATGCAGACCTGGAGTACGCCGGCTCCACCATGGTTACCTACCGGCCAGTTGGCGGCCGATTCGATTCCGGCGGTCGCGTGATAGCTCGACCAGCGGTACTCCTCGGGACGCCATTCTTGCCCGGACCGGGTTGAGCACGGTGTATCGGAGCACCTCCCGATAACCAACGAAGGTGTGGCCCCGATAACCCTCGATAACCCCTGACTCTCGCCGGAGGAGTGCGTTACATCGCTACATATCGCAGCACCGCGACGTAGTGGCAGGCGCTTCCGCCGAGGACGCAGAGATGCCAGACCCCGTGGCAATGTACGGCGCGGTTCGAGAGGGCGTAGAAGAGCAGGCCGGCGGTGTAGATGACGCCTCCCGCGACGATCCAGTTGATGCCGGCCGCGGGAAGGGCACGCTGCAGCGGGCCGAATGCGATCACGACGAGCCATCCCATCAGCACATAGAGCGCGATCGAGATCGGGCGGTAGCGATTGTGTAGAAAAACGTCCTTCGCGACGCCGGCGAAGGCGAGCGCCCAGATCGTTGCGAAGAGTGCCCAGCCCCAGGCCCCCTCGAGCGTGACGAGTGTGAAGGGGGTGTAGGTCCCGGCGATCAGCAGATAGATCGCGCAGTGGTCGAAGACGTGAAAGACTTTTTTCGCAGGTCCCTTGACGCTGTGGTAGAGCGTCGAGCTCACATAGAGAACGACCAGCATCGCGCCGTAGACTGCGAGCGCCGTCATCCGCTTTGCCCCGCCCGGTCCGTAGATAGCCGCGACGGTGATCAGTACGGCCGTTCCGGCAATGGCAAGAACCGATCCTGCGAGATGACTGATGCTGTTGAAGAGCTCTCCGCGGTACATGGAGCGCCGAGACTATGCGGAGCAGGGTGGCGTCGCTGTGATGGAGAGTACGCCTGCGATTGATCGTTTCAGAGAGAGGATGAGGGAGGACAGGTATGGTCGCCTGTCCTCCGCACGGAAACTCAGAACGGAACTTCCTCGTCGTCTTCGATCATGTCGGAAGCCGGGGACTGACGGCCGGCGGCTGGACGCTGCTGGGAGTAGCCGCTTCCGCCGCCGCTGTAGCTTCCGCCTTCGTCGCCCTTCTTTTCGAGCATCTTCATGTCGCGAGCGACGATCTTCTTCTTCGAACGCTTCTGGCCGCTCTCTTTGTCGTCCCAGGTGTCGGTACGAATCGAGCCTTCGATGTAGACGAGCTTTCCCTTGCGCAGGTACTGGCCGCAGATCTCGCCGAGGCGATCCCACGCTTCGATGTCGTGCCACTCGGTCCGTTCCTGCTTCTCACCGCTCTTGTCGGTGTAGCGCTCGTCGGTTGCGAGAGTGAACTTGGCGACGGAACTTCCCCCGGGAGTCGAGCGCATTTCGGGATCTTTGCCGAGGCGCCCCACGAGGATGACTTTGTTGATCATGAATTCTCCTTACCGCGTTGAGGTATTGAATTTCAGCCGGCCGCGCGGCCGGCGCTCCGCGGTTCAGTGTGGACGGGCGATTCTAACCCGGAATCCGTCGCGATGAGGTTCTGCGAGTGCTGGTTCCTCCCTGCAGTCGTCACGGTTTCCACTGCCTGTAGAATCGCCGCTCGAATGATCGGAGCGGCACGATGAAATGTGTGATCCAGCGGGTGCGTCACGCATCGGTGAGCATCGAGGGAGAAGTCATCTCCCGGATCGAGGCCGGACTGCTGATTCTGGCCGGCGTGGAGAAGGGGGATGCGGAACATCGGATGATCGAGGTCGCAAGAAAGATCCGCGAGCTCCGCATCTTCGCCGACGACGCCGGGAAGATGAATCGTGACGTTGCGGAAGCGGGAGGCTCGATCCTCGCCGTTTCGCAGTTTACGCTCGCCGGATCGGTCGATCGCGGTCGTCGTCCCGGATTCGACCGGGCGGAAGAGCCCGAACGAGCGCGGGAGATGTTCGAGCTTTTCGTGCGTGAGCTCGGTTCGACCGGCATCCCCGTCGCCACGGGCCGCTTCCGGGAGCACATGATCGTGGCGCTCGAAAACGATGGGCCGGTGACGTTCGTTTTGTGAGTTCCTCGGAGTTCCTCGGTTCCTCGGAGTTCCTCGGGTTTTGGGTTTCCTGGGTTTCCTCGGGCTGACGTGGGTGGTTGGAAATGCCTGGCGCGCGGATCGCCCTGCGCCGGAGGCGCTGTTGCCGGTAGCCAGGGGTTGCGCGCTTGCGCGCTACCCCTGGAAATCAGGCCACCGTGATTGTGCCCCGGCAGGGGCACCTGCATCGACCGAAACGCGTGGCATGTGCCCCTGCCGGGGCACGACGCCTCCTCCCGATGAAGTCCAGGGGTAGGCGCTGCGCGCCGACCCCTGGCTACCGGCAGCAGCGCCTGCCGGCGCAGAAATCGGAGTTCCTTGGGGCTCGTCGGAGTTCCTCGCTTCCCAGGCGTTACTCCACCGCTATACTCCGGCGTTCTATGCAATACCAGCCGAGCGAGATCGAATCGAAGTGGCAGAAGAGATGGGCCGAGGAGCGGGTGGCGGAGATCGACGTCACCGCGGAGGGCCAGAAGCTCTACATGCTCAACATGTTTCCCTATCCGTCGGGCGATCTTCACGTCGGACACGGCCGCAACTACATTCTCGGAGACGCGGTCTATCGCTATTTCCGGATGCAGGGCCGTGTCGCCCTGAATCCGATGGGTTGGGATGCCTTCGGACTACCGGCCGAGAACGCAGCGATCCGCCGGGGGACTCACCCGCGCGAGTGGACGCTCGGCAACATCGAGCGAATGAAGAAGCAGTTCGCCCGGTGGGGAATCCTTTACGACTGGTCGAAGGAGATCGCATCCTGCGATCCGGACTACTACCGCTGGAATCAGTGGCTCTTCCTCCAGCTCTACAAGCGCGGCCTCGCGTATCGCGGTACGGCGCCGGTCAACTGGTGTCCGCAGGATCTGACGGTTCTTGCGAACGAGCAGGTCGTCGACGGCCGGTGCGAACGCTGCGGCGCGCTCGTCGAACAGCGCGAGCTCTCGCAATGGTTTCTCAAGATCACGGAGTATGCCGATCGTCTCGATGCGGGGCTCGATACGCTCGAAGCGTGGCCCGAGAAAGTGCGACTGATGCAGCGCAACTGGATCGGCCGCTCAATCGGAGCCGACATCGAGTTTCCGGTTCCGGTGCTCGGCCGTTCCATCAGAATTTTCACGACGCGTCCCGATACCGTTTTCGGCGCGACATTCATGGTGCTCGCTCCCGAGCACCCCGAAGTTGCGACGCTCATCGAGGCCGCTGAAGATCGGGAGGAGATTGAAGCCTGGATCACGAACGTCCGGAATCAGTCGGCGCTCGAGCGGCAGGAGAAGGGGAAGGAAGGGCGATTCACGGGGCGTACGGCGGTGAACCCGTTCACCGGAGAAGAGATCCCGATCTGGCTCGGAAACTTCGTGCTGCCGCAGTACGGAACCGGCGCGATCATGTCGGTGCCGGCGCACGATCAGCGCGACTTCGAGTTCGCGAAACAGTTCGGGCTGCCGATTCGCGTTGTCGTAGCCCCGAACCAGAACGAAATCCCCGACGCCTCCGGTCTGACCGAGGCCTTTACGTTCAAGGACGAGAGCGGAATCGCGGTCAATTCGCCTCCCATCGATGGACTGCCTGTCCCTGAAGCGATCGAAACGATCATCGGTGTCATCGAAGAGCGCGGGCTCGGCAAGGGGATGGTGCGCTACCGGCTGCGCGACTGGCTCATCTCGCGGCAGCGCTACTGGGGAACCCCCATTCCGATGATCTATTGCGAGGCCTGCGGCCTCGTGCCGGTTCCTGAAGAACAACTCCCGGTGACGCTGCCACTCGATGTGCCGTTCACCGGTCGTGAAGGCAACCCGCTGGCGAAGCATTCCGAGTTCGTGAACGTCGCCTGTCCGGCGTGCGGTGCGGCCGCCCGCCGCGAGACGGACACGATGGATACGTTCGTCGACTCATCCTGGTATTACCTCCGGTTCGTTACCCCGCGGGATACGAATCAGATCTTCGATTCCACGATCGTCAACCGATGGCTGCCGGTCGATCAGTACATCGGCGGCATCGAGCACGCGATTCTTCATCTTCTCTATGCCCGCTTCATCACAAGGGCGCTTTACGACATGGGGCTCGTCGCATTCGAAGAGCCATTCGCGAGCCTGTTCAATCAGGGCATGATCACCAAGGAAGGCTACCGTGATCCATCGGAGCACATGGCGTGGGTCGGCCTCAACGAGGTCGAGTGGCGCGATGGCAAGCCGTATCGCGGGGCGACCGAGCTCGTGGCGGAAGTCGGGAAGATGTCGAAGTCGCGATTCAACGTCGTCCCGCCGGACGAGCTGATCGCAAAGTACGGAGCCGACACGGAGCGTGTCTACACCCTCTTCATCGCGCCGCCCGAGAAGGAGGCGGCCTGGTCTGACGAAGGGGTCATCGGCGCTTATCGCTTCCTCGGCCGTGTCTGGAGCATGGGGGTGACGATCCTCGAGGCGATCCAAAACCAGCGGAGCGGCGAGGTTCGACCGGTCGTCACTCGCAAGCTTCATCAGACCATCGATGCCGTCACAGGGCGCGTCGAGCGCTTCGAGTTCAACACCGCGATCTCCGCGCTCATGGAGCTCTCGAACACGATCGGCGACGCACTCTCGTCCGGCGGCGGCGCCGAACTGCGTGAGCCATACGAGACGCTGCTGAAGATGCTCCATCCGTTGGCTCCTCATGTGACCGAAGAGCTCTGGTCGATGTTTGGCAATGAGGCTCTCATCCTCACCTCCGGCTGGCCGGTGGCTGATCCCGAGCTCATGAAGGAAGACTCGGTTGTGATTGCCGTTCAGGTCAACGGCAAGCTCCGCGGACAGGTCGAGGTCGCAGCGCCGCCGCAGGAGCAGCAGGTCATGGATGCCGTCTTCGCGAACGAGAAGATCCAGCAGTGGGTCGAGGGAAAAGAGATCGTCAAGAAGATTTACGTGCCGGGCAAACTGGTGAGTCTCGTTGTGAAGGATCGGAAGTGAGATTCCAGAGGGACGGGGCCAGTGCGTCCCTCGTGCTACATTTGGCTTGATGATGAAACGGCTCGTGCTGGTCGGTCTGGTCCTGCTGGGTGGCTGCGGATATGCGCTCGTCGGGCGGGGTAGTTTTCTCGATCCGGCCATCCGGACGATCGAGGTCCCGGCGTTCGTTAACCGGACGACGCGGGTCGAGCTCGAGCAGCGGGTTACTCAGGCCGTCGCAGAAGAATTCGTCTCGCGCGGACGTCTGCAGCTCGTCACGAATCGGAACGACGCGCACGTGATTCTTCGCGGATCGATCGATTCATTCAATCTGCACCCGATCTCC
>DASVLC010000250.1:0-9740 GCA_036385045.1 Thermoanaerobaculia bacterium | reverse complement strand
CATATACTCCCCGGTCCATGCTCATCCGCTTGCTGCTTTTCGTCGGGATCCTGCTCGTAGTTTTCGTGCCGGTGAACTTCTTCACGTGGCGGCAACTCGTCCGAATCCATCCGCGCCGCAGGCGTCTGCTTTCAGCTGCGCTCGTCGCGGGGAATCTCTTCTGGGTCGTCATCCCTTTTCTGCAGCTCTTCAATCCTGTAACGCGGGTCGCTCGCGCTCTCCTCGGGCCGTTGTGGTTCGGCTGGCAATCCTTCGCAATCCTCTACCTCCTCTTTCTGGTGGCGATGCTGATCGCCTGGCTACCGTTTCGAAGTCGCAGGGCGTTTGCTCCGTTCGCGCGCAGGCCGTCGCAGGCCTTTCTGATTCTGCTGGTCGTCGGATTTCTGGCAGGGTGGGTTCAAGCGGTCGTCCCGTTGCACGTCGAGTCGATCAAGGTGGAGATTCCTCAACTTCCATCCGCCGCGACAGGAATGCGCGTCGTCCTGATGGGCGATCTGCACGTCGGCCTCTTCACGCGAGCGAGTCGTCTCGAGCGGATCTTCCGAACGGCCGGTGAACTGAGACCGGACGTCGTCCTGCTTGCCGGCGATCTGATCGACGACGATCCTGCGTTTGTACAGGCTCTTCTCGAAGGCTCGCGGTTCCTGCCGGACGAAGTACCGCTACTCGCAGTCCCCGGCAATCACGAGATGTACGGTGATCCCCTCCGGGTCATCGAGCAGTTGAAGGGCAGCAGGATCACGATGCTCGTCAATGAGGGAATCCTCATGCGCTCACTCTGGATTGCCGGCCTCTCCGATTACGCGGCCCTGCAGATGGGAGGACGGTTCGCTCAACTCGCTCCCGATCTCGACAAGGCTCTCGCCGGAAAACCGACCGACGCCATGCCTCTCGTCTTCGTTCATCAGCCCAAGGCGATCGAGGAGACGAGCAAACGCGGCATCCCTCTGGTGCTGGCCGCGCACACCCACGGCGGACAGCTCGGCTTCCGCCCGTTCGGCTGGTCGCTCGCCGGCGTCTTTCTCCGATATCACATGGGACTCTACGCGGTCGGAAACACGCAGCTCTACATCAATACCGGCACCGGTTACTGGCTACTGCCGTTCCGCCTGGGAATGTCACCCGAGATCACTCTGGTCGAGCTGGTGCCTCGAAACTAGCCCCGCGCACGGCCGAAGGGTGCTTCCTGCTTGTGGGCGAGGCGCGCGGCTCCCTCACGCCGGCCTTTGGCGGACAACCCTCAGGCGTGTCGTCCTCAATGACAACGATACTTGACAAAAAGAAAGCTCGACACTACATTGTGATTCGTCAAGCTTACTTAACTTCACGACAAGGACACGCGACCTATGAACCTCGAGACCTCGGTACCCGGCATTTGTTCGGCCACAGCGCAGGATCGGCACAACCAACGGCAGGTCACGATCTGGGCCGCGGCCTGGGCACTCTCCTATGTCGTCGTCACCTTCGCCACTAAGAGAGAGTGGCTTACCTCCGGGATGGCGGTCGCCGCGGCACTCGGGACGGCGGTCCTGGGAGTCGCAACCCTGCTTGCGTATCGCCGCTTCCTGCTTCACGCCGATGAGCTGCAGCGGAAGATCGAGCTCGAAGCGCTCGCCATCGCGTTCGGGATCGGAATCGTCGGAGGGCTGACCTACTGGCTCATGTTCGAGGGCGGGGTAGTTTCGGGCAAGGGGTTCAGCTTCGTCTTCGGGGCGATGATCCTTTCGCACGCAATCGCGGTCGTGGTTGGCCGGCGGAGGTACTCGTGAAGAACCGGCTCAAGGTATTGAGGGCCGAACGCGACTGGACGCAGGCGGACCTTGCCGCGCGGCTCGAGGTGTCGCGACAGACCGTGAACGCAATCGAGACAGGCAAATACGATCCCAGTCTGCCTCTCGCCTTTCGCATCGCGAGACTCTTCGCGATCTCCATCGAGCAGATCTTCGATCCCGAGATGAGCTGGCCGGAGACGATGGACGACCACGGCTCCTACGCCAGGCACTGATGCAGCGAACCATTGAGGAGAATCAGATGAAACGATTTCCACGAAGCTTCACACTGCACCTGATCGTCATGCTGCTTCTGGCATACGGTACCGCGGCCGCCGATGTAAACCCAGCAGGGAACTGGAAGGGAGCCATCGAGCTCCCCGGCACCAACCTCGACATCATCGTCTCGCTGACCCTCAGCACCGACAACGTATGGACCGGTACGATCGATATTCCGGCGCAGGGTCTCAAGGGCTTCGCACTCTCCGGAGTCGCGGTCGATGGAGCTCGCCTGAAGTTCGAGATGGGCGGCATACCCGGTCAGCCGGCGTTCGACGGAGAGCTGGCGGCATCCGGCGAGTCGATCGCCGGAACCTTCCGTCAGGGTGGACAGACGTTCCCCTTCTCGCTTCAGCGTAGGGCAGCCGCGGAAGCGGCCGCGAAGAGTGTTCCCGAAGCTCCTGCAGAGACTCCGGTTCCGGGCGAAGGTGTGGTTGGCAACTGGCTCGGGACGCTCGATGTTGGCCCGATGAAGCTTCGACTGGCTCTCCATATCGAGGAGACTACCGGTGGCCTGACCGCGGAACTCGAAAGCATCGACCAGAACTCGAAGATCCCGATCAACACGGTGGTCCTTAAGGAAAGTCAGCTCCGGCTCACCCTCACGGTGATCGCCGCTTCGTACGAAGGAACGCTGAATGCCGACGGAAGCGCGCTCGAGGGCGTCTGGACGCAGGGAGGGCAGAGCCTGCCCCTCACCTTCCATCGCCGCGAAAAGCCGTTCGCTTTAAATCGTCCCCAGCTTCCGAAGGGTCCTTTTCCGTACCGGAGTCAGGAAGTCACGTTCCGCAGCAAAGCAGGTGATATCCAACTCGCGGGAACGCTGCTTCTGCCTGAGGGTAAGGGCCCCTTCCCCGCCGTGGCGATGGCGACCGGGTCAGGTCCGCAGGATCGCGACGAGACGCTGATGGGCCACAAGCCGTTCCTCGTGATCGCCGACTTTCTCGCACGTCGTGGAATCGCTTCTCTCCGATTTGACGATCGAGGCGTCGGCGCCTCGGCAGGTGATCACCTCGGTTCCAGTGTCGACGACTTCGCAGCGGACGTTCGAGCTGCCGTCGCCTTTCTTCGTTCGCGAGAGGAGATCGATCGTGCTGCGATCGGAATCCTCGGGCACAGCGAGGGAGGCCTCCACGGACCGATGGTCGCTGCGTCGGATGATTCCGTCGCTTTCCTCGTCCTTCTCGCGCCGCCCGGAGAGCCGCTGCGCAACCTGCTCGTTCGACAGACGCGTGCAGCCTATCAACTGCAGAAGGTCGACGAGGAGTTGATCAACCGGGCCCTCGAAGCGCAGGCTTCCGACCTCGATCTCATCGCCGACACCACGATTTCCGCTGAAGACCTGCGGACAAAACTTCGTGAACGGACCGCGCCACGGATCGAACAGTTCACCGCGGCCGAGCGGGCCCGGCTCCAGATCGACAGCGCGGCAATCGAGCGATCAATCCAGGTATCGACGACCGCGTGGTTTCGATCGCTGATCGGCGTCGATCCGGCGGCATACCTGCGAACCGTGAAAGTTCCCGTCCTCGCACTTTTCGGTGAGAAGGATTTCCAGGTCGACGCAAAGGTAAACGCCGCAGCCGTGCAGAAGGCTCTCGAGGCAGCCGGCAACTCCGACTACGATGTGCACATCTTTCCGGGCCTCAATCACCTTTTCCAGCATTCGACCACCGGCTCCCTCGAGGAGTACAGCACCATCGAGGAAACCTTCGCCCCCGTTGTTCTGGAGCGCGTCGGCGGATGGATCGAAGCTCGGTTTCCGCGCACTCACAGGGCTGACTGAAGGCGCCCGGTCGAACTACACAACGCTCCGTGCACATTCCATTTGTGCGCGATCAGCCTCTTGCCTATACTTGCAGACTGATTCCAAATACAGTGGTCCAGGAGCACTCTGATGCGTCGTGTCTCTACGCTTTTTGCTACGTCTCTGCTCGTCGTCTTCCTCTCCGCCTGCAACGGGAAAGTCACCGGCGGCGGAACAATCCCCTCGGTCGCCGGCGATGACTCGAAAGCCGCCTTCACTCTTACCGGCGACTCCTGCAAAGGTAAGGTGAAGGGTAAGTTCACGCTCGTCGACCAGAAGGCGGCATATCCGGGCGGACTGCGTCTCAGCGGCGACTCCACAGGCGTCATGCGTTGCCTCGAGGAGCAGTTCATCGGGGAGATTCCACCCTGCACCGACTGCCCCGCCGGAACCGTGCAGTTCTCCTTCGACTACAAGTCGAACAACAAGAGCATGCCTGGTGACGGCCGGGGATTTGCGTGCGTGACCGACAATGGTCAGGGCCGCAATGGGACGCCCGATCTGGTTTCGGTCACTCTCGTGGATGGTCCATACATCGGCTACACGACCGGCGGAGAGCTGAAGGGCAATCTCCGAGTCAGCAGTTGCAAGGACGACGAGCTGCCGGATCTTTCGCTCTAGGTCTGAAGCTTCAGCCGGGTGGCCCACCTTCGCGCCGCCCGGCTGCGGAACGGCTTCAGTCCGCCCCTTCCCAGCTGATGGTGAAAGGCGCGGACACCCGCCGCTCCAGCGGCAGCTCGGTGCCCAGAGAGCCGGCGGCAGGCTCGTACGTGCTGAGCACTCCGTACCAGACGACCCTGTAGGTTCCGTCGTGAAGCCGGTCGCCACGATCTCGCGGATAGACCACCACGCCGGCTCCTGGTCTGACGACCATCGTATCCCGGTGCTCGTCGCCGGGATTCAGGACGATCGGCCCCGAGAGACAACTATTGATTGCCGTCAGCCAGGCGTTGACCCACTGCTCCCCGACCTTGATCTGCAACCCGTGACCGATCGCGCCGTTGCAGTTGACGATGTAAACCGGTGCTGGATCAGTGGAGGTATACCGCGCCAGGATCGTCACTTCGGGACCGAACTCACCGTCACCAGGCAGATAGCTGGTCCTGTCTGTTTCGATTGGAAACTGTTCGGCGGCGACGGGTTCGACGACGGAAGACTCCCGCGGCTCGTCAGGCTGGGAGTGACAGGCCACGAGAATGATGAGAACTACTGCGCAGACGGTACTTTTCTGCATGATGGGAGGCAGCTCCAAGAGTCGAATCGTCACGTCACATCCTCTGCGGCACCGGGATTCCGAGCAGATCCATCGCCCCTACCATTGTCCTTCTGAACACCTCCGCGCAGATGGCGCGGCGCTGGCGTTCGATGGGGTCCGCTTCATTGAGGATCGGATACTTGTGGTAGAAACTGTTGAATTTCTGGCAGAGCTCGAGGAGGTACTGCGTCACGACCGAGAGCTCGAGCGAGTCGACGCCGCGGCGGATGGCGCCGGGCAATTCGGCCGAGAGGCGAACGAGCTCCCACATCTCGTCGGTGAGACCCTGGTGCAGCGTCAGGTCATCGACATGACGCTCTTCGATCCGCGCCTCGACGCCTCGCTCGATCATCTTGCGGAAGATGTTCTGTACGCGAACCGTCGAGTACTGCAGGTACGGGCCTGAGTCTCCCTCGAAGCGGAGCGCCTCATCGAAGTCGAACGCAATGACCTTGCTACGGCCATAACGGAGCATGAAGTAACGGAGAGCTGCGACTGCGACCTGACGGCCGAGCTCCTGCATCTCTTCTTCGCTGACGTCAGGGTTCTTGCTTCCTTCACGAACGGCGTCGGTCGCCTTCCGCTCCAGCGCGTCCATCAGGTCGTCCGCCTTGACCCCGAAGCCTTTCCGTCCGGACATTTCGAGGTACGGCCGGCTCGCGTCTTCCTCCGACACTTCCATGCCTAACGCTCTCGCCGTAGTCGGGGTGAGGGCGACCATCTCGTAGGAGAAATGGACGGAGCTCTCGGCAGCCTTCTCTTTCCCGATCTGGCGAACCCCTTCCTTAACGACCTTCTGCAGATAGGCCTGGCGCGAGTCGATGACGTTCACGACGCGACTCGCACTGCCAAACCTCGGGGCACCGGAATCCGCATCGTCGCCGTGGGTCGTTTCCCAGAGAACATGGCCGTCGGGATAGGTCGAGAACCGCCGCACCGGGAAGTGCATGTCGAGCAGCCCGAGCTTCCAGAGCTGGTAGGCGATGTCCTTGCCGGTGTAGGTCACCGTACCGTTGGATCGGACGAGGATCTTGTCCGGCTCGTTCATGCCGGCGAATTCCTCCGACTCGTCGAGCTTCATGACCCAGCAGCCCTTGTGTTTGCCTTCACTTTCGAGGACCAGCGCGCCAGCCTGTTTCAGCATCTCGAAGGCGCGATCCCAGAAGTGCATGTGGATGATGTCGCTCTCCTTCGGCAGGAGGTCGTACTGAATGCCGAGACGAAGCATCGTCTTCAGATGCTGCTTCACGATCGCCCGCGCGATCTCGGCGGCCATCACCGCGGTATCGCCCTCCTGATTCTCGATGCGGTGCAGGGTTTCGCGCCGCCACTCGAGCGCCTCCGGAGTCGCGGCGTAATACGCAGCCATCTTCGAGTAGAGATCCCAGCAGTAGTAGTCGAAAGGAACCTCTTCATTCGCGATGTGCCCGCGTACCCCCTCGAGCGTCTCCTTCTGCAGCCGCTCGAAAGCGACGACCACGTCGGCTACCTGCACGCCGGTATCGTCGATGTAGTTCTGTGTCTCGACGCGATCGCCGAGCCAGCGGGAGCAGCGGACGTAGGTGTCGCCGAGGATCGCGTTGCGAAGATGCCCGATGTGTGCGGCCTTGTTCGGGTTGATGTTCGTGTGCTCGACGATCACCCGCTCGCCACCACGACCCGGAGAAGCCATCACGCTGCGGAAGTGCGCGGCGGTGAACGCTCCGCGATCGAAGCGGAAGTTCAGGTAACCCGCCCCTTCGACGGTCACCGAGGCGATCAGCAGCGGCAACTGCAAGCCGTCGGCGAGCTCCTGCGCGATCTCACGCGGCTTCCGCTTGAGCGCTTTCGCGAGCTCGAGAGGCAGCGGCGTCGCCAGATCGCCCATCGCCAGTTTCGGCGGCGACTGAAGAACGACCCGCTCTACCGGATGGCCGAACAGCACCAGCACGCGCGAGGTGAGGGTCTCGGTGAGTTGCTCGATGATCGATTCGAGAATCATGATTGATCCAATCGGGACAGGGCGTCAGCCGTCCCAGCAGTGTGTCGTGTCGTTCCAGACCTTCAGTACCCAGCGACCCGGCCGCCGCAGAAAAACGTTGACCGCCGCATTGTCCTGCGCGAAATGCATGGATGCCATCACAGGGAGATTCAGCAGCGCCGTCACGGCGATCCGGATCGCCGTACCGTGTGAGACCAGGACCGGCCGCTTGACTCCCGACACGGACTCGATGGCCTCTTCCAGTCGCCGCCTCACCTGGGTGTGTGACTCCCCTTTCGGGCTCGACGCATCGGGGTCGCTGATCCAGCGTTCATAGGCTTCCTTCTCCTCGCGCCTGACGTCGAGAAACGAGCGGTTCTCCCATGTTCCGTAGGACATCTCACGCAGACCTTCGAGGGTCGTGACTTCGAGACCGAGAATGTCGCTGATCGCCTGTGCCGTCGTCATAGCGCGCCCGATCGGCGAAGAAAAGATCGCATCCGGCTCGTGACGTTTCAGCCGCTCGCCGATCCGGCTCACCTGCTCGGCACCTCTCGGTGACAGGTCACTGTCGCCCCAGCCCTGTGCGATGCCGGCAACATTACTGACGGTCTCACCGTGTCTGACGAGAATCAGCTCTTCGATCACCAGGAACGTTCCTTCCTGCAGTCCATCGGATCGATCACCCGCTCACCACCGCGGGATCGCGAACGAGCAGCGACTCGCCGGTCATCTCGGACGGCTGTTCCAGCCCGAGAATCGCAAGCGCGGTCGGAGCGACATTCGAGAGTGCCCCCCCGTCCCGAAGAGTGCCGAAGCGTTTCTTCGCATCAAAGAGGATGAAAGGAACGGGATTCAGCGTATGCGCGGTGTGCGGTTGGCCGGTCGCAGGGTCGAACATCAGCTCGCAGTTGCCGTGATCGGCGGTAATCAGCGCGACCCCGTCGACTCTCTCCACCGCGGTCAGGATCCGGTTGACCGCGACATCGGTGTCCTGCACCGCCTGGACCGTGGCATCCATGAAGCCGGTGTGGCCGACCATGTCCGGGTTCGCGATATTCATGATGATGACGTCGTAGCGCCGCGAGTCGATCGCATCGACAACCTTATCCGTCACCTCGAAGACCGACATCTCGGGCTTGAGATCGTAGGTGGCGACCTTGGGAGACGGAACGAGCATCCGATCTTCGCCTTCGAAGCAGAGATCGGAACCACCGTTGAAGAAGAACGTGACGTGCGCGTACTTCTCGGTCTCGGCGATGCGGAACTGCTTGAGCCCTGCGCGCGAGAGCACCTCGCCCAGGTTGTTGTGGATCGCCTGAGGCGGAAAGACGACCGGGAGGTCGAACTCCTCGTGATAGCGATTCATCGTCAGGATCTTTGCCTTCGGCCGGACTGCGCGCTCGAAGCCGGTGAACACGTCGTCTTTGAGCGCGGTCACGATCTGGCGCATCCGGTCCGCGCGGAAGTTGAAGAAGATGAGCGCGTCGCCCTCTTCAATCCGCCCGAGATGAGCTCCCTCGTCCGTCAGCACGGAGATCGGTTCCATGAACTCGTCGGTGATCCCCTGGTCGTAGAACCGCCGGACGGTTTCTAGCGGATCTTTTGTCTCGGTTCCGACGCCGAGGGTCATCAGGTCGTAGCCACGCTGAACGCGCTCCCATCGCCTGTCGCGATCCATCGTGTAATAGCGGCCGATGATCGTCGAGAGATGCGCTTTCGGCCGGGCATCGAGATGCACCATGAGATCGCCGAGGAACGTCTCCGCCGATTTCGGTGGCGTGTCGCGGCCGTCGAGGATCGCATGGACGAAGACGCTCTCTGCGCCGAGCTCGATTGCGGCGTCAACCATCCCGTGCAGGTGCTCCTGAAGAGAATGCACGCCGCCGTTCGACAGAAGTCCCGCGAAATGAACCGACCGCGAGTTTCGGATCGCGGCGACGAACGTCTCATTCGTTGCCAGCTCCTTCGCAGCGATCGCTTTGCTGATCCGGACGATGTCCTGATCGACCACTCTTCCCGCTCCGATGTTCAGGTGTCCCACCTCGGAGTTGCCCATCTGTCCGGGCGGCAGGCCGACCGCAAGGCCCGAAGCATCGAGCGTCGTCCAGGCCGACTCGCGGAAGAGCGAGTGGAACCGCGGCGTCTCCGCCTGCGCAATCGCGTTCCACTCCGGCTCCTTGCGGCAGCCGAAGCCATCGAGAACGATGAGAATGAGAAAAGGTCGATCAGCCATCGTCGTCTGCTCCCCGACGGCGCCGCGCATTCGCGCCACGCGCCGGAACCGCATGGCGCGGTTCAGCGGGCGGGCAAGATATCAGATTGGTACAGCACATAGCGCCGCAGGCGTGACGTAGCTGTAGGCCAGGGCGCAAGCCCCAATGGCGTCAACAAGACCAACGTCAACTGTCGCGCGAAGCGCTTTGGAGTGCGGGCGGCCTCAGACGCCGCTTTCACGCCCGAGCAGCCGCCCGAAAGTTCACCTGAACGCCATACCTGGGCGTTCGAGATCGTTTCGGGATGCGTGTGTGGGATTGGAAAGCGGCGTCTGAGGCCGCCGCACTCCAAAGCGCTTCGCGCGACGCCTGTGGCGCTCCGGCTCGGAGGCCGGGAACACGGTTCACGAGAAGGTCGAGCCCGGATGAGCGGCCTTGATCCCAAGGCTTGCGC
>DASVLC010000249.1:0-9807 GCA_036385045.1 Thermoanaerobaculia bacterium | reverse complement strand
GCCGTCGTGCATCTCATGGGCGATTCGCAGCCTTTCCTGCGCGACCGCAAGATCGGCGACCTGTTCGTGCAGGTATGCGTTGTCGATCGCGAGGCCCGCCTGAACTGCGAATCTGACCAGAGTCTCTTCGTCCTCCTCGGTGAACCGCGGCGCATTCTCCTTCTCGGTGAGGTAGAGATTGCCTAGAAACGGTCCTTTGCAGGGGATCGGTACGGCCAGCAACGAGCGCATAGGAGGATGGTTTGCTGGGAATCCGTGCGATTCGGGATGACGTCCCAGGTCGTCGAGCCTCAGACGCTGCCCCTGGCGGAGCACGATACCCAGAAGACCACGTCCCATTGGGGGCGCGCCGATTGCCTCTCTCTGCTCGTGCGAGATTCCCGCGGTGACGAAGGAGCTGATCTTCTGATCATGGTCGACTACCGACAGGGCTCCGTAGCGAGCGCCGACGAGTGAGCGAGCACGCTCCACGACCTTCTTCAGCACCACGTCGAGTGAGAGATCTCCGGAAATGTCGAGCCCCGCGGTGTGAAGGGCGCGAAGCTCGTCGTTCTGGCGGACGAGCCGCTCATGCATGTCGTCAAGGAACTTGAAGATCACGGCGGTGAAGACGACGATCGCAGCCACCAGGACCAGATCGAGGGCAAGCCGTTTCTCCCACGAGACGAGGCCGATGACGTAGAAGCGAGTGATCTCGAGGACGATGACACCGGCGAGCGGCATCACGACGGCAATGGTCTTGAGGCGCTTGAGAGTCATGGGCGGATCAGAGCTGCTCCAGTTCGGCGACCGCGTCTTCGAATGCCGGAGAAAGCCAGCAGTACGGGCCGGTCTCGGTGAGCCCGGCGGAGCGGAAAAGCCGCCGGTACCAGGCGGCCGGGCGCCGGATGAAACCATCCATATCGCCCGTGATGTCGTCCTCTCGAGTGAGGACTTCGAGGTAGGCGACTCCGTCGGTCGCGGAGGCAATCGTATCGATGCCGCGCTGCAACTCGGCGTCTCGCACGTAGTGCATCACGTCGGAGCAGACGACCAGGTCGTAGACGCCGAGATCGTGCGAGGAGAGCTCCCCGAATGCAGCCTTCCTGATGTTTCGCTTGCTGCCGAAGCGCTCGACGGCGTAGTCGGACGAATCGAATCCGAGATACGCAGTGCGCGGGCGAATCGCGAGGAGATGTTGTCGCCACGCCCCTTCTCCGCAGCCGATATCGAGCACGGTCCGGATCCGCCGGCGGAGAAAGTACTCGGTCATCGCAACGGCAAGCGTGACCTTTCGCCGCACCTCTGCGTGAGAGCTCACGCGGGTGGAACGGTCGTGATACCACTGCTTGAAGTAGTCACGGTCGTACCGCTTCGTCATGGCCCCGCATGGTATCGCGCTCGCTGTCGTTCAGCTCCACGTGAGGTCGAACGTGCACGTCTGGTCACCTTTGCACTGGCAACGTGACTCCGATACGGAGGGGGACGTCCCCCCATGACGCAGGATTGCCTCCAGGAAGTAGCCGAAGGCGCTCGCGCAGTAGACAGGGCTGTAGCAGGGATAGCCGGAGTAGATCATTCGGCCGCCGCTCGGCGTTCGTTCGAACTTCACCGACCCGAACTTCTGATACTGGTCATGGAACAGCGCCTGATTCTCCAGCGACTGATAGAGCTCGCCCGAATCGAGCGAGCGATAAATGCGACCGATGCCGAGCTCCGCGGACGCCGCGCCGATCAGTGCGAGGACATTCGGGTAGCGTCCCTTTAACTCGTTATGGATCGTCCGATCGAGTTCGATAAGGGACTCGAACTCGCACCAGCTCGAGGCAAGAGGGCTTCGGAAGTAGCCGCGCGTGCGGGGAGAGAGCTTTTCGAAAAGCGTGTCGAGCTCTTCAGGCGTGGCGATCTCGGCGAGCAGTTGTTTGCGCCCGCTGAACATGACGCCTTTTACTTTGGCGAGGTTCGGATCCGGACCTACCAGGACCTCCTTCCCTTCGAGCCGTGGCGAAGTACTGGGGGTCTTCAGCTGCGCAAGGAGCGACATGCTTATGAATTGTAGCTCGCGACAGCAGTAAAAAAGTTTGTTCAGCGGAGATGACGGAAGACTTCCGGAACGAACTCTCCGTCGCTCGCTTCGCGTGCGGCCAGAGCGATCTGAAACTCCATCACGTCGTGCGGAACCGGGCTCTGGTACTCGTCGAGCGTGTCACGAAGAGCGTCGATCGGCGCCAGCTCGGCTGTCCTTACCGCCCGGTAGACCTTCACGGCGATCGACTCGGCCGCTCCCGGAGTAAGGAGGCTCGGGATGAGCGGTTCGATGGCCGTGAAGTCGTCCGGATTCAGTTCGACCCCACGCCTCGCGGCGAGCGCTCTGATGAGCGAGAACCCTTCCTCGGCCGACGTCGCGGGGAAGATCGGGATCTTTACGTCGATCCGTCCGGGTCGCTTCAGGTCGATCTCGATGAGATCGGGACGGCTCGACGCGAGAATCCAGATGATCTTCCCCCGGTTCGCCGGGTTGCTCATCTGTTCGGCGAACATCCCGTAGATCCGGCCTGAGAGTCCGGAGTCGCTCGTGCCGGCATCGCGTTTCCCAAGAGCCTGGTCTGCCTCATCGATGAAGACGAAGCAGCGGCCGAGTCCTTTTAGCAGACGGAAGATCTTTTCGAGATTCCCCTCCGTGCTTCCGACCCAGCGGTCGCGGAAGTTCTTCAGCTTGACGACCGGCACTCCCGCCTCGCCGGCGAGGCATTCGACCAGGTAGGTCTTGCCTGTGCCGACCGGGCCGCACAGCAGATAGCCCATCGGCATCGCTTTCAGATCGTTCAGTTGCCAGAGACGGATGTCCTGGCGGAGCCACTGTTTGAGCGCTTCCTGCGAGTGAAAGTCGTCGAGCGTGCGCGTCGACTCGATGAACTCGATCAGTCCGTTCGAGTCTTTCTCGACGAGCTCCTTTCTCATTGCGACCAGATCGCCGGCGTGCAGCACCTGGCGCTCGTGGGACTTGATTCGAAGCAGCGTCTCGACGGATGTCAGCGTCGATCCGGTGAGCTGTTGTGCAAGGAGCTCATAGGATGGAGCGAAGTCGTGGAGAACCTCCTCGTGTCTGAGGGAGAGGAGTTGCAGAGCCTCGCGAAGCTCGGCGGTGGTCGGCAGCGGCACCTCGATCGGCGCCGAGCGCGGATGGTTCACGAGCAGCGGATGGAGATCGTTCAGATTCTCTGCGATCAGAAAGGTGGCGATCGGGTGACGCGTCAGCTGGTCATCAGCGGCCCAGTCGCGAAGCAGAGTCGCCAGTGCGCTGAGGTCGTAGTTGAAAGAGCCGGGAACGGCGGGGGCAATCAGATGGGCGCCTTTCATGAAGCAGGCGATCTGCGGTGAATCGTGGCCGAGGCCGGCGAGGTTCGCCGCATAGCGAAAGAAACGGGTGAGCCACTCGGCAGCCTGTCGCGGAGCCCGCGGCAGCTCGGGGCTTTCCTTGAAAGCGGGCCAGCGGGTGACGATGTCGCCACCTTTCTCGATCCGGACTCCGTTGCCGAGGTCGTAACTGAGGATCACATCGAAGCGAGGAAGGATCGAGCGGGTGAGGAACTCGTAGATGCTGCCGAGGGCGGCCCGGTCGGGAGCGTCGAGCAGAAATCGATCGTTCACGTTCCCGTACAGCAGGAACTGGCTTGCGGCATGACTCTGATACATCGAGACGAGTTTCCGGGCCCAGAGTGGAAGCGGCATGCGATCGGTCTCCCTGACTGCTCTCTTGAGTGGTGAACTCTACTCCGAGATGCGTGGCGGGAGAGAAGAGGAGAGATCGTCGTCGAAGCTCGTGAGGAGGTGCGAGGTAAGACCGACGTCGGCGGAAATCGCAGTCGGGCGGCCGCGCAGAGTCGCTTCTTCGAGCGCAAAGTCGAACTGAGCTTCGATTCGGGCAAGGTCGGCGTCGATCTCCGCGAAGGAGACCGTCCGATGCTGGACGTTCTCGAGCCTCTCGAGCAGATACCTGAGAGTCGCGGTCTTCGACTCACGGAGGGTATCGGTCAATGCCGTGGCGATCTCCTGCTCGAGTTTCGCGATCTGCTTCTGCAGGTCGCGCTCTTCGGAGGCGGGTGCCATTGCGAGACTGCGCTGACCGACGAGGAGATTCAGAAAGAGCCACGTCAGCTTCCGCAGTGCTGCCCGATTGCTGTCTTTCATCAGGTCGTCGGGACGCGATTCCAGGTAGAGCGCCTCGAGACGTTCACGTTTCACTTCGAGCTTGCGATAGCGCTGACGTCCAGCGCCTCCGACCTTCCCGAGTAGTCGGTGCCGGGCCGCCTCGGTGTCGCCGCGCAGAGCATCGGCACGCCGCTCTTCGATCCAACGCTGGAAACCGGGGTTCGAAGCCATCGTGAAGAGGTACATCATCTCGCCCGCGGCGGCGACGGCCCAGATCGTCGGATCCCAGAAACCTGCGACCCCGGCCCCGATCACCGCGAGCGCATTCCACGGCAGACGCAGAAGTGGAATGTCGGGGCGGGCGAGGAATGCATGCCAGAGGTAGCGCATCGAAAGGGCTGTTGTCTCACTCGAGCTCGAAGGCGCAGGATGTCTGAATCACCCCGCCTCGCGAACCGTTTGTATGGCGCGCGGAGCCATGGGCTCCACGCGCTACTGCAACTATTCGCTCGTCGCCGGTCCCATCGACTTGATCGGTTCGGATGACGGGCTGCTGCTCGTCGCCTCGCTAGACGGCTCGAGAGTGATCCCTTCACGTGCCGCGAAATCGGCCAGCGCCATCTCGGCGAGCGCCTTCTGTTCGCCTTCCTTGATCGAGAAGTCGGCCATGTCGAACGAGTCGCGTGCGACGCGAGCACGTCCGGCTGCCACTTCGCGCTCTTCCTCTACCATCTTGTGCAGACGATCGAGCGTGTCGCCCGAGCCGCCGATCGAGGTGATCATGCCCGAGGCCATCTCGGTCAGTTCGGCGGTCGCCTTCTTGATCTTGAGGTCGTCGAGCGAGCTCCGGAGAGACTCGATTTTCGCCTGCGCCGCCTTCACCGAGACGTCGCGTGCCTTGATCAGCTCCTTGTAGGTCGTCTCCGCCTGCTCGAGCTGCGTGCGATTCTCGGCGAGTTCGCGCTGGACCGTCTGCAGGCGCACCGCGTAGTTGCCGGCAGCTTCGCGATTGCCGGCCCGCAGGTTCGCGGTCGCTTTCGCTCTCAGTTCGCGCTCTTCCTGCTCGAGCTTGCGAATCTGTGTCATCAGCCGCTCACACAGCCCCGCGTGCGCGGCCAGGCCCTGGTTGTAGTTTGCAATCTGCTTCCGCAGGTTCTCTTTCTCGACCTCGAGCAACGCCTCTGGATTTCTCTTCTCGAGACCGGAGACGAACAGGCCGATGAAACCGCGAAAGACGTTCGCCAGTCGTTTGAACATGCAGGCTCCTTTGCGGCGGGAAGTGTATCCCGAGTGGGGGACCCCGGGGTGTGAACCGGCATGTTCTCCTGAGCAAGGACGGCGGGGGCGCTGCGTCTGAGGGAAAGAAATGCGGGTCCGTCGTGCGCGAAGGCGCACGGGGGTTCGTAGCGCAGGCGTCCTCGCCTGCCGTATCGCGGACGTCCTCGTCCGCAGGGGGCGTCTCGCCCCCCGCACCCGCAACGTGCTCGTGTGTTGCCGATGGCGCAGCCCCTCACCCGCCACTTCGGCTTCGCTCAGGGCCACCCTCTCCCCGCTAGAATCGCGGGGAGAGGGGCGACAAGTCTGGTGATAGAATCCCCGAGGTTGTGAGCATCGTGAGCAATTCGCGTCAGGGTGGCCTCCGCACATGGCCGTCACGCGCTCAACCCCGCATAACCCCTGGAAGTTTCTTAAAAGCCAGGCAAGGAAGGGGGTGCCGTGCCTGAGGGAAAGAAACGCGAGTAGGAACACCCCCAGGCGGGCTAGCATTGCGCTCGGCAGATGCCGCCTGCAGGGCGCGCAGGGGGATGGATGGACCTCAATCTGAAGGGCAAGGTAGTAGTCGTGACCGGAGGCGGTGCCGGGATCGGCCGCGCCACAGTCGACGGTTTCGAGAGGGAAGGGGCGACCGTCGTCTCGTGGGACGTCAGCGGAAATCCTTCCGTGAACGTCACGAGCCGTGAGGTTGTCGAGCAGGCGGCGGCTCGCGTCGTCCAGGAACATGGAGGTATCGACATCCTCATTAACAACGCCGGCATCGTCCGCGATGCGCAGCTCGTGAAGTGGAAGGATGGCGAGGTCGTCTCGACAATGGACGATGCGACCTTCGACGCGATCGTCGACGTGAATCTGCGCGGAGTCTTCTTCTGCACTCGTGCGGTCGTTCCGTACATGATCCGCCGGGGAGGTGGAGTGATTCTCAGCGCCTCTTCGATCGTCGGTCTCTACGGCAATTTCGGCCAGACCAACTACGCCGCGGCGAAGGCAGGAGTGATCAGTTTCACGAAGACCTGGGCGCGTGAGCTGGGGCGCTACAACATCCGGGTGAACTGCGTCGCACCGGGATTCATCGCCACCGACATGGTGCGCTCGATGCCGCAGAAGATGCTCGACTCGATGGCGCAGCACACGCCGATGGGACGTATGGGATCAGCTGAGGACATCGCGAATGCCTACGTCTGGCTCGGCAGCGATGCCGCGTCATTCGTTAACGGAGCCGTGCTCTCCGTCGATGGCGGGCTGGTGATGGGGACGTGAGGGCTTCGTCTATCGCTCCTCTGACGCCACTCTGAACCCGCGATCCACATCGATCACCAGCCCCGCCTCCCCCACGCCCTCGCGGCGGTCGACCACGCGCACCTCGAGTTCAGGCTTGCCGGCCAGCGTCTGCACAAACGGCGCGAGCCCGTCGGCTCGCAGCGCGAAGTTCCAGAGCGGAGGATCGTCGGTGACGAAGACGATGCTGGTGATCGGCGCCGTCCGGTACCGCTCGACGATTCCGTCGAGCGGCCGCAGCGCCTCGGACAGGTCGTACCAGCTGTAGCGCATCGAGCGCTGGCTCACCTCGGCATTCAGCGCGAGCACGACCAGGATCGCAACGACCACCGGACGCCAGGCGACCGCCGCCGCCGCGCCGAGGAGCACCGCGACTGCGGCGACGAGATCATTGTGGTAGTAGAGCTGCTCGTTCCGCCCCAGCATCGTCGGTGAGAAGAAGAGCCCGCCCCACGCTACGCAGAATACGATCAACGCGAGCGGCGGACGCGCGCGCCACGTCAATGCGCCGACGAACGCGAGGAATGCGAGCAGGACGATCGCCTCGGCACGGCGGCCGCCGCGAGAGTCATCCGGCCACACGAGTCGCGTCAGGCCGCGCGCTCCCGTCCGTCCCTCTGCCTCGAACAGCGACAGATTCGCAAGCGTTGTCGCGGCCTGGACCGACTTCCGGGCGAATACCCGTGCATCGACGCGTGGCTCATAAGGGCCCCGCGCCGGTGGCGGAGCCACCCACGCGCGAATGCCGCCGTACGTAACGATGACAATGACCAGAGGAATCACGAATGGGCGGATCGCAGCCCGTACCGCCGCTCCTCGAGCCCACGCCAGGAACGGCAGGAGGAGCACGGCGACCGCTCCGTAGTCCTTGGAGAAGACGAGAAAAGTAGCGAAGAAAATCGTCACAATGAAATCGGCGCGGCGCCCTTGCTCGAGCCAGCGGCAGAAGGCAAGGAACATAGAGAGCGTGGCGAACAGGAGGAGGATCGTGCTGAACGTCGCCACGTATCCGATGGTCGTCAGATGGACCTTCGAGATCGCGTAGAACGCCATTGCCACGCCGCGTCCGAAGCGATCCGGAACCAGACGCAGAAGCAGCCGGTGCAGCAGCATCGCGTTGATGACGATGAGCGCCACGTTGCGCAGGTGATAGAGCAGCGCGTCAGGCGGCGCGATGAGGTTCCATGCGAGGTTCACCGCCCAGATCGATGGACGGAAAAAGATGTGAGCGTGTGGCCGCACGAGCGCGCCGAGAAAACTGTCTCCGGCCTCGCGGTAAGAGCCGAGGTAAACGAACGCCTCGGCGAAGAAATAGGTGGTGATGCCCTTCCGCGCAAGCCATGCCACGAGCACGGCGGCGATGAGCGTCCAGAGCGCGGTTTCCCGCCAGTGTCCACGCACGAGGCGCGTTGTATCATTGACCAGGGGTGTCCGCTATCGCCTTTTCTATCGCCCGGCTCGAAGCCTTGCGTCGCATCGAGTCGTGGCATTTCTGGTTCGTCTCCCGACGCGAGCTCGTGGCCTCGTTGCTTCAACGCGAGCTCCGCGAGGGCGAGACCCTGCTCGACGTCGGCTGCGGAACGGGCGCGAGTCTCTCGCTCGCAGGCGCCGGCGTGCGCAGAGTCGGTGTCGATATCCATATCGAGGAGCTGACGCGCGGCATGTTGCAGGGGGATGCGACGTCGCTTCCGCTACGCACCTCGAGTGTCGACGTGATCCTCGCGCTCGACGTCCTCGAGCACGTTGACGACGACGCGATGCTGGCCGAGGTAGCGCGCGTGTTGCGTGGCGGCGGACGCCTGATCGCCACTGTTCCCGCAGTGCGCGCACTCTGGAGCGTTCGGGATGAAGCAGCAGGACATCGCCGCCGCTACAGCCGCGCGATGGTTCGCGACCTGCTCACGCGCCACGGCTTCCGCCTCCGTCACCTGCGCGGGTTCCAGTTCGTGCTCCTGCCGATGGTTCTGCTGTCGCGGCTCACAAGGCGGAAAAGCGTCGCCGCACGCGACTTCGAAGATGCGCCGCCGCGTTGGTTGAACCGCATCCTCCTCGCCGTCAATCGTCTCGAACTGCGTCTTCCGCGATTGCTGCGCCCCCCGGTCGGATCGTCACTGGCGCTCGTTGCCGTCAAGGAACCCTGATTGGAACTCTACCTATTCACCACGGACGTGGACTACGCGCGCGAAACGCTCGCCGCCGGAATCGATGGCCTGGTCGTAGATTGGGAGCACCTCGGCAAACAGCAGCGCCAGTCCTGCGCTGACACGGAAGTCAATCACGACACACTCGAGGATCTCGTCCGGCTGCGACGCTCGATCGATGCGCCGATCCTCGTGCGGATTCACGGCACCGGCGATGCGAGCGAGCGCGAGGTCGAGGAGGCGATCGGAGGCGGTGCGACGGAAATCCTCCTGCCGATGGTACGCCGCGTAGAGGACGTGACTCGCGTGCTCCGGCTGATCGACGGACGCTGTCCGCTTGGCATCCTGATCGAGACGACGGATGCGGTACGGATCGCGGCAGACCTCTGCTCACTCCCCCTTTCCCGGGTGTACGTCGGACTGAACGATCTTTCCATCGATCGAGGCGTGGCGAACATCTTCACGTCCGTCGCCGACGGCACGATCGAGAACGTACGCCGCGCGTGTCCGAGGCCGTTTGGATTCGCGGGACTGACCCATCCGGCCGGCGGCGCTCCAATCCCCTGCCGTCTGCTGATCAGTGAGATGGTCCGTCTCGAGTGTACATTCAGCTTTGTGCGACGCTCCTTTCGCCGCGACGCGCAGCGGTACGGCGTGGCCGAGGTCGTGCGTGCGCTGCGGGAGGAGATCGAAGTCACGCGGCAGCGCTCCTCCGCGGAACTCCTCGCGAATCGCGACGCGCTGGTGTCTCTTGTCGAGGTGTCGGTGTGACACCGGAGGTGTCGGTGATCGTGCCGGTGTACGGCAACGCATCGACGCTGCGTGAGCTCGTCGCGCGGATCGCGGGCTCGATGTCCGTGCCGTTCGAGATCGTGTTCGTGAACGATGCGTCGCCCGATGACTCGGCGGCCGTGTTGGTTGAGCTGAATGCGCGCGTCGTCACGCACGAGCGTAATCGTGGCCAGAATGCGGCAGTCCTGAC
>DASVLC010000248.1:0-2460 GCA_036385045.1 Thermoanaerobaculia bacterium | reverse complement strand
CACGTGCAAGTTGCGGGTGCGGGGGGCGAGACGCCCCGTGCGGACGAGGACGTCCGCGATACGGCAGGCGAGGACGCCTGCGCTACAAAACCCCGTGCGCCTTCGCGCACGACCGACTCGCGTTTCTTTCCCTCAGTCGCGACGCCTCGCCGTCAATTGCTCGGGATGACAGGTACGCTTTCTCGCAACGACTGACAGATCCTGACGGTTGCACCGCAACAGCGCGCGATGAGGGGGTCCTTCGACCGTCCTCCACCCCTCCCGCCCGCACCCCCGCCCTCGGGGTTCCTCGGGAGTTCCGCGGGGAAAGTGGCCTGTCATCCCGAGCGGGCGGCGGGTGGGTGGCGAGGGATCCCTGAGTCGACGACCCAGGATGTACGAACGCCGAGCATGCTTTGGGTCATGGGCACTGCGCGGTGATGGGTCGTCGGCAGGGATCCCTCTCCGTCCTCCGCCCCTCACACCCACCACCCGCCCACGGGGCTCCGGCGGCTCGGGATGACAGGCGCGTTCTTGTCATCGTTCCAAGTCGCGGCGTCGCGCCTTGCATGGCTCAGGATGACAGGAGTTAGGCTTGGGACGAGGGGCGCTAGACGCGCGCGATGCCGGCGAAGCGTAGCGCAGGCGTCCTCGCCTGCCGTACCGCGGACGTCCTCGTCCGCAGGGGGCGTCTCGCCCCCCGCGCCCGGAATCCGGTCGGCTCCTTCAAAGCCCAGCGCCGGCCGGGGGGCCGGCGGGGATCGCGCGAGCCGCGCGACCCCCGCGGTCACTACTTCCGCTCGGTAACCTTGTATCCCGCCGGCACGACGAACAGGTCGTCGGACAGCGCGCCCGTTTCGATCGAATCGACGACCGTCGCCATCGACATGTTGCCCATGCGGCCCATCAGTCCGGCCATCGGACCTTCGCCCGACATTTTGATGTTCATGTCGGTCTGGTAGGCGATGCCGCCGGCTGCGGCGACTTCGCGATACATCTGCGCCATGGCCTTTGCCTGGCCTGGCTGCGCCTTCGCGCCGCGTGGGTCGCTGAAGATCCATCCCTTCTCAACCGCGGCCTTGTAGAAGTTTGCATACTCGGTAGCGCCGGGCGCTCCCTTCACCATCCAGACAGGTCCTTCCAGGGTGATCGTCATCATCATTTCCTGGTTGCCACCCATTCCCGCCTTCGTCGATATCTGCATGTCGTAGCCGTCAGCAGACTTCCCAGCGACGTCCTTCTTCTGGCCGTTCGCCTTGAAAGACGCGACCGTGCCCGAGGCATCAATGCTCTTTCCGAGTTCCTCGGCGAAGGCCGCCATGTCCCAGACCTCGGCCTGTTTCTTCTTCGAGTCGAACGAGTAGAGCTTCTGCGTATCGAGGTCGAAGATCATTGACATCGTCGTGCCGCGCATGACCGAGTCGGTGCGCATCTTGTTGCCTTTGATGTAGGTGACGCCCGAAGTCGTTCCGGACATCCCGAGGCCCTTGCCAGTCGTTGTCTGACGAATCGTTACGTCGGCGTGGGCAGTTGCGGCGAGGCCACAGGCGAGGATCACTGCTGCGAGTGCATGTCTCATTTTGGTCTACCTTCCAGGATTGATGACTAAGTATAACTGTGAGGTGGCGGCAAAGCGAATCGCGGAGCAGGGGCGCGTCGTATCCTTCATCCATACATAGAGGTCCACTATGAAGGGTATCGAGATCCAGCTCGGTCGCATCGAGGTCGAAGAAAACGGAGAGCTCGGGAAGAAGGTTGCATCGTCCCTCATCTCGGCGCAGCTTCTCTACCCGCGCCCGAATGTGCACACCGTCACCGCCCTCAAGGCGATCAGACTCGCCGACGCCAGTCCGATCGACTTTACGACCGGGACGAACCCTCAGACCGGAGAGGCCTACGGCTACTCCGAGCGCGTTCTTTTCAAGGAAGAGGTAGCGGGGACCTTCGAGCTGGTGGTGGAAGTGATCACCATCCATCAGACCTCGAAGGTCGACAAAGCGCTCGCAAAGCTGTTCGGCACCGCCTTCGGCGTCGCCTGGGGTCTCGCCCTCGGCGGCATCGCCAGCCTTCCCATCGGTGAGATCGCGAACATGGCGAAGGATGCACATTTGAAGTCGTTCGACCAGCACGACCCGGCCTTCGTCGTCGGCCGCGCGAAGGTCACCCTGGACAGCAAGACCCTGCCTGCGACACTGCGCCTCCATCTGACCGTGCCGTCAGACGTCGACTTCTCCCGGTTTGAGACGAAATACGGCAGGCCGGTGCGGACCACCACGCGGCTTGTTTCGAAAGGACAGCCTAACGGGGTTGTCGAGTTGGTTGTCGGAGCGGTGGAGTGAAGGGTGAAGGGTGAAGAGTGAAGGGGGGCTTGGAGCGCGACCCGCCAACAGCGCCCTCCGTTCCGCCGCGCCGCAAAACCCCCTGTCATCCCGAGCCGCCGGAGCCCCGTGGGCGGGCGTGAGGGCGGAAGGGGCGGAGGAC
>DASVLC010000247.1:0-12376 GCA_036385045.1 Thermoanaerobaculia bacterium | reverse complement strand
CACGTGCAAGTTGCGGGTGCGGGGGGCGAGACGCCCCGTGCGGACGAGGACGTCCGCGATACGGCAGGCGAGGACGCCTGCGCTACAAAACCCCGTGCGCCTTCGCGCACGACCGACTCGCGTTTCTTTCCCTCAGTCGCGGCGCCTCGCCGTCACTTGCTCGGGATGACAGGCGGGTTCTCGTCATCATTCTCAGTCGCGACGCACCGCGCCGTCACTCGCTCAGTGCGACAGCCTTAGTGGGCTTAAATTACGCCATTGCGACGTCCTTTCCGGGCCCGCGCCCGGGCCCGAGCCCGCGCCCGGTCTTTGACTCTCGAATCCATTACTCTTCCTGTCAGGCACGGCCGACTCCGCTACACTTCTCTCTTGCTCTCTCTCGAACCAGAGGTCGAGTCTCTCCGGCCGATGCTGGGCGACAGTACGACCAACGTGCTGATTGCGCGCGAGCGGCGAAGCGTTTTCTCGCTGCAACCGGAGGTGCGAATCGCCGCCTGGGCCGGTGCGGTGCTGCTCGCGACTGCGGCCGGCATGGTGCTCAAGAACAACCTCGACCGGATCGGACCACTGGCACTTGCGATTGGGATCGGGGTGATTGCTGCCGCCTGTTACGCGTGGGTGTGGGTGCGGCGGGATCGTGAATCCCTCATCGACGATTACGTCCTTCTTCTCGGGGCGCTGCTGGTGTCGGCTGACGTTGCGTTCATCGAGACACAGTTCAAACTCTTTGGCGACGGATGGCACAGGCACTTCATTCTGCTGGCATTGGTGCATGGGGTGGGCGCCTACCGATTTGGCTCCCGCACGCTGCTCTCGCTCTCGATCGTGGCGCTGGCTGCCTGGATGGGAATCGAGCAGCGGTCGGCGTCGTCGATGTGGATCCAGCCGGTCGAACATGGGTTGCGCGCCCTCGCATGCGCGGGCATCGTCGTGATCTGGCGCCTGGTCGATCAGCGCGTTCATCGCGGGACGATCTTCACCACCGTGTTCGAGCACTTCGCAGCGAATCTCGCGCTCGCAGGTGGCGTGGCGCTCATGAGTGACGACACCGCGCGTGTCGTCGGATGTCTCCTCACGATCGCGATCGCCGCCGGTGTCATTCGGTGGGGCTTTCATGTGCGCCGGGAGGCGTTCGTACTCTACGCATTCATCTATGCGGTAATCGCCACCGACGTCCTGCTGCTCCACCTGATCGGCGGGCGCAACGAGACGATTTCCTTTCTGATCATCTTAGGATCGATGGCCGGAGCGATCGCCGCGCTGATTGCGATCCATGCGCGTTTCCGGGAGTCGGCGGTATGACGTCCGCGGAGGAGCGCATCGCGCTGCTGCTGGAGCGTGCAGAACGATGGCGTCGTGAGGAGTTGATCGCGGGAGAGGTGCTGACCGCTCTGCGATCGCAGCTCGTCACCGGCTGGCGCTCGAATGGACTGATCGTTCAGGCGGTCTTTTTCGTGCTCACGATGGTGGGGATCGGCGCGTTCTACGCACTCAGCCGTTCTGGTCTCGTCACCGGTGCCGGGAGTCTCGCCCTCGGCGAGTATCTGATCCGCGAACGCCGCTACGGCCGGACGGGAGTCGAGGCAGCGTTGTGGCTCGGAGGACTCCTCGCGCTGGTAACCGAACTGCCGCGTACGGGCTCACCCGAAGCCCTGCTCGTGCTGGCGGCTGCGGCAGGAATCGCCGCGTTCCGCGTTCGCAATCCGCTCTTCGGCTTTCTGGCCGCGATCTTCGTCATGATCTGGTTCGAGAGCCGTTTCGATCTCGGATTTCTCTTTGCCGTCGTCCTGTCCGCGCTCTCGATGATTCTGTTGGGGCGGCGATGGGAGCGCCCATCGACAGAGTGGCTCTGGTGTGTGACGGCAGTCGGAATGCCTCTAGCCGCCTGGTTCGTCGCAGGGCCTGTCTGGCGCACCGTCAGTCTGGGGTTGTACGCCGTCCTGGGAACGCTGGCTCTCACGCTCGCGGTCATACGCAGGCATCACGCGATGTTCGCGGTCGCCGGCGTTGGATTCGCCTCGGCGGCCGTTCTCGCTGCGCAGCTTGCGAGGACGCCACCCGAGCTGGCGTTCGGTCTCGGGGGAGGATTCCTGCTGGCACTGGCGTGGCTGGTTTCTCGAGCGCTGCGCGACCGGACCGAGGGCTTCGTTCTGGCACCTCTGAACGTTACCGCGATGGATGAGGTGCTCGAGATCGGCGGGAGTGTGGTCGCCGCAACGCAGACATCGCAGACCGCGCCGACCGATCCCGAGACGCGTCCTGTCGGCGGTGGAGGCTTCGGCGGCGCGGGAGCGACCGGCGAGTTCTGACCGCCGTGATCGACGTGGGGTGATCGGACCTTCGTAAGGGGTGCGGCCGTGCCGTTCGTAGCGCAGGCGTCCTCGCCTGCCGCACGCGAGGTCTCGCCCACCGAACCCGAAGGCGCGAGTTGTAGCGTGTGGCGCGGCCCCCCACCCGGCCTTCACCCTCTCCGCTAATCGCGGGGAGAGGGCGACAAACAGATGGCGAGACGCGTTGACGAATATGCGTCCTCCGCCCTGCGCAGTCCGCAAAAAACTTACTCTCCCTTGCCGGCTTCTGCCGGCAGCAGCCGCGGACGTTCCTTTTGACGGTGTGAAATGTTCCACGTGCCACATTTCGTGTGCATACGGCTCATGGACCGCAACGGGTGGTAGCGGAGGCTGCCCACGACTCATTTTTCCGCAGATCGCCTCTTCCCGCATCCCTGTCGCAATTTTCTTTCTGGCTGTGTCCGCTATTTTCTCAGGAAAGGTTACGAAAATCCTGATGAAAACAGGCGTCAAATGGTTGTTGATAAAGCACACGTAAAAGAGGTGCAAAACCGGCGGAAAAGCGGTGGATTTTCTGAGGTTTTGGCCTGTTTCGACCTTGTGCAAACCCTGCGGAAAAGCTGTCGAGAGACGGCGGATAAGCGGTGGATCAGCAGTGGAAAACGAGGTGATCGAGAATGGCAGGCGCAGCCATGCAAATGACTCTAAAAATAGAACTTACGCTGCTAATAGTGGTGACATTCGGAACGACCACAAGATATGGGGGTCCCACTCTTGACAACCTCTCCTCACCGGCGTAGCTTGTCACCCACAACAACAACACATCGGAAGTGAGGGAGGACCATGAAGGATCTGAAGCAATCGACTCGTCCTGCAACTCGTCCGGAGCTTCGTTCCGTATCTCTCCAGATTCGGGATTATCAAGTGACGGTCAAGGTCAAGTCGGCAGTTCCCAGAACCCCTTCGGCTGCCTCGGTCCGACCGATTTTTCGATGAGGGCACCGGGTCTCGGCGCAGGCCGAGCACCGGCGACGCGTGGTTGTGTGATGTAGCTTCCGGCGCTTTTTCCCCGCAGAGGTGAGGGGGCGAACGCCAGCGGCAGTGATGGGGGAGGTAGGGGATGGAAGTTCGATCGAGGGACACCGGAGCTCCGGCAGAGATCTGAAAAAAGGTCCGCAGAACTCTAACGGCTGGTCTCCTTCGCCACGACAATCGAGCTGCCCTCCTCTACTTTTTTTGTTCTACAGATGATTGAGAGAAGGAGAGTAGAGCCATGACGTCCATCGATTTGTCGGTCCGCTCACGCACGTCCCCGCCGAAAAGCAACAAGGCCGCGAAGAAGGAGACGAAAACAGGCGGTATCGAGATCGATCGCTATTTCACGAAGCCAGGTGTCGACGTATACGACACCTGTGAGTGGGAGAACCGCACCGCCGGAATCTCGAGCGAGAGCGGCGGGATCGTTTTCGAACAGAAGGATGTCGAGATGCCGAAGTTCTGGTCGCAGATGGCGACCAACGTCGTCGTTTCGAAGTACTTCCGCGGTCATCTCAATACCCCGGACCGCGAGACCTCGGTCCGCCAGCTGATCGGCCGCGTCGTCCGGACGATCACGCAGTGGGGACGCGAAGGCGGCTATTTTGCCTCGGTCGAAGACGGCGACACGTTCCGCGACGAGCTGACCCACATCCTTCTCTACCAGATGGCGTCATTCAATTCGCCGGTCTGGTTCAACGTAGGGATCGAAGAGAAGCCGCAGTGCTCGGCCTGTTTCATCAACTCGGTGCAGGACACGATGGATTCGATCCTCGGCCTCGCCAAGACCGAGGGGATGCTCTTCAAGTACGGCTCCGGCACCGGATCCAATCTCTCGAGCATCCGTTCATCGCGCGAGCTCCTGGCCGGTGGCGGTACCGCCTCAGGGCCGGTCTCGTTCATGAAGGGCTACGACTCGTTCGCCGGTGTCATCAAGTCGGGCGGCAAGACGCGTCGCGCCGCCAAGATGGTGATCCTCAACGCCGATCATCCGGACATCGTCGACTTCATCGAGTCGAAGGAGAAGGAAGAGCGGAAAGCCTGGGCTCTGATCGAGGCTGGCTACAACCCGGCGTTCAACGCTCCGGGCGGTGCTTACGACTCGGTGCAGTTCCAGAATGCGAACCACTCGGTTCGCGTGACCGACGAGTTCATGCGCGCCTACGAGCAGGATGGTGACTGGCACACACGTGCAGTGACCGATCACGATCAGATCACCGGGACCTACAAGGCACGCGATCTGATGCGGCGTATGGCGGAGTCAGCCTGGGTCTGCGGCGATCCCGGCATGCAGTTCGATACGACCGTCAACGACTGGCATCCCTGCCCGAATACTGCCCGCATCAACGCGTCGAATCCGTGCTCGGAGTACATGTTCCTCGACGATTCCGCCTGCAATCTCGCGTCGCTGAATCTGATGAAGTTCTACAGCGAGACGACCGGCTTCGACGTGGAGTCCTACCGCGCGGCGTTGCGTACCGTGATCACCGCGCAGGAGATCGTCGTCGACTACGCCTCGTATCCGACCCCGGCAATCGAGAAGAACTCGCACGCGTTCCGTCCGCTCGGGATCGGCTACGCGAACCTCGGCGCGCTGCTCATGGCGCGCGGCGTTGCGTACGATTCCGAGGAAGGGCGGCAGTACGCCGCGGCACTGACGTCGATCCTTTCCGGTGAGTCGTACTCACAGTCGGCGCGCATCGCGGGGAAGGTCGGGCCGTTCGAGGGCTACAAGGTCAACGAAGAGCCGTTCCTCCGGGTGATCGACAAGCATCGCAGGTCGGCCTACCGGATCGACGTCCGGTCGCTTCCCGCTGATCTCGCTGATGCCGCCTGCAAGGTCTGGGATGAGGCCTACGCCCTCGGCCAGGAGCATGGTTACCGCAACGCGCAGATTTCGGTGCTCGCACCGACCGGCACGATCGCGTTCATGATGGACTGCGACACCACAGGCATCGAGCCCGACATCGCTCTGGTCAAGTACAAGAAGCTCGTCGGGGGCGGGATGCTCAAGATCGTGAACAACACCGTTCCGACCGCGCTCAAGCGTCTCGGCTACGACGCGAAGCAGGCGAAAGAGATCGTCGAGTACATCAACGAGAACGACACGATCGAAGGGGCGCCGCATTTGCTCGACCAGCACCTCACCGTTTTCGACTGCGCGTTCAAGCCGGCGAACGGGACGCGCTCGATCCATCACATGGGTCATCTCAGGATGATGGGTGCGGTCCAGCCGTTCATCAGCGGAGCGATCTCGAAGACGATCAACATGCCGCCCAGCGCAACGGTCGAAGAGATCGAGAATGCCTATCACGAGGCGTGGAAGCTCGGCCTCAAGGCAGTGGCTGTCTATCGCGATGGCTGCAAACGCTCGCAGCCGCTGTCGACCGGCAAGGAGAAGGCGAAACTCGAGGCACTCGGCGTCTCGCCGACCGCAGTGCGCCGGAAGCTGCCGGACGAGCGCGAGTCGATCACGCACAAGTTCTCCATCGGAGGTCATGAGGGCTACATCACCGTCGGTAAGTACGAGGATGGAACGGCGGGCGAGATCTTCATCACGATGGCGAAGGAAGGCTCGACGATCTCGGGACTGATGGACAGCTTCGCCACCATGACCTCGCTTTCGTTGCAGCACGGTGTGCCGCTGCAGCTTCTGGTCGACAAGTTCACGCACACCCGGTTCGAGCCGTCGGGCTTCACGAAGAACCCCGAGATTCCGATGGCGAAGTCGGTGATGGACTACATCTTCAAGTGGCTCGCGAGCAAGTTCCTCAGCCGCGAGAGCCAGGAGCATGCAGGGGTAATTCTGCGCGACGACGCGTCGATGATGGGTGAAGCGCCACCGGCGCGCCCGGCCTCGACGAATGTGACCACGCCGACCGCGAGCGACGTCGCCTTCATCGACAACGTCCAGGCAGCAACCGCTACGCCGGCTCCCGTCGCCTCCGATCCGACGAAGGTCGTCGGCTTCGTCATGCCGCCGCGTGATGCCGACAAACCGAATTCAGCGAAAGCCGGTACGTTCCTCTATCAGCAGGATGCGCCGTCCTGCAGCGAGTGTGGATCGATCATGGTCCGCAACGGCGCCTGCTACAAATGCCTCAACTGTGGCTCGACGAGCGGGTGCTCGTAGGGACGGCGAATGGCAAAGGCCCGCCGGGAGCATCCGGGGTGGTAACGCGAAGGGCGGCCGCAAGGCCGCCCTTGGTGCGTTTCAGGGGAGAGGTGCTAGCTCCGTAGGAGCGTCGTAGCTGTAGCCCAGGGCGCAAGCCCTGGGAATCAGGCCGTCATCGGGGGAGCCCCGAAGGGGCGATGGACCTACTGCCGTGACCGATGGCGCGATGCACGCGAACTGACTCTGTCGGCGGTCCGACGCCCCTACGGGGCTGAAGCCACTACGCCGCGGTTCCCAGGGCTTGCGCCCTGGGCTACAGCTACGACGCACCTACGGCGCTATGGTGCCCGATCACGTCACCCCGAGCAGGCGTGTGGGTGGGCATGCGAGGGGCCTCGCAAGCTACGTACTGGTGAGGAGCAGGCCGGGAGCGTGCATTAGCAGGCCGTAAAGCCTCAGACTGGAGGAAACTCTGCGAGGCCGCGCGCCCGCCCCTTCTACCGCTTCAACCTCTCGCGCCAGTTGATCAGTAGATTCACGGGTGCTTCGCGCGTTCCTTCGGCCAGATGAACCAGAAAGCGTTCTCCGGTGGCATCGGGCTCGAAGGTGAGGGCGTCGGAGGCCTGGAAGAGCATCCGAGGATTGCCGAATGAGCCATCGAAGGGAACTGTCATCAGGCGTCCGCCCTCGCCGAGAAAGTACATCTCCTTCCCGTCACGGCTCCAGCGGGGAGCCGTTCCGCCGTCGCGTGAAACGCGAGTAGCCGCGGCGTCTCCTTCGAACGGACGGACGTAGATCTCGGACCGACCGGACAGGTTCGATGCAAAAGCGACCCACCGACCGTCCGGTGAAAACCGAGGAGAGAACTCGTTGAAGGGCGTCGCTGCGAAGGGGCGTGTCTCGAGCGTTTCGAGATTCAGCACGTGAATGTCGGCGTAGACCCCCTGATAAATCGTGAAGAGCAGCCATCGACCGTCGGCGGAGACATCTTCCGGCTGCTCGACGCTCGGGCCGCGATGAATAACCCGCGACCTGGCTTCGCTGAGCCCCCTGATGAGAATGTCCGGCGGACCGCCCTGCCCATCGCTCCGATAGTAGAGACTCTGGCCGTCTGCCGCCCAGACGGGCGCCTTCTGATCGAGAAGGTCGAACGTGAAACGCTCTGAGCTGCTGCGGTTCAGGTCATAGATCCAGACGTCGTTGATTCCCTGTCGCGCATCGACGAGGCCCACCGCATAGCGACTACCGTCGGGAGAGAGCCGCCCTCCGCTGTCGTACAGGCCGGTGTGGATCGACTCGATCTCGGTGCCGCTTCGATCCAGCCAGGCAAGACGCACCGGAGTGCGTGCCGAACGCCAGGCGAGAATCCCGTTACGGGACACACTGAACGCGGCCATCCCGGTCGAGCGGAAGTAGTGAAGATTGTCCACGAGCGGTATGCCTTCACCCTCGAGTCGCGCCGACCGGACGTCGAAACGGTGCGCGAGCAGCGTCCCGTCGCGCACGTAGAGCAGGTGACCGTCCGCAAACTCGGCGCGGGAGTCGATTGGACCAACCTCCTGTGAGGGAGAGCCGTCCAATGAACCGATCAGAAGGCGGTGATCGATCCCGTCGCCGCTTTTCCTGCTGACGAAAACCATGTAGAGAAATCGCTTGCCGTCCGGCAGAAACTGCGGCCACCATGGCAGAGCGGCGCCTTGCGGAGTCATCTCAGCCGAGAGCAGCCGCTCCGGATTGCCGCCGGTAGAGCTGACCTGGTACAAGCCCGCACGATCAGGCCCGCCGGAGTACTGGGCGAAGAGGATTGTGTCGCCATGCCACGACGGCGTCCCTTCCGGGAGTGCCTTGCAGATCGTTCGGGCGGGACCTCCTTCGACAGGCATCGTCTTGAGAGCGCCGTCCGCGAAGAACGCGATGGAGCGGCCGTCATTCGACCAGGCGGGAGCAAAGCCGTTCTCGGCGATCAGCTTCATCGTGCCGGAGGCGAGATCCGAGAGCCAGAGCTTGCCTGCTGCGGCAGTGATGAGAAGTGTACCGTCTGGGGAAATCGTCGTCGGGATCGCCACTTCTCCGAACTGCGGAGTGACTTGAGAGGTGGTCAGTTGCGCCTGAAGTGGTGTGACGAGTCCCTTTGGAGCCCTGCTGTTCCAGGCCGTCACCGCCACGAACGAAGCGAGAACGGCGAACGCCGCTGCCGCGGCCACGAGCGCGATACGAGGAAACTTCGAACGGGGCGTCGTCGCGCGCGATCGGATGACGCCCGATCCTCCCCCGAGGCGATCGCGCAGGGAAGCGAGATCGCGTGCGAGGTCGGTCGTCGATGCGTAACGCTCCTGCGGGCTTTTCGCCAGCATCCGCTCTACGATCCAGACGAAGGGGTCCGGAAAGTTTTCTCCGAGCGGCGGAGGCTCGTCGCGATTGATTGCCGCGAGCGTTTCGTACGGATTGGCGCGGCGAAACGGATGCGTTCCTGTCGCCATCTCGTGAAGAATTACTCCGAGCGAAAACTGGTCCGACTGAATCTCGAGACTCTCTCCTCTCGCCTGCTCGGGAGACATGTAGGTCATCGTGCCGAGCACCACTCCGCTGTTGGTGACCTTCACCTCTGTGGGCGAATCTCCAGGGAGTGGAGCGGCCGCATTTCTGACGAGTCCGAAGTCGAGAATCTTCGGCGTCCCTTCCGGCGTCAGCATCAGGTTGTCGGGCTTCAGATCGCGATGAACCAGACCAGCGGCATGCGCGGCGGCGAGCCCCTCGGCGATTCCCGTTGCGATGGCGAAGAGCTTCTTGAGAGGTACGGGACCGCGGGCGATCAGGTCGCGAAGCGATTCGCCCCTCACCAGTTCCATGACGATGTAGCGGTCCTCGCCGGCGACCCCGAACTCGTGGATCGTGATGATGTTGGGATGATTCAGCGCGGAAGAACTGCGCGCCTCACGCTCGAATCGCGCAATGCGGTCTGGGTCGGCGGTCACCTGAGGCGGAAGAACCTTGATGGCCACCTCACGTCCGAGACGGCTGTCGCGGGCGCGGTAGACCTCTCCCATTCCACCCGCTCCGATCGGCCCGGAGATCTCGTACGGTCCGATAGTAGAACCGGCAGCCAGTCGCATCGTCGCCCTCACCCGTTGTCCGGCACCACAACGCCTTCCGGTTCGGTCCGTCAGGCATTCCCATTGATTTGGTGCAGTCAGGATAACCGACGGGAGACTTCGGCTGAAACCAGGAGTTCCGCTCGCAGCTTCGAGCGACGGATCTTCAACTGCTCCGCGTCTGCAGTTCTCTTCTGTAGATGATGATGTCGGTCGATACGGGCGTGGCTCCGATCTGCCGGAGGATCGTGGTGAGCTGGCCGCGGTGGTAGGACGAATGGTTGACTACGTGAAGAAAGAGGTCGAGCAACCGCGTGAGGTGTTCCTGACCGTTGAGTGTCCGGTACTGCAGCTCGCTCTGAAGTCGCTCCTCGTTGAGCGACGCAAGGAACGCTCGACGCTCCGTCTCGACTTCCGTCAGCTTCGCCTGCAGGAACGCGAACGTCGCGTGGTCCACCCAGTCGGGGAAAGACGTCGGGTTCTCGCCTTTCCAGCGGCAGAGCCAGACCCATTCGGCGGCAACGATGTGGTTGAACGTGTCGAGAGCCGACGGGAAGCTACTCACGACCGGTGCCTGCAGTCGCTCTTCAATCAGCGGCGCCATCACGCCGATCAGGCGAGCGTTCGCCCACTCGTTGTACGCAAAGTGCGAGCGGATGTCGTCGAGAGTCATGGGCTAAAGGCGTTCCTTGAAGAACTTGACGATCGAGACGGTCGAACGGATGCGGTTCGGAGTCTTTCTCCAGCCATGGCCCTCGTCGGGGAACAGGATGTACTCGACGGGGACCTCTCTCTTGCGCAGCGAATCGACGACCTGCTCGGCCTCGATCACCGGGACGTTCGTGTCGTTGGCACCGTGCAGCACGATGAGCGGCGTCTTGACGCGATCGATCTTGTGGATCGGCGAAAGAGAGCGAAGCATCTCCGCTTCAGTTGCCGGGTTACCGTATTCGATCGTGGAAACGGCGGCCATCCACGGCTCGCTGTGCTTGAAGAAGGTTTCGAAGTTCACGACGCCGAACAGGTTTGCTCCGGCGGCGAACATGTCGGGATATTCGGTTACGCCGGCCATGACCATGTAGCCGCCATAAGAGCCACCCATGATGCCAAGACGTTTCGGAGCTGCAATGCCGCTCTTCACGAGGTGATTCACCGAGGACTCGATGTCCTTCACTCCGTTGACGCGCAGGGCGCCGTTGTCGAGGTTGACGAAACGCTTTCCGAAGCCCGAAGAGCCGCGTACGTTAGGCGCGAACACCGCGATGCCATTTGCGACGAGTGCCTGTGCCGTCACGTTGAAGTATGGCCGTTCCTGCGCCTCCGGCCCTCCGTGGAAGGAGAAGACGACAGGGTATGGCGGCTTCGATCCGGCTGGCCGGTAGAGCCATCCGCTGAGCTCGAGATCGTCATGTGCCTTGTAGCGAACCAGTTCCGGACGGACGAGCGATGAGAGCTCGACGCCGGGATGAGGGCTGCGGGTGATCTGCTGGAATTTGCCGGCCGGCATCTGGAGGATCCAGAGGTCCGCCGGCGCATTCGATCCGGAAACGGTCAACGCCAGTTTCGTTCCGTCTTTGGAGAACTCACCCAGACCGGCGAGATCCGAGGGAAGCTCCAGCTTCTCGTTCCGGTGGCGGTTGGCGGCGAGCTCGTAGAACGTAAGCTCACTCCGACCGGCGACGTTCCAGTTCAGCACGGCGAGCGTCTTCTGCTCGTTGAGCAGAAAGCCGGAGAGTTCGGCGTCGTCCCGCATCGCCAGCACTTCGAAAGAGCCTGCTTTCCCGTCGCGCACCACGACGCGCCCGAATGCGTGCAGGTCGCGATCGATGTTGCCGCCGAGATAGATCGTGTTCGTGTCGGAGCCGAACTCTGCACCGAATGTCGTGGCAGGTGGGTTGTGCTTCGTCAGGAGCATTTCTCCCGAACCGTCGGCCGCGACGCGATAAACGTCGTTGTCGCCGCGGTTCCGCAGGCGGCTCACAAGAATGTAGCGTCCATCTTTGCTGACTGCCGCCGCGCTGCCGATCCCGGGGTTCTCCGCGATGAGTGTCCACGAAGCGTCCAGGCCGAGACGCCAGGTATCCATTGACCCTCCGTCCCGGCGGTTTGACGCAACGAGCAGACCCTTCGAATCCGGCATCCAGAGTCCGAGCCAGTTGTTTGCTCGCGTTCCTTCCGTCAGAAGCCGGAGCGCGGTTCCATCCTGTCGAGCAACGTAGATCTGCGAGTTGAGGCCTCCACCGGGCGCGACCTGAAGCGCGATCCACTCGCCGTCAGGCGACCACGCAATCCCTGTGACCGGATCATCGAATGCCGTGATCTGGTCCGGCCAGCCGCCCTCCGATGAGATGATCCATGCTTGCGGACTGCCGCTCATGTTGGTGATGAAAGCGAGACGCTTCCCGTCGGGAGAAAACGATGGGGAACCTGCAGAGCCGACCTTGGCCATCATGGCGACCGAGCGTTCGAGCTCGTCTGCCGGAACGGCAGGAGCGATTGCCAGAAGTGTGAGAATCACGAAGGTCTTCATGCGCGGCATTCTACTCACGCGCGCGTGACAGAGGGTCTACAGGATGGAGAGGACGTTTCGCTCCTCCCGAGGGACGTGCTCTACGGAGAGGAGAAAACCGACGAGCCGGATCGTTTGGCGCTACGCTTTGCACTCAACAGAAGGAGGACTGCATGAGCAATTTCGATTTCTTCGTGAAGTGCTGGGAAGGCGAACAGGCAGCATTCAGAAAAGTACTGCAGGCAGTTCCGGGAGAGAGGCTGGACTACCGGCCGCATGAGAAGTCGACCAGCGCCGGCGCGCTGGCCTGGCAACTGGCGGAAGAGCAGCGGGG
>DASVLC010000246.1:0-6289 GCA_036385045.1 Thermoanaerobaculia bacterium | reverse complement strand
GACTTCTCGTCACCAGCGGGAAGGAGTGCTTCATCGTTGGCGCCGACGTCACCGAGTTCATCGATTACTTCAAGAACCCGGAGGATCAGCTGGTTGCCTGGATCCTCGAGGTCCACAAGCTCTTCAGCACGGTCGAGGACTTCGATTTCCCGACGGTCACCGCGATCAACGGCTTCGCTCTTGGCGGTGGTCTCGAGTTCGCGCTCTGCACGAGCTATCGGGTGATGTCGTCGGCCACGAAGATCGGCCTGCCCGAAACGAAGCTCGGCATCTTCCCCGGCTGGGGTGGCACCGTGCGCCTCTCCCGTCTGGCTGGAGCTGACAACGCGATCGAATGGATCGCCGGCGGTGAGCAGTACGACGCTGAAACGGCGCTGAAGACCGGCGTCGTCGACGCCGTGGTCGCGCCCGAGAAGGTGCGGGAGGGTGCGCTGAATCTGCTCAGTCAGGCCATCGGAGGAAAGCGCGACTGGAAGGCGCGCAGGCTCGAGAAGATCTCGCCGCTCAAGCTAAACCCGGTCGAAACGATGATGGCATTCGAGACGGCGAAGGGATTCGTCGCCGGAAAGGCCGGGCCTAACTACCCATCTCCCGTCGCGGCGATCACCGCGATGCAGCAGGGCGCGGGCCGAGGGCGTGAAGACGCGCTGAAAATCGAAGCCACCGCCTTCGCCCGCATGGCAAAAACTCCCACCGCCTTCAACCTCGTGACGATCTTTCTCGGTGACCAGTTCGTCGGAAAGGTCGCGAAGAAGCTGGCGAAGGCGGCTCCGAAGGTGGAGTCCGCCGCGGTTCTCGGCGCAGGGATCATGGGTGGCGGCATAGCGTATCAGTCGGCATCCAAAGGCATCCCGATCGTCATGAAGGACATTCAGGAGAAGGCGATCACGATCGGACTCGCGGAAGCCGAGAAGCTTCTCGTGAAACGGGTGGAGCGGGGAAAGATGACGGCGTCCGGGATGGCCGAGGTACTCACCCGCATCCTGCCGACACTTTCGTTCGGCGACTTCAAGGGAGTCGATCTCGTCGTCGAAGCGGTCGTGGAGAACGAGAAGGTCAAGAAGACAGTCCTCGCCGAAGTCGAAGGGCAGGTGCGCGAGGAGACCATTCTCGCGAGCAACACGTCGACGATCTCCATCACCAGCCTGGCCGAGGGACTCCAGCGCCCGGAGAACTTCTGCGGGATGCACTTCTTCAATCCGGTCCACAAGATGCCGCTGGTCGAGGTCATCCGCGGTGCGAAGTCGGGCGAGCGCGCAGTGGCCGCGACGGTCGGCTATGCACTCGCGATGGGAAAGACGCCGATTGTCGTCAACGACTGTCCCGGCTTCCTGGTGAACCGCGTGCTGTTCCCCTACTTCGCCGGCTTCATCATGCTGGTGAATGAAGGAGTCGATTTCCTCCGGATTGACAAGGTCATGGAGAAGTTCGGCTGGCCGATGGGCCCTGGTTACCTGCTCGACGTCGTCGGAATCGACACCGGCCATCATGCGAACGCGGTGATGGCGGCCGGCTATCCCGATCGGATGGCTTCCACCGAGAAGACGGCGATCGACGCCATGTTCGAGCTCCAGCGATTCGGTCAGAAGAACGGCAAAGGCTTCTACGCATACGTCCCGGACAAGAAGGTGATACCGAAGAAGACGGTCGATCCGGAGGCGCTGGAGATCCTGAAGCCGCTCGTGCGCGTCGACAACAGCGCCTCCATCACCGATCAGGACATCGTCGATCGGATGATGCTTCCGTTGGTCATCGAGTGCTCCCGCTGTCTCGAAGACGGCATCGTCAACACGCCGGTCGAAGTGGACATCGCCCTGATCTACGGACTCGGCTTCCCTCCCTTCCGAGGCGGACCATTCCGTTATGCCGATGCGATCGGACTGAAGACTCTCTGCGAGAAGGCCACAGAGTACGCCTCGCTCGGAGCGCTGTATCAGCCGACTCCACGCATGCTCCAGATGGCCGAGAACGGAGGCACCTTCCACGCGACCGAGAAGGCCGCAGAGCCGAGCTCGCCGAAGCTTCCTGTGGGTGAGCCCGCCGAGTCGTCTGCAGCGATCGCCGAGCCGGCAGCAGCCGGCGCCACCGCGAAGGAAACGAGGTAAGCGATGAAAGACGTCGTCGTCGTTGATGCCGTTCGCACTCCCATGGGACGTTCCAAGGGTGGGATGTTCCGGAATGTAAGAGCCGAGAACCTATCGGCCGCCATGATCAGCGCGCTGCTCGAGCGCAATCCGAAGGTCGATCCGGCCGAGGTCGAAGACGTGATCTGGGGCTGTGTGCAGCAGACCCTCGAGCAGGGTTTCAACATTGCCCGCTTCGCCTCGCTGATGACCGCGATTCCGCATACGGCCAGCGCGCAGACGATCAACCGTCTCTGTGGTTCTTCGATGAGCGCACTGCACAGCGCGGCGATGTCGATCATGACGGACAACGGTGAGGTGTTCATCGTCGGCGGCGTGGAGCACATGGGCCACCTGCCGATGACGCATGGAGTCGATCCGAACCCCGCCGGCAGCAAGTACGCGGCGAAGGCCGCCGGAATGATGGGGATCACCGCCGAGGTGCTCGCGAAGATGCACGGCATCACTCGGGCCGCGCAGGATCAGTTTGCGCTCAGGTCCCACCAGAAAGCACATGAGGCTCGGGTGCAGGGCCGTTTCAAGGACGAGATCGTGCCGATGGAAGGCCATGACGAGAATGGCTTCTCGGTCATGTACGACTACGACGAGGTGATTCGCGAAGACACGAACCTCGAGAGCCTCGCGGCGCTGAAACCGGCGTTCGATCCGAAGAACGGTACGGTCACTGCCGGCAACTCGTCGGCGATCTCCGACGGCGCGTCGGCTCTGCTCGTCATGTCACGCGATCGGGCCAGGTCGCTCGGTCTGCAGCCGATGGCGCGGGTCAGAGCGATGGCTACTGCCGGGGTTGATCCATCGATCATGGGCTACGGCCCCGTACCGGCCGTGAAGAAAGCGCTGGACCGTGCGGGGATGAAGAGCCAGGACATTCAGCTCTGGGAGCTCAATGAGGCCTTCGCGGCCCAGTCGCTCCCGGTGCTCAAGGATCTGCGGCTGCGCGACCAGATCGAAAAGAAAGTAAACCTGAATGGGGGCGCGATCGCCCTCGGCCATCCACTCGGATGCTCCGGTGCGCGGATCACGACGACGCTGCTCCATCAGATGAAGGCTGGAGGCCAGGAGACCGGTGTCGCAACGATGTGCATCGGGCTCGGCCAGGGCATCGCCACCGTCTTCGAACGGGTCTAGTTCGATTCATCGCTCCGTTCTTCGCTCGCATGTTCCTGACTTCAGTTTGGAGGCACCATGGCTCAGATTCTCGTTGACCGCAGAGATGTCGATTTCATTCTTCACGAACAGCTGAACGTCGAGGATCTCGCGAAGTACGAACGTTTCTCGGACTTCAACCGGAAGGCGGTCGACCTGATCATCACCGAGGCTCGGAGTCTCGCGATCAAGGAGATTCTGCCCACCCAGGCCGATGGTGACCGGCTCGGCGTGAAGTTCGAAGGTGGCAACGTGACGGTCCCTCCCTCTTTCCACAAGGCATGGAAGGCATTGCGCGACGGCGAGTGGCTGGCGATGACCGAGGAGCCGGAGTGGGGAGGGCAGGGAATGCCGCGCAGTGTTGCCGCGGCGGCCGCCGACTTTCTCATGGCTGCCAATTTCGCATTCGTGATGTACGCCGGCCTGACTCATGGAGCCGGCAAGCTGATCGAGACCTTCGGAACGGAGCAGCAGAAGAAGCTGTATCTGAGGAAGCTCTTCTCGGGTGAGTGGACTGGGACGATGTTGCTGACCGAACCGGAGGCGGGATCCGATGTCGGCGCGCTTTCGACTACCGCGACACCGAATGGCGACGGCACGTATTCGATCACCGGAAGCAAGGTCTTCATCTCCAGCGGCGAGCACGACATGGCCGCGAACATCATCCATCCGGTGCTGGCACGCATCGAGGGGGCGCCCGCTGGAACGTCCGGCATCTCGCTCTTCATCGTTCCGAAGATCTGGGTCAACGATGACGGCACTCTGGGCGAGCCTAACGACGTCGTCTGCACCGGCATCGAAGAGAAGATGGGGATCCACGGCAACGTCACCTCGTCGCTGGCGCTCGGCAGCAAGGGCAAGTGCCGCGGCGTGCTCCTTGGTGAGGCCAACAAGGGGATGCGCGCGATGTTCCTGATGATGAACGACGCGCGGCTGATGGTCGGCGACCAGGGCCTGGCCTGCGCCAGTGCCTCGTATCTTTACGCGCTCAACTACGCCCGGACGCGGGTCCAGGGCCGTCATCTGCTGAAGATGATGGACAAGGATGCGCCGGGAGTTCCGATCATCCAGCATCCCGACGTCCGCAGGATGCTGATGATCATGAAGGTCTACGTCGAGAGCCTCCGCAGCCTCTCTTCGTATATCGCGTTCTGCTTCGACGCCATCGCGACCGCGACCGATCCGGAAGAGAAGACGCGGCTCCAGGGCATCGTCGACTTCCTGATTCCGATCGCCAAGGCGTACACCACCGACCGGTCGTTCGAGGTCTGCAGCCTGGGTGTTCAGGTGTATGGCGGCTACGGATACATCAAGGAGTACCCGGTGGAGCAGTTGCTGCGCGACTGCCGCATCACTCCGATCTACGAAGGGACCAACGGCATTCAGGCGATGGACCTTCTTTTCCGGAAGCTCGGGCAGAACGGCGGCCGTCCGATCATCGATCTCGGAGACGAGATCCGCCGCACCGTAACGGCGGCAGCGGAGATCGAGCGTACCGCCGAAATGGCGGACAAGCTGGAACAGGCGCTCCTTCGACTCGAAGAGGTGGCGCGGCACATGGGACTGACCGCGATGTACGGCAACCTTCTCGGCGCCGCGGCTCATGCCCATCCCTTCCTCGAGGTCTGCGGCGACGTGGTCGTCGGCTGGATGCTCCTGTGGCGTGCGCGAATCGCCGCAGCGGCGCTGGCGAAGGGAGGGAAGGAGAAGGATGCGGCTTTCTACGAAGGGCAGATCAAAGGAGCCGAGTTCTTTACCCAGGTCATGCTGCCGGTGACCCTTGGAAAAATGGACGCGATTCTCTCCGGCAGCAGCGTCGCCGTCGACATCGCTGAGGACTCGTTCGGAGGCAGGTAGCTTCACGAGCGCGAGTGGAGACCGGCATGCCTGATGATCCTTTTTCTCCCGCGACCGCAATGCTGGCGGGAATGCCGGCGAAATACCTGTTCGCTCTCATCCCGATCGTAGGACTGGTCTGTTTCGCCTGGATCATCGCGCGACGAATCGCGCCGCTGTTCAAAGGCGCTCCCGATCCGCGGTTTCAGCGGATCCCGACGCGGGTCCTTCTGGTCCTCAAGATCTGGCTCGGCCAGTGGCGGCAGCCACGTTACATGCTCGCGGGCGTACTGCACATCATCGTCTTCTTCGGGTTTCTGATTCTCGCCGCGCGTTCCATTCAGCTCGTCGTCCTCGGCTTCGTCGACGGTTTCGTCCTGCCGGGCCTCGTGGGATCCGCGGGTGCGTTCTACAACGTGATCAAGGACATCGCCGCGACCGCGGTCTTCGTTGCGGTCGTCATCCTGGCCGTGCGCCGTGCCTTCTTCAAGCCGGCTCGTTATGCCGTGCCGGAGAAGTATGGGAAGGACCATACCCCGGAGGCGCTCTTCGTTCTCGCGCTCATCGCGATGCTGATGCTTTCCGAGAGCATGTTCGAAGGCAGCCTGCTTTCCGCCCAGGGTGAAGGTGCACACTCCGCCACGGCGCTGACGTTGCCGTGGTTCTTCGAGCGGATCTTCGCCGGGATGCCGGTAGCAACTCTGAGCGGAATCAACCTGGCCTCGTATCTCGTCCACGATCTGACCTTCTTTTTCTTTCTCTGCTTCCTGCCGTTCGGCAAGCACTTCCACGTCATCACGTCGCTCTTCAACGTGTTTTTCATGAGAGTGAGCAGCGGTGACGTCAAGCCGGTACGCCACGGGATCCCGGACGCGCAGCTCGATGACGTGCAGTCCTTCGGGGTGAAGAAGTTCGAGGACTTCACCTGGAAGCACATGCTGGACTTCTACAGCTGTGTCGACTGCGGCCGCTGTTCCGATCGCTGTCCGGCGAATGCCGTCGGCCGGCCTCTCTCGCCCCGATTCATCAGCATCAAGGCACGCGACTACGCATTCGAGCACTATCCGATCTTCGGTAAACCGAAGAAGGAAAGCTCCGCCCCGCTCGTCGGCAGCATCTACAGCGAGGACGAGATCTGGTCCTGCACCACTTGCGGCGCCTGC
>DASVLC010000245.1:0-6861 GCA_036385045.1 Thermoanaerobaculia bacterium | reverse complement strand
CCCCTCACCCGGCCTTCGGCCACCCTCTCCCCGCTCGGTCGCGGGGAGAGGGGCAACAATGCTCGGGGTTGGCGGCGGCGATACCTCGGGGTTCCTCGGAGTGGAGTTCCTCGGGGTTCCTCGGAGTTCCTCGGAGTTCCTCGGGGTTCGTAGCGCAGGCGTCCTCGCCTGCCGTACCGCGGACGTCCCCGTCCGCACGGGGGCGTCTCGCCCCCCGTGCTCCCGCAAAGGTGCCATCCCGTCAGTCCAAAAAAAACGCCGGCACGGGGCCGGCGTTTCGGGAAGCGGGTGATCAGACTTACTTCGCAGCAGCCTGTTCGACCGCCCGAATGTGGATCTCGACCCGCCGGTTCAACTGCCGTCCCGCGTCGGTGTCGTTCGTCGCGCGCGGCCGCAGTTCGCCATATCCGTAGACCGTGATCATTCTGGCCGGCACGCCGCTGTCGATCAGATAGTCGGCTACGTTGGCGGCCCGGTTCTCGGAGAGCCGCTGGTTGTAAGCTTCCGCGCCCCGCGAGTCGGTGTGACCCTCGACGATGATGCGGTTGTCGGGATACCGCGCCATGTTCTCTGCGAGGTCTCGCAGAGTCGAACGCGACGCCGGTCGCAGCTCAGCCGAGTCGAAATCGAAGAGAACGTCACTGGTCAGACGGACTGAGATTTCGCCCTCTGACGGACGCGTCACTTCAACGCCTTCGATCTGCCGGAGCTCTTTCTCCTGCTGGTCCATCCGACGGCCGGCGACCGCGCCAACCGCGGCACCTGCCACAGCGCCAACGGCAGCGCCAGTTTCCCGATTGCCCGACTGATGTCCAACGACCCCGCCGACGACCGCACCGGCTACGGCGCCGATCGTCGCGCCGCGCTTCGTCTGCCGGTTGGGATCGTCCGCCGAGATACATCCGAATGCGAACACCACCAACAGAACCAGAATCATGCTATTTCGATGCATACAACCTCCTTAGTGTGGCAACGAGAAACGACGCTCGTCTCCGAGCGTCGTCCTTTCACATCCCATACCGCTTCTCAGCCTCAGCCATTGGCCTGGACATAGATTTCGACCCGACGGTTCTGCTGGCGGCCTGAGGCGGTGTTGTTCGAGGCGCGTGGCTCCGACTTCCCGTAGCCTCGAGCGTCGAGGCGCGAACCGCGGACGCCGAGGTCCTGGAGATAGTTCGCGACGCTGCTCGCGCGCCGTTCCGACAGGCGCTGGTTGTAGGCAACCGAACCGACCGAGTCGGTGTGGCCTGCAACGATCAGCCGCGTGTCGCCATAGCGGTTGAAGACGTCGGCCATCTCCCGCAGTTCGCTGCGGGACGCCGAGCGGAGCGCCGCTGAGTCGAAGTCGAATAGAACCTCGTTCCGCATCGTGACGCGGAGCTCGTCCTCTCCGGTGCGTGTCACGTCGATGCCTTCGATCTGCCGGAGCTCGCGCTCCTGCCTGTCCATCATGGCTCCGACGATTGCTCCGGTCGCGCCACCGACGACGCCACCGATGACCGCGCCGCGCTTGGCGTCGCCGCGTCCGCGGTTGTTATGAATGATCGCCCCGGCGACGGCCCCGGCCGCGGCACCGATCGCGGTGCCTTTGATCGTTTTGTCCCGGGTGTTCGGGTTCGCGCTGAGCGTTGTTACGCCGCTGAGCATTGCGATGAGTGTGATTGCGATGATCCTTTTCATCTCTTCCTCCTGGTGTCTGGCGGCCACTAATCGCAACCGTAGTGCCACGATCATAATAACTATGGAATGGTGGAGCCGGTGGACTCGCCGCCGACATCTGTTGCGCAGGAGGGGAGGTGTACTATGCGCACGATGTCCGGCGAGGCTTCGGCGATGAGTGCTGTGCGTAACGCACTGAAATATGGCGACTTATCGTTTCGCGATTTCGTTGAACTGGCGCTCTACCATCCCGGAACGGGCTATTACGCAAGAGGAGTGAACCCCGTTTCGAAAGGTGGCGATTACGTCTCGGCGCCGGTTCTGAGCCCGGTTTTCGCGTTCGCTCTTGCCAGACTCGTCCGCGACTTCGTGAGCCGTTGCGAGGCCGGAGTGTGCTCGGTAGTGGACATCGGATGTGGAGATGGCACCCTCATCCGTGCGATCGCTTCGCAGATCGAGTCCGATCGCGTCCGTTTTTTCGGTGTCGACCGCAGTCTTCAGCGGATCGAAGCTGCGAGTGGCGCTGATTTCGTCACTTTCGTTGGCAGCCTCGATGAACTGCCACCATCGGACTGCCGGCTTCTGTTGAGTAATGAGCTGTTCGACGCCTTTCCCTTCGCGAGGCTCGTCATGCGGGGGGAGCATCTCCACGAGCTATGGGTGACCGAGAACGAAGGCTCGCTCGACTGGACCGAGCGTGAAGCGGCCGCGATCTATGAAGACTATTTCGCCGAGCGCGGGATCGAGCTGACGGATGGCCAGTTCGCGGATGTGTCTCTCGAGTGGGGAGCCTTCTATGGCGACATGCTGCGGTCGGTCGACAAGGCGCTGATCGTCACGATTGATTACGGTTTTCCCGGCCAGAAGCTTTTTCACCCGCGGGCCCGTCGCTTCGGAACTGCGGCGGCCTATTCGCGACAGCGTGTCCATCGCGACCTGCTCGCTGCACCCGGCGATCAGGATCTGACGGCTCACGTCAACTTCACGGATCTCGAGAGCGAGGGCCGGCGGCTCGGAGCGCAGACGCTCTACTCCGACCGGCTCGCTCGATTTCTGCTTACCCTCGAAATCACGGGACACGAGCTTTTCCGCCCGATCGACCAGGTGACGATCGAATCCTCCGAACAGGGCCTGCAACTCCTCGAGGAGAGGGAGAACGCCAGACGGCTCGTCCTTCCTGACGGAATCGGACAGGAGATGCAGGTACTGGTGCAGGCGAAGGGGCTTTCGCTCGAAAACTGGCTGTTTCAGCGAAAGCTTCTCTGACACTTCGTGATGGCCGGCACGGTTCCTCAGTGACAGTCTCCTTGACTCTCGGTTGTCGCAGTTTAGAATGGCCATCGGTCGTCGTCCGGCGGGCAAAAGATGGCAAATTACGCTGTGCTTCTGGTTGCTGCGCTCATCGTACTTTCGGTGCCGGTGCTGGCGTTGTTCGTCGTTGCGCCGTTGATCCGGGCTTCCCGGGCGAATAAGGTCAAGCTCGAGCCGTACGAATGCGGCAACGAGCCGACGTCGTTCGCATTCGACCACCGCTTTTCAGTCCGCTACTTTCTGGTCGCCGTGCTCTTCATCATCTTCGATGTGGAGACAGTGTTCCTCTTTCCCTGGGCGATCCGGTTCAAGCAGCTCGGCTGGCTCGGAGCTGTCGAGATGGCAATTTTCCTTGCGATCCTCCTGATCGGGTACTTCTACGCCTGGAAGAGGAAGGTCCTTTCATGGGTCTGATCGAGAACAGCTTCGAGCCGAACGTCCTCACTACGACCGTCGATAAGTTTTTCAATTGGGCTCGAAAGTCGTCGCTCTGGCCGATGCAGTTCGGCCTCGCCTGCTGCGCGATCGAGATGATGGCGGTCCTGGATCCTCGTCACGACATGGCCCGATTCGGCGCCGAGGTGTTCCGTGGAACTCCCCGCCAGGCGGACCTGATGATCGTCTCCGGCACCGTCACCGAGAAGATGGCGCCGATCGTTCGCCGGCTCTGGGATCAGATGCCGGATCCTCGCTGGGTGATCTCGATGGGCTCCTGTGCGACCTGTGGAGGTCCATACGACACCTACGCGGTCACGCAGGGAGTGGATCGGCTCATCCCGGTCGATGTCTACATCCCCGGCTGCCCACCGCGCCCCGAGGCTCTGATGTGGGGCCTGATGGAACTGCAGAAGAAGATCGAAAAGATGCACGTCCTCCGCAAGGGAGGCGAGGCATACGACTTCGCTCGTGCCGCGGTGCGAGACTCGCTTCGCCCCGAGCACGACGGCCCCGCCCTTCGCGCCGCGCAGGCAGCGGCTCCGCAGCTTCGACAGGCACCGGTGTCGGGCGTCAAACGTGAGCCGGCGCCGCCGTCTGCTCCGAAACCTGCCCCTGTGGCGGCACCCGCGGTCGTGACCGAAGCGCCGGCGGCATCTGAAGAAGTCACACCGGCCGAGACACAGCAAGCTGCCACTCCCGAAATGCCGGCCGCGCAGCCGGAGGCCGGCGCGTCGCCTGCCGCTCCATTCCACCGCGAAGATCTGACGCTTCCCGAGCGGATGCAGATGGCCGCGGAGATGGGCGGCGGTTTGGAGACGAAGCTTTTCGCCGCGATGGCGCAGACGGATTGCGGAGCTTGCGGCTGGGACTGCGAAGGCTACGCGAACGCGATCGCGACAGATGAGACGAAGGACATTTCGCTCTGCGTTCCAGGCGAATCCGAAACACTCGACATGCTGAAGGCACTGATGGAGGAGGCAGGTAAAGACTACGAGGGGGCCTGAGGAGCGCTCTGACACGAACCAGAGATAGTGCACGCGCGCGGGCGCGTGAAAAGTGAAGATCGAAGAGATTGCAGATGGGCTGCTCTCGTTTCGCTCTTCAGTTTCAGTCCAGGATCACCGGTACGCCATGTCAGAGCAAACACCTCCTGTTACGCCACCGGTTGCGGCGCCTGCGCCGACTGCGCGCAGCGTCGACGAGATCAAGTCCGATCCGCTCGTCGCGGCGGCTGTTGCCCGTGTCGACGATGCCATCCTCGATGCGAAAGAGTTCGTCGGAGAGATCACCCTCTTTGCGGATCGCGATCGCATCGTCGAAGTCGCCCGTGCATTCAAGGACGCCGGGTTCGTCTACCTCGTCGATCTGACGGGTGTCGACTACTCGAAGTATCCCGGTCACGCCGGGCTGCGATTCAGCGTCGTCTACACGCTCTACTCATTCCAGAAGAACGCGAGAGTCCGGCTTCGCGTCTGGACGGACGAGAAGGGGCCGGTCCCTTCGGTCACCTCGGTCTGGAAGACGGCCAACTGGCCCGAACGTGAGACCTGGGACATGTTCGGAATTCAGTTCTCGGGTCACCCGAATCTCGAGCGGATTCTGATGTGGGATGAATTCAACGGTCATCCGCTGCGCAAGGACTTCCCGCTTCGCGGCATCGATACTGGTGCGGCCATCTATCCCGAGGTCTTCCCCGAGGGTGGGGGACCGCGCGCCGGCTCCACCGGCAAGGACGCGAAAGACGTGAATCTCTACACCGGCGAGTGGAGCAGGTACGGCACCGCACCCGTTGCGCAGATCGGCGGAGGAAACGGCTCGAAACCTCCCACACCACCGAAGCCGGCAGGGGAGGGCGAATGATGCGCGCAGCCCTTTCCCGGCAGGAGGTACCTCGTGTTTGACGTCAACGAGATGGAGGTCAACTTTGGCCCGCAACACCCGTCGACCCACGGCGTGCTCCGGGTCATTCTGAAGCTCGACGGCGAACGCATCGTTGGCGCGAAGCCGATCATCGGCTACCTCCATCGCGGCACCGAAAAGCTATTCGAGAACATGACGTATCCGCAATGCATCCCCCACACGGATCGGATGGACTACGTCGCCTCGGCCACCAACAACCTCGGCTTCGTCGAGACAGTCGAGAAGCTGCTCGGCGTGACCCAGCAGATCCCTCGCCGCGCCCAGATCATCCGCGTGATGCTCTCCGAGCTCCAGCGCATCTCCTCGCACCTGCTCTGGCTCGCGACTCACGCAATCGACATCGGCGCGATGACGCCGTTCTTCTACACCTTCCGCGAGCGGGAGGAGATCCTTGACCTCTTCGAGGCCTACTGCGGTGCGCGCCTGACTCTGAACTGCATGCGCATCGGCGGGGTGCCGGAGGACCTGCCGCCGGGCTGGCTGGACGATCTCGAGCGATTCATCGGTAAGTACGATGCCGCGATGGACGAATACGAGTCGCTGTTGACGACGAACAGGATCTGGAAACGTCGCACTGTCGGTATCGGCGTGGTCTCGCCCGAGGAAGCAATCGAATGGGGCCTCACAGGCCCGCTGCTCCGCGGCTCCGGCGTTGAATGGGACCTGCGCCGCGCGCAGCCGTACGAGATCTATCCCGAGCTGGAGTTCGAGATTCCGATCGGAACGAACGGTGACACCTACGATCGCTATCTGATCAGGATGGTCGAGATGCGCCAGTCGAATCACATCCTCCGGCAGTGCATTCCGCTGGTCAGGGAGACGCCGGAGGGAGACATCAAGGCAAAGATCTCGAAGGTCATCCGGCCGCCGGAGGGCGAGGTCTACCACTCGATCGAGTCGCCGAAAGGTGAGATCGGGTACTACATCGTCTCGGACGGCAAGACTCAGAACGCCTACCGCTGCCATGTACGTCCGCCGTCATTCATCAATCTGCAGGCACTTCCGGCAATGACGATGGGCCACACGGTCTCCGATCTCGCCGCGCTGATGGGTACGATCGATATCGTGCTGGGAGAGGTGGATCGGTGATCCGAGAATTGAGAATTGAGAATTGGGAATTGAGAATTGAAAAGAGCCGGCGGGGAGGAGAACGCGTGACGTTTTCAATTTTCAATTTTCAATTTTCAATTCTCACCCTGGAGCAGGCTCGATGAACGACGCGCTCATGACGTACCTGGTGTGGCCGGCGATCAAGTTCTCGATCGCGTTCGTCATGGTGCAGCTCGTCCTCGTTGCGATGACCTGGATCGAGCGACGCTTGCTGGGACTGATGCAGGTGCGACTGGGACCGAACCGAGTCGGGCCTTACGGGCTGTTCCAGGTCATCGCCGACCCGGTGAAGCTGCTCCTGAAGGAAGACATTCTTCCCGCGCGCGCCGAGAAGGTTGCCTACTTTCTCGGCCCGATCATTCCGCTGTTTCCGGCCTTCATCGTCTTCTGTCTCATTCCCTTCGGGCCGAGAAAGTAGGCAAC
>DASVLC010000244.1:0-8023 GCA_036385045.1 Thermoanaerobaculia bacterium | reverse complement strand
CGGTGGCGGGGTGAACGTCACCTTTCGTCCAGCCAGCGAGGGGCTGGTGCGAAGCTCATCGTTGATGACGAAGAGCAGATCTGAGCGACCGAGAAGAGAGCGGGTCAACGGGTCGCGGCGAAGGACGCGCCGCGTGTGAATCGTGCGGGCGAGCAAAGCTCCCGTTCTGGAGGCCGCGTATCGGGCGAGCCAGTGGTCGTAGCTGAGATGCGCGTGGATGATGCCGATCTCATACTGGCGGATCAGCACCTCGATCGCGGCGAGACTCCGGCGAAAAGCAGCCGGGTTCTGCGCCTTCTCGATGACGGCGTGGGCATACGGCAGATGGCCGATCTTCGCCTCCAGCCGGTACCCGCCAACATAACCGTAGCGAGCTTCCACTCCGGCGGCCCGTAACGCCTCGACCTCCGCAAACGCCGGTGCGGCCGCTCCCGTCCAGCGGTTGCCTGAGGCCAGATGCAGTACGTTCTTTGCCAGACGCTCACCCTTCTCGTCGTGACCGGATTCCCGCCACGCTCTGCTATAGTCCGCGCATGGCGGTTGACCAGGAACTGCTCGAGATTCTAGCCTGCCCGATCTGTAAAGAAGAGGTCCGAGAGGTCCCTCTTCCGGAGCACCGTCGGATTTCCGTACGCGACAAGTACCGGGAAAAGTTTCGCGGTGAAGAGCCGGTAGTAGAGCAGGGGCTGCAGTGCGTCAAGTGCTCGCGAATCTATCCGGTCGTCAGCGACATCCCGGTGATGCTCGTCGAAGAGGCGTTCGAGGACTGACAGGGCGGCACGAACAGGCGCCGGATGGCCGCGGGCCAGGCGCGGAATCGAACCTTGCAAGTTGGAACGCGAACGAGAGCCTGACCGGTTGCCTGAAGATGAGCTGATCCGTCCCCCGGGCTCGCCTCGAATCTCATTTCTCAATTCGCAGTTCCATCGCTACCTGCCGGACACGAGTGGTCTCGTTCGTGCCGCCTGCGTCTTTTACCTCCTTCATCTTCTCTTTCAGGCGAAGGTTGCCGGTCTCGAGATCGGGGCGTTCTTCTGCCTTCTCTGTCTCGGCTGGGCCGCGGCGCGACGCGAAATGCGGCTCTCCTTCCACATCCTCTACTTTCCCCTCGCGGTTTACGGAATCGCTTCCACGACCTCGGCACTGCTCGCCAGCGAACAGATGAAGGCCTTCGCCGACGGAATGCTGTGGTTCAAGATGCTGATCTTTCCCGGTGCGGTCATCCTGTTCCGGCAGGTTCCACGGCTGCGTGAACTCGCGATCGTGGCGTACGCGGTATTCGCTGCGACGATCGCGACTTACGGCCTGTACGAGTTCTTCCTCCTCGACCGGCGCGACCTCGAGAATCGGATCACCGGACCGGCGTCTCACGTGATGACGCTGTCCGGGCTGCTCCTCCCGCTCGCTTTGATGTTTCTCTTTCTCTGGCTGCATCAACGGAAGTGGTGGCAGCTCACCGCCGGATCGCTCGCTACGATCACGCTCCTGCTGACATTCACGAGGAGCGTCTGGATCGGATGGACCGTGGCGATCGTGACGCTACTGATTGCAACGCGCGCCCGTCTCGTTTTCTATGCGCTTCCCCTCGTCATCATCTTCGTGACGTTCCTGCCGCTTTCTCTCTTCGGCCGGCTCGTCTCGACCTTCGACACGCGCCAGCTGTCGAACTTCGACCGTATCCGGATGGTCGAGGCCGGCGTAGAGATGATCAAGGACCGTCCGCTGCTCGGTGTCGGGCCGGCGAACGTGAAGTCCACCTACAGCCTCTACATGCGGCCCGATGCCCCAAGGCCGCGCCCGCCTCACCTGCACAACAACGTCGTGCAGATCTGGGCAGAGCGCGGGATTCTGGCTCTCTGCGCCTACCTGCTCCTGCTCGGCCTGTTTTTGCGGGAATGCATCCGCGGGTGGCATGGGCCTGGGCGGATGTGGGCGGAGATCGGAATCGCCGCGGCGATCAGCCTCACGGTGGCGGGTCTGTTCGAATTCAACTTCGGCGATACGGAGGTGTTTTACCTCCTGTTGAACCTCTTCGCTCTGGTCGTGGTTTCGCTCGAGCGGACGCGGCTGTCGAATGAAGTCCCTTCCGGCGTTGTTGCGGGCAGGACATGGGGAGAACCGGACGTCGCGGCTCTCCCGTAACCTTTCGTCCATGACCGCGTCCAAAGCCACAGAAGCTAGAGAGATGAGCCACCTGAGCGATCAGGAGTTGATGCACATCGTTCAGGGAGGCGACTTCTCACCTGCTTCAGTGATCTATGACCGTTACAGCGGGAGGATCTACAACTTCGCGTTCCGGTTCCTGAAGAACGCCGAGGCGGCTGAAGATGCAACCCAGGAAGTGTTCGTCAAGATGCTCAGACATGCCAACCAGTTCCATGGTGATGCAAAGCTCTCGACGTGGCTCTTCTCCATCACGGCGAACTGGTGTCGCGACTATCTCAGGAAGGCCGACAACAAGTCGAAGGAGACGGAGGACGTTCTGGTCAGTCTTCCGGCACCGAGCGAGCTCGCTCCCGATCGAACCTATGAGCAGAGGGAGAACGAGCGGCTGGTCCGGCGCGCCCTGGAGGCGCTGACGGCCGAACAGCGGGAGGCGATTCTGCTGTCGCGGTACCAGGGGCTGTCTTACGCGGAGATTGCGCAGATTGCCGGTTGTTCGGAAGGTGCAGTGAAGACACGGGTCTTCAGAGCTATGGAAACTTTAAAAAAGGTGCTGGCCGGTGAGGCGGGCGGAGGCGAACGATGTCTGAATGCAGCGCAATGAAGGAGAGCATGCCACTCCTGCTGACCGAGTCACTCGACCCGGCGCGGCGCGAGCAATCGCATCAGCACATCGAGGCCTGTGCCGCATGCAGTGAGGCGTGGCTCTCTTACCAGCAGACCTGGGTGATCCTCGGCGACCTTCCGGAAGTCGAAGTGCCGCCGCGCATACGCGAAGCGTTCCTATCGAAAGCGGGGATTGCGCAGGCGAAGAACGAGAATGTCATCGCGTTCCGCCGGAAACCTGTCTTCAAGTGGCTCGCACAGGCGGCTGCGATCGCCGTGATCGCTGGAGGTGGTTACTTCGCCGGGCACACGCGTGCGCCGCGGATCGAGAGCTCGCCGGCGACGATCGATGGCGTCGCTCTCGCCCGGCAGGGCGATTTCCGGCCGATCTCGCTCGTGGAAACCCGTCAGCTCGATGCAAACGCCCTGAGCCCCGAAATCGAAGGACGCCCCAACATCACGAACGTACAGTTCGTCGATTCCGACGCGAGCGACGATCAGATCGGTGTTTCGTTCGACATCACTTCGAGATGGACCGTCACCGGCAACCCGCGGGAGCGGAGCATGATTCGCCTCCTCTCGTACATGCTGGAGAACGAGGCTGCCGTCAGTCCCCGCTCGAACGCTCTCGAATGGGTGCGGCAGACCTATTCGGATCCCGCGAACGCTGATCCCGAGATTGCAAACGCCCTCGCCAGGGTTCTTCGGAACGATACCCACGAAGGGGTAAGGATCCGCGCCGTCGAGACCCTCACGACGCTTCCTCCGGCGGTCGCTTCCGACACGCGCGACGCGTTGATCAATGCACTCAAGAACGATCCGAATCCAGCTGTTCGCCTCAAGGCAGTCGAGGCGCTTGCCAACATGGCGCGCAGCGGATCGGCCATCGACCCCGCGCTGATCGACACACTCCGGCAGAAGGCATCACAGGATGACGAGAACCTCTACGTGCGGGTGAAGGCAGCAGAAGTCCTCAGCAGCATGAATCCCTGACGATGAAGATAAAGGCTTTCCTGACGGCGCTCGTCCTCGCCACAGCGCTTCCGGCGCTGGCGCAGGTTACGAAATCGTTCCGCTCTGAGCAGAAGTTTCCGCTCGTTGCCGGCGGGGTCGTCGCGCTCGAGAATCCGGTTGGTAACATCGAGATCGTCGGCGGCGAATCGACGAACGTCGAAGTCATCGCTGTCACGACCATCAGCGGTGCCAGTGCTGCTGCGGTGGACGAGGGAAAGCGTCAAACCAGCGTGATCGTAGGTGGGAACGACCGGACGCGCGTATTTCGCGTCGCGATCGGCCCTCAGGTGGGACCCGAGTGGAGCTCGCAGGTGAGCTGGAGAGTCAGGGTGCCCTCTTCAGCGAGCGTCCGAGTCGTCTCCCGCGCGAGCGATCGTATCCGGATTCACGGCGTTCGAGGCAGCGTGCACGTCAAGAACTTCAACGGCATGGTGTTGCTGCACGACAGCCCGGGACACAGCGTGGTCGACAGCGTAAACGGCGCAATCGTCTATACGACCAGCCAACCACCGACGGGTAACGTCATGCTGAAGACGCTGAATGGGTCGGTTACTGCGACCGTCCCGCAGAATGCGGATTTCCGATGGGTGGCCGATACTGCCAGAGGAGATATCCGCACCAACCTGCCCGCGCGCGGCGCGTTCTTCGGAACTACCTTCCGCGGAAGCATCAATGCTCCCGGCGGTCCAACGCTCACCACCTCCAGCCTGATGGGCAACGTCCAGCTTCTCGCCTCCGGCACGTCTGCTCAGGATGCTCAGTCACTCAAGGCCATGCCAGCCACGGTGGTGACTGCCCGGGGAGAGTCTCAGGCTCCGGCCGAGGGGACGGTCCGCCAGGCGACGATCCGTCAGAGCTTCACTTACGCGACGAACATGGGCGATGTCAGGGTGGACGAGATCCTCGGTAGTGCTGACATTCATACCGGCGCGGGCGTCGTCCAGCTGGGATCCGTGCTGGGCGACTGCAGGGTCCTTTCCATGGGAGGGCCGCTTCAGATCGGGGAGGCTCACGGACAGCTGAACGCCACCACCCGCGCGGGAAACATTCTGGTGGATACCGCGAGGCTCGGTGGCGTCATCACCACCCTGGGAGGGACGATCACCGTCCTCTACGCGGGTGGACCCATCCAGCTCGTATCCGGAGGAGGGGACATCCATCTTCGGCAGGCGACGTCCCGTGTGAACGCCTCCACCACCTCCGGCGACATCGCGATCACCATGGATCGCGCTGTCCGATCCGAGAGGATTGAGGCCAAGACGGACAAGGGCAACATCGTTCTGAATCTACATCCGCTGTTTGCCGCTGACGTCGACGCACTGATCATCACTTCAAACCCGAACCTCGACGTGATCCTGTCGGAGATTCAAGGCCTTTCCATCAGCAAGGAGACTGTCGGCACAAAGACGCACATCAGGGCCACCGGCAAGCTGAATGGGGGAGGGGAGCGGCTTCGACTGATCGCCCGCGAGGGCCGGATTCAGATCAACACAAAGCCGATCGTACCGACAGTGATGCAGCCCCGCTGAGGCGGGCGCGCTACACTCGTCCCATGTGGTCGATCCGGATCGCGTTGGCGAAGCTCCGACCTTTCAACGTCTCGATGTTCGTCAGAGTCGTGGTCGTCCTGCTGCTCGTTGCAGGGTTTCTCTGGGCCGATTATGCACTGTTCCGCCGTCTGTTCCTCGCCGCCGCGGATGTCGAGGCCGAGACGCCGCTCTTCGCGCTCGGTCTGCTCCGGAACATGCTGGCAATGGTGTTCCTCGTGGCGACTGTCATCCTCTTCTCCTCAGCTCTGACCGCCGCGATCGGATCGTTCTTCACGGACCTCGATCTCGATATCCATCACGCAGGGCCGCGCCCGAAGCTCCGGATCGCCCTGGCGCGATGGGGAAAGACGCTCCTCCAGAGCGCACTGGTCGTCTTCGTTTTTCTCCTCCCTCTCGTCGTCACCTTCGCCAGACAGTACGAGAAACCGCCGCTTTTCTACGTGTCGGTCCTCGTCAACCTCGCCGCGCTGCTGACGATCCCGATATCCCTCGCATCTCTCGTCATCCTGCTCCTCGTCCGCTTCTTTCCCGTACGCCGGGTGCATCAGGTTTCCGCGATGCTGGCGATGCTCGTCGTTACGATCGCGGTGATCGCCTTCCGGATGAGCCGTCCGGAACGCTTCTTCGCCGAGATCTCGACCGACGACGTGGTGAGCGTTCTCCAGACGATCGACCTTCCGGCCATGAGTGTCTATCCGAGTACGTCACTCGCCGAGTTGATGACAAGGGGATCGTTGGAAGGGTTCGTTCTCGCCCCGCGTATCGCTCTGGTGGCGATCGTGCTGTTTCTGCTCTTTGTGGCCGCTGCGAGGAGCTGGTACTTCACCGCGTTCGTTCGGGCGCGCGAGAGCATGGCCCCTGTAGCCGTCGGCACGGCATCGACAACCCGGATCATGGATCGCCTGTTCGCCCGGGCAGACCCTCCATTGCGTGCCCTGGTAGGGAAAGAGATTCGAACGATCGGACGTGATGCGGCGCAGTGGTCGCAGGTATTCCTGATGGCCGCCCTGCTGTTCATCTACCTGTACAACATCAGGATGCTGCCGCTGGGAGGGGACGCGCGTGCCACTCTCGTCGCCTACGCGAACCTTGGCATGTCAGGGTTCATGATCGCCGCCATCTGTCTCCGCTTTGCGTATCCCTCGGTCTCCGTCGAAGGGAAGGCTTTTTGGATACTACAGAGCTCTCCCGTTTCCTACCGCCAGTTCATGGTCGTGAAGGTCATGGTCTACGCGACCCCTCTCACCCTCCTCGCGATCGTGATGACGGCTCTGGCCAACGTCATCCTCGACGCGAACGCCACGGTATGGGTGTTCACCATGTTCGGTGCGGCCCTGCTGGCCCTCACGCTCGCGAGCCTCGGAGTCGGGCTGGGAGCTCTCTCTCCGAACTTCAATGCGGAGAACCCTCTGCAGGTCGGCCTCTCGCTCGGCGGGTTCGCCTATATGGCGATCGCGCTGGCATACGTAGGGCTGATGATGGTGCTCATGGCACGGCCGGTGATGCGCTATTTCCTCGGCCGGGTCTTCGGCTCGGGAGAGACTGCCAGCTGGCTCTCGATCGCGATTCCCGTGGCGACCGCGCTGGCGGTCTCGCTGGCGCTGGCGCTCATTCCGGTGCTGATTGCGGAACGACGTCTCACCCGGATCACAGAAACAGATTAGAATCCCATCTGCCTCACACAACAATTCGCCAAGGAGATGAGATGAGCGACTATCCTCCGCCGACGGTCCCACCCGCAACACCTCCGCCCCCGGGCGGCGGGTCGTACACACCGCCACCGCCACCTCCCCCTGGAACGGGCGGTCCGGCAAGCTCCGACAGGACCCTCATGGTCGTTCTTTCCTACCTCTGGATCCTCGCACTCATCCCTCTGCTCACGAAGAAGGACGACAGCGAAGTGCAGTGGCACGCGAAGAACGGTCTGGTGCTGATGGGCGCCGAAATCATCGTATGGATCGCGTTCTGGATCATCGGTTACGCGATGCGCAACTCGTTCCTGGGCTGTGGTCTCGCCACGATCCAGTGTGTCGTCTGGCTCGGTTTCCTCGTGGTTCGCATCCTCGCGATCGTGAAGGCCGTCGGCGGGCAGCGATTCCGCATTCCGGTCGTGTCTGACTTCGCCGAAAAAATGTAGGAGGACTGATGTCTGAAATGAATCCCCCGGGCGGCTCTTCGCTGCCGCCGCCACCACCACCGCCACCGTCCGCCCCCCCGGGCGGCGAGCTCGTGTACCCGACCACACCGCCGAAGGACCCGATTCTCGTTCTGGTCCTCAACCTTCTCGTCGCCGGCGGCGTCGGTTACATCATCATGGGACAGAAAACCAAGGGGATCGTCGCCATCATCTCCTGGCTCGTCCTGCTCGTCGTCACCTGCGGTGCCGGCAGTGGACTCGTCGCCATCGTTGCCGCGATCGACGGATACCTGCAGGCCCAGCAACTCCAGGCCGGCCACCCCGTCGGTCAGTGGACGTTCTTCAACGACCACCGCTGAGCAGGTCAAGGTTTCTTGAAAACGGCGGGCGCGAGCCCGCCGTTTTTCTTTGGGCCGGTTCCTCGGAGTTCCTCGGAGTTCCTCGGGGTTCCTCGGGGTTCCTCGGGGTTCCTCGGAGTTCCTCGGAGTTCCTCGGGGTTCCTCGGAGTTCCTCGGAGTTCCTCGGAGTTCCTCGGAGTTCCTCGGAGTTCCTC
>DASVLC010000243.1:0-11124 GCA_036385045.1 Thermoanaerobaculia bacterium | reverse complement strand
AAGCGGGATCGTTGCCGGGTTCACGACCAATCCGACGCTCATGAGGAAGTCGGGTATCGCCAACTTCGAGGCGTTCGCCCGCGAGGCTCTCGAGTCCGTCGGGGCGCTTCCCATCTCCTTTGAGGTCTTTGCCGATGAGTTCGACGAGATGGAACGCCAGGCGAGGTTGATTGCGACCTGGGGTGATGCTGTCTTCGTCAAGATTCCGATCACGAATACGAGGGGCGAGTCGTCGATCCCACTCATTGCCCGCCTCTCCGCGGCCGGCGTGCAGCTCAACATCACCGCGATCCTGACGCTCGAACAGGTTCGGGAGGTGGTCGATGCGATCGATTCCGAGGTGCCGGCCATCGTTTCGGTCTTCGCCGGCAGGATCGCCGATACCGGACGCGATCCTGTGCCCCTGATGCGGGAGGCAGCCGGGATCGTTGCTCGGAAACCGAAAGCGCAGCTGCTCTGGGCGAGTCCTCGCGAGCTCCTCAACATCTTTCAGGCCGATGAGTGCGGATGCCACATCATCACGGTGACACCGGAGCTTCTCAAGAAGCTCGCGATGGTCGGAAAACCGCTCGACGAGCTCTCCCTCGACACGGTGAAGATGTTTTACAACGACGCGAAGGCTGCCGGGTACACGCTGTGATCGTCACGCGCACCCCCTTCCGCGTCACCCTCGGCGGCGGCGGTACCGATCTCCCCTCGTACTATTCGAAGCATGGCGGCTTCATCTTCGCCATGGGCCTCGACAAGTACATGTACGTGATGATCAACCGGCCGACGATCGGCCGGAAGGTGCGTCTGCACTACTCACACAGTGAGGTGGTCGACAACGTCACTGAGCTGCGTCATGAACTCGCCCGCGAGGCACTCCGAAGCCATGGCATCGAGCATAGCTTCGAGGTCGGTTCGATTGCCGACCTGCCGGCAGGGACGGGCCTCGGATCTTCGAGCTGTTACCTGGTCGGTCTGCTAAACGCACTGCATCACGACCGACGGGACTACGTTGCGCTGCAGTCGCTCGCCGAGGAGGCCTGCCACATTGAGCTCGATGTCCTGAACCAGCCGATCGGAAAGCAGGATCAGTACATGGCTGCGTTCGGAGGGCTGACGGTGCTCGACATCGCGGTGGACGGAACGGTCTCGGTGAGACAGCTGCGGCCGAGCAGTGGAGACATTGCCGAACTCGTCGCGCACACGCACATCTACTACACCGGCGAGCAGCGCGATGCGCGCGAGGTTCTGAACGACCAGAACATTGCGATGCAGAGCGGGACGGGCGGCGGGCACGCCCGTGTCGCCGATAGTCTCCATCGAATCAAAGACCTCGGGTTTCACATCCTCGAGGCGATCGAGTCATCGAATTTCGACCGTTGGGGCGAACTACTCGACGAGCACTGGCAGGCGAAGAGAATGCTCTCGACCAAGGTCTCGCTGCCGAGTGTCGACGAGATCTACACCGAAGTGCGAACCCGGTTCGGCGTACTCGGTGGGAAGATCATCGGTGCCGGCGGTGGCGGCTTTCTCATGCTCTACTCTTCCGGTCACCACTCATCCCTGGAGAAATTCATGACGCAGCGTGGCTTCCCCCGGATGCACTACACGATCGAGCCGGAGGGAACGAAAGTCGTAGCCCAGATGGGCCAGGGGTACTTGTCTTCGGAGCAGTCTCTCGTCATCCGGGAGACTTCGTGATCCGTCATCGCGTTGGCATCCTCGGTGGAGGGATCTCCGGAATCGCACTGGCCGCCCACCTCGATGGCGACGTCGAGGTGCTCGAGAAGAGCGGCAGGATCGGCGGACTCTGCGGAACGATTCAGGAGCAGGGGTTCACTTTCGACGCCGCCGGCCCGCACATCATGTTCAGCAAGAACAAAGACGTGCTGAACCTGATGATCGGTGTGCTCGGCGAGAACGTGCACCAGAACCGCCGCGAGAACCGAATCTGGTTCAAGGGGAATCTCGTCAAGTACCCGTTCGAGAACGACCTCGCAGCGCTGCCGAAGCAGGACAATTTCGAGTGCATCTACGAGTACATCGTCAACCCGCGCGCCGGGGAGACGCCGGAGAATCTTGCGCAATGGTCGTATGCGACCTTCGGAGCTGGCATCTCGGAAAAGTACTTCATCCCGTACAACGCGAAGATCTGGAACTACGACCCGGAGAAGATCGGGCTGGAGTTCGTCGCGCGGATCCCGAAGCCGCCGATGGAGGATGTGCTCAAGTCGTCGATCGGAATCGCTACCGAAGGCTACCTTCACCAGTTGCATTACTCCTATCCGACTCATGGAGGATTTGAGGCGATCGTCCGCGCATTCGCGGAACGCGTGGGGGGGGCGATTACGACAGGCTGGCCGGTTGCGCTGGTCGAGCGTGCGGGCGAGGAGTGGCGCGTCGTCTCGGCGGCTGGGGAGGAGCGGCGGTATTCGCAGCTCGTCTCGACTCTGCCGATTCATGAGTTGCTGAAGGTGTGGAATGAAGCGCCCGCCGAGGCGCGGGCGGCGGCCGCGAACCTGCGCTACAACTCACTGATCAACATCCTGATCGGCTGTGACTCGGATCCGGGACACACCTGGACGGCGTTGTACGTTCCTGATCCGGACCTGCTCTTTCATCGGCTGTCGTTTCCCAAAGCCTTCAGCAGCGCGTGCGTTCCTGAGGGTGGCTCGTCGATCATGGCGGAGATTACCGCCAACGAGGGCGATGGTATCTGGGAGCTGAGCGACGAAGAGTTGATCGACCGGGTCATCGATCAGATCGAGAAGATCGGGTTCGTCGACGCTCGTTCGATTGTCTACCGCCGCGCGGCACGCTTCACCTACGGCTATCCGGTCTACGATCTCGAGTACCGCCGAAATGTGACGGCGATGCGTGAAGAGATCGACGCTACCGGGCTGCGGCTGCTGGGCCGCTTCGCTCAGTTCGACTACATCAATTCCGACGTCTGCGTGGAGCGTGCGCTGACGCTCGCCGACGAACTGCGCAATGGATGAGAACGCACCGTACCAGTACTTCGAGGATGTGAACTGGGGCCTGCTCCGACTCTGGGGAGGGCGTCGTGATCTTCGAGTGCTCGACATCGGTTGCGGATTTGCCACGACCAGCACCCGGATTCAGCGACTCGGAAATCAGGTGACCGGTATCGAGGAGAGTGCGGTCGCCTGCGAGGTTGCCGCGAATCGGATTTCGCGAGTCGTCCGAGCGGACCTTCAGAATTTCACGTCGGTCGAAGCTCAGCTGGAAGGGGAAACCTTCGACGTCCTGATCCTTGCCGATGTGCTCGAGCATCTCGCCTGGCCTGTAGGTGTGCTTCGTCGCTATCTTCGCCTGCTGTCGCCCGGCGGTAGCGTCCTGCTCTCGCTGCCCAACGTCGGGCTCTGGTCAGTTCGTCTGGCGCTCCTCGCAGGCAGGTGGGAGTACGCGGAGACCGGAGTACTGGATCGCACACATCTCCGTTTCTTTACGCGGCGAACCGCGAGATGGCTTCTCGATGAAGCAGAGCTCGAGCCGATACGCACGACCTGGAATCCGGGGCTCGTCCGCCCGCTGGTGCCCCTCGCTAAGCGTTTTCTCGGGCGATCACGGGAGAGTGACGCCCCGGAGGATCCCGCGGCACTTCTCGACTCGTCTGCCTATCAGATCTACCTGCGGACCGTTCACCCGGTCGAGCGGATGCTGACGTCGCTGTGGCCCGGTATGCTTGCGTTCCAGATGGTGTTCGAGGCGAAACGACTCCCATGAAACTGACCATTTCGATGATCACGATGAACGAGGAGGGGGCGGTCGCCAAGGTCGTCGAGGACATCCGCCGTGTGGTGCCGGACGCCGAGATCCTTCTCGTGGACTCGAGCCGGGACCGGACCGCCGAGATCGCCGAGGCGTTGGGCTGCCGGGTGATCCGGCAGTTTCCTCCTCAGGGATATGGGCCTGCGATGGATCGCGCGGTCCGTGAAGCCTCGGGCGATGTCGTCGTTACCCTCGATTGCGACGACACCTATCCGGTAGACGCCATACCGATGCTCGTTGATCTCGTGGAGCAGGGGTATGACCTGGTCAACGCGACCCGGACCTGGCGGCGGCCTGAGGCGATGCCTCTTGCGAACTTTCTTGCGAATCGGGTGTTCGCTCTCGGCGCGAGGATTCTTCACGGGCTGCCGACCACGGATGTACACAGTGGGATGCGTGCCTATCGGAAGTCGATGATCGATCAGGTGGAGTGGAGCCCGAAGGGGCCGGCGCTGCCTGTCGACATGTATGTCATCCCGTTCCGGCGTGGCTTCAGGGTGATAGAGGTGCCGATCGACTATCGTGAAAGGATCGGCAACACGACGCTGCGTCGCTTCTCGAGCACCCTCTGGACATTCCGAAGACTGTGGCGAGGGCGCCAGGTGAGGCGCACGTGAATCCAGCGGTAGCCGTTCTCTGCGGAGGACTTGCCACCCGTCTTGGCGAACTGGCCGGCGGACTGCCAAAGTCGATGATTCCCGTCAGAGGGAAGCCGTATCTCGAACTGGTTCTCACATCGTTCGCCGAACGTGGGTTCACGGAGTTCGTTCTTCTCACCGGCTACCGCGGAGAGGTCATCGAAGAGCACTTCGCCGATGGCTCGCGGTTCGAAATCTCGATCCGTTACAGCCGCGAGTCGCGGCCATCCGGTACCGGTGGCGCCGTGCGGGATGCGCGGGGGCTGCTGGGCGAACGTTTCGTCCTCACGTACGGCGACGTGTTCCGCCGCTTCGACTACGATCGATTCGTGCGCAAACACAGCGGGAACTGCCTTGCCGTCTACGAACGACTCACGGCCGGGAACAGTGACGTAGCAGATGGGCGTGTCTTGCGGTTCGACAAGAACGACCCTGAGCTCGGTTGGGTCGATGCAGGTTTCGCAGTTCTCGAGACACGGGTGATTGAGTTGCTCCCCGCGGAAGGCACCTGCTCGTTCGAGGAGATCGTCTATCCGGAGCTCGCACGGCAGCGGAGCCTCGAGTGCGAGATCGTCGATCACGAGTTCTTCGATATCGGGACCCCCGACCAGTTGTCCCGGACGCGTGCAGCACTGGAGGGACGTTGAGAGTTCTGGTCACCGGCGCGGCCGGGTTCATCGCCTCCTCCCTGATTCCGCGACTTCTCGAGAGAGGTGACGAGGTCGAAGGGATCGACAACTTTTTCCTCGGCAAGCGCGCCTACGTGGCCACTCATCCGCGGTTTGCCTTTCACGAGTTCGATCTGCTGGATCTAGAACGTCTCATCGAGCTCGTGACGCGATTCCAGCCGGAACGCATTTGGCACCTTGCGGCGAACAGCGATATCAGTTTCGGGACGAAGTACACCGACTTCGACCTCAAGGGCGGAACGCTTGTCACCTATAACGTGATGGAGGCGATGCGCCGTGCAGGCGTTTCCGAGATCGTCTTCTCGAGCAGCGGCGCCGTGTACGGCGAGCCGACTGTAATGCCGACGCCCGAGGACTACGGCCCCATACTGCCGATCTCCCTGTACGCCGCCAGCAAGGTGGCCTGCGAGTCACTGATCACGGCATTCGCTCACAACTACGACATCCGCGCGTCGATCTTCCGTTTCGGCAACATTGTCGGGCGTAATCCGACCCATGGCGTCATTCACGACTTCGTCCTGCGTCTCAGAGATGATCCGACGCAGTTGACTGTGCTCGGTGACGGTACGCAGGCAAAGCCGTATGTCTACGTCGACGACTGTCTCGATGGGATGGAATTCGGTGTGTCTTACGCAAACGACGGAGTCAATGTTCTCAACCTGGCGGTTACCGACCAGACCACGGTTCGAGAGATCACGGAGTGGACGGTCGAAGCAATGGGGATCGATCGATCGCAGATCGACATCCGCTACGGCGACGGTCCGAGGGGGTGGCGCGGCGACGTGCCGCAGGTCCAGCTCGATACCAGTCGGATGACGGCGCTGGGCTGGAAGCCGAAGCTGTCGAGCCACGAAGCGGTGCGACGCACGATTGCCGAGGTTGTCGAGCAATTTCGTGAAGGCGTCCCGGCATGAGTGAGAACGTGGCAGACGAGACGGCTTCCAGCGTACGTGAAAGCGCCCGGCTGATTTATCTGGCGATGGTCCTGGCGGTTTCCGCCGCGGCGTTGCGACTGATTCCTCTCCAGTGGCTCCATCCCCTGAACTGGGACGAGCTCGAGTTTTTCCGCGCAACGCGGTGGATTGCCGAAGGAAAAGTTCCATTTCGTGACTTCTGGGAGCACCACACGCCTCTGATGTGGTACCTCTTCGCCCCGTTCGCAGCTCTCATCGAAACTGAAGGCGTTACCGCAGTGATCGCGCTGCGGTGGGCGCAGATCCCTGTATGGGTATTCACGTTCTGGTGCCTTAACCTCTGGATGAAGGGAGCGGGAGTCGGCGCCTTCGCGCGCTGGGCGGCCATGGCATTGGCGCTTTCGAGCTCGATGCTGATGATCCCTGCCGTCGAGTACCGGATCGAGTCTCTCGGCTGTGCGCTCTTCATGGCCGGGCTTCTGCTCGCACAGCGACGTCGGATGTTCCTCGCCGGAGGCGTGCTCTGCCTCGCGGTATGGGCAAACCTTCGTCTGGCTCCGGTCGTGGTTGTGGCGGCCCTCCTGCTGCCGATGCTCATGCCTGATGAACGGCGATGGCGCGCGAACCGGGTCGCGTTGAGGGTTATGGCCGGCGGCGCGGTTGTGACGCTGCTCTGCCTCGCCTATTTCCTCTGGACCGGTTCGATCCGGGAGCTGTACGAGCAGCTCTGGGCCGACAACCGGGCGGAACGCTACGCCGCGCCGGTCGCGTGGGGCTTCCTGCACCGCCTTCTGATTCCGTTCGGTGTGCGGCTGCTGGCGGGCGACCGGGCTTTCGATCTCGCCGGGATCGATCTCGGAGGTGCGTTCGTCCTGCTGATCGGAGTCGTTGGACTCCTGGGGGTGCTGCGCCGGCGGCTCAATCCCGACTGGATCTTCGTGATCGCCGTCCTTCAGGTGAGCAATCTCCTGTTTGTTGCCTGGATGAAGTTCATCTACAACTACCATCTGGTGCTGCTGGTCGTGATGATGGTGCCGCTGATCGGCTGGTTGATCGATCGTACGATCCACTCAGCCTCTGAATCACGTCAGAGGCTCGTGGTTTCGGGCATCTTCATGATCCTCGGTCTCGCATGGTGCGGGAACGTCTTTGCCTCCGTTTTTCGGGGCAAGGAGATGGATCGCGCGTATCAGGACCTCATCATGCGTGAGGTTCACGCCAGGACTGGTGAGGGAGAGGTGGTCTGGAGCGGGATTCCGTTGGCGCTGCATCGCGAACCGGCTTATCGCTTCTGGTTCCTCCCCGAGCTGACGCGGCAGCTCGTTCGCCAGCAGCATGCGGAGCCCTATCACCTGGACGCGATTCACCTCAATCCTCCCGTGGCTGTCGTTTTCGATCACAACGCTCTCGTGTGGATCGGTACCGTGCAGCGCGAGCTCGCGCCGTTCTTTATCCGTCACTACATTCCTGTCTGGCGGAACCTCTGGATGCCGGGGATGAACGGTTTACTGTGGCCCGGACGGGATCGGGAGTGGCTCGTGCCACGCGATGGGGACTACGCGGTCTTCACCTCGCCGGAGATCACGCAGCATCTCTGGTTCCGCGATCCCCTCCTTGTGGCCCGTCGACATGATCTCGCGGCGATGCAGTTCACCCTGTCGCTGCCCGCTCCGTCGGCTCCTCTCGGCATCGAGTGGTTCGTTGACGGGGAACCGATTGCGTCTAATCCCCGTATCTCGCTCAGGCGGGGACAGCGGCTCCGTGCTGAACACAGAGGAACAGAGCCTTTTGGCATCATTCTTTATGCGGGAGCCGATCGGGTCCTTTTCCGGCAGCCGTCTGCGGGTGTCACCCTCGATGGTGAAACTCTGAGAGTTACCCATTTTCCGAGAATCGGAGCGCGGATCGAGCCGTGAAGCGCGCGCTGTTCATCGACCGCGACGGCGTTCTGGACCATCTGGTTCACTACCCGTCGTCCGACGAGTGGGAGTCGCCAAGAACGGTTGCCGATCTGAAGCTGGTCGAAGGTGTGACCGACGCCCTGGAGCAGATCGCCGCCGCTGGATGGCTTCTCGTGATCATCACGAACCAGCCGAGTCATGCGAAGGGCAAAGTCTCCAGAGAAAGTCTTCTGGAGGTCCATGAGGCGCTCGTCGCGAGCCTGCCGGTCACGATTCACGCCAGCTATGTCTGCTTTCATCATCCGGAGGGAGTGGTGCCGGAGTTGAGCATCCGTTGCGATTGCCGGAAGCCGGGCACCAGATTTCTCCGCGAGGCTGCGCTCGAGTTCGACATCGATCTCGCTGCATCGTGGATGGTGGGTGATCAGGACAGCGATCTGCTCTGCGGCCGGGCGGCCGGATGCCGCGTCGCCCTCATTCCGCATCCCGGGTCGGAACACAAGCGTGGAGAGGTGGAACCTGATGTCCGGTGCCGCGATCTGAACGAACTGGCCGCAATCCTGATGGAGTCGTGAGCAGGCCGCTCGGCTATCGCACCGACTCCCACTTCGTCTGCACGACCTTAAGCGCCGGGTGAGAGACGAGGATGTGCCAGACGACGGCCGCCAGCCCCTCGGTATGTGGCGTGATCCTGTCGGCGGAAGCGACCGGAATCAGGACACACTCGTTCGCCACCGACCTCGTGTATCCGCCGTCCTTTCCGACGATCCCGAATACCTTCGCTCCTCGCGCGAGCGCCTCATCCATCGCACGCACCAGGTTGACCGAGACGTTCCGCTCGGCACTCCCGCCGCCGACCGAAAACACCAGGAGAGCATCGCGTTCGCTTACCCGGGAGATCTTCAGCCATTCGGAGAACGAGGTATCCCATCCCTCGTCGTTGACCCGAGCCGTCAACTCGGAAACGTTGTCGGTTGGGGTGTAGGCTTCGAAGCGGCAGATTTTGCGGAAGTCATTCACCGCGTGACTCGCGTGCCCTGCCGAGCCACCGACCCCGAGAATGAACAGGCGTCCCCCTTCATCCCGAACGGAGGCGAGAGCGATGGCCATACGGTCGAGCGCTTCAGCGTCGATGCGCCGGATGATGGAGATGGTTTCCTCGAGGAACTCCCGGCTGAACGGTTGCACGTCCGGTAATGATAAGGCTCCCCGCGAACCATGGATGAAGGAACTGCAGGGCAGGCAGCTGCGGTTCTGCAGAAGAGGCCGGTGTGCGGGTAAACTCGTCAGATGGCAACGCACATTCAGCAGCCTTCCATCGTTCAGGCCGCCGGGAACAAGCCGAAGATCATCGAGGAGTACATCGGGCGGGTCAACTCTTCGACTGGGGAGGTTTCGATCGCCCGGATGAAAAGCCCGGGGGGATGGGTCGAGCCTGGCCAGACGCCTGAGTTCGATGAATATACGGTTGTGCTCAGAGGTGTGCTGCGGGTGACGACACGCAGCGGCTCACTGGATGTCCGCCCAGGCGAGGCGGTGATTGCCCATCGAGGCGAGTGGGTTCAGTACTCGACTCCAGGCGCCGAAGGGGCGGAGTATGTTGCGGTCTGTCTGCCTGCGTTCTCGATGGCGACCGTGAACCGGGATGAGCCGGCAAATAACGGAGGCGGCAAGCATCTCGAGTAACCCATTCCGGAATAAGCTCTCCTGCAGCACAGTTAGCGACGGTCCGGGCTTGACAAAGTCCAAAATCCCCGCGTAGAGTGCGCGGGTTTCCCCGGTGGGAGAGTTTTCCGCTGTAGGTGTCTTCAGAAGGGTAATCAAGGAATGCCAACGATCAACCAGCTTGTCGCGAACGGCCGTGAGAACGTCAAATACAAGACGAAGTCTCCGGCTCTGCAGTCGAGCCCGCAGAAGCGCGGGGTCTGCACGCGCGTGTATACATCCACGCCGAAGAAGCCCAACTCGGCACTGCGTAAGGTCGCCCGTGTGCGCCTGACCAACGGGATCGAAGTGACTACCTATATCCCAGGTGTCGGTCACAACCTTCAGGAGCACTCGATCGTGCTCATTCGCGGTGGCCGTGTGAAGGATCTGCCGGGTGTCCGCTATCACGTGATCCGTGGGACGCTCGACGCCGTCGGTGTCGCCAAACGCAACCAGAGCCGCTCCAAGTACGGAGCGAAGCGGCCCAAGAAGGCCTGAGTAGAGAAGAGCCAAAGCCATGCCGAGACGACGTGAAGTTCCCAAGCGCGAGATCCTCCCGGATCCGGTGTACAACAGCCAGTTGGTGACCAAGTTCATCAACTCGCTGATGACGGACGGCCGCAAGTCGGTTGCCGAGCGGGTGTTTTATGGTGCCCTCAAGAAGGTGGAAGATCGGGCGAAAGACGATCCTCTGAAGCTATTCAAGAAGGCGATCGACAATGTGAAGCCGGCGCTCGAGGTCAAGAGCCGTCGCGTCGGTGGATCGAATTACCAGGTTCCGATCGAAGTTCGTCCGACTCGCCGCACCGCCCTGGCCATCCGCTGGATGATCGGGTATGCATCCTCCCGCGGCGAGAAGACGATGGTCGACAAGCTCGCCGGAGAGATCATGGATGCCGCGAACAATCGTGGCAACGCGATCAAGAAGCGCGAAGATACGCACAAAATGGCAGAAGCCAACAAGGCGTTTGCCCACTACCGCTGGTAACAGTGGTAGAATTCCCCGCCCCGTGAGGCGGGACAGTTCGCCGGATGCCTGAATCCGGCGTGCAGTCACAACTCAGCAGCTTTCCGTAGCTCCGTCTCGACCGGATAACACAGAATTGGTTCTGCGGTTCCGGACCGAGCAACGGAAAACAAACAATTGAATCCAGTTACGCCTCCCTCTGCGGGAGTCGTGCGTGTCGTGGCTGCTGCCGCCACACGTGTGTTGTCGCCAGAAGAGAAGAAAACGCAAATGGCACGTCAGGTACCTCTCGAGAAGACTCGCAACATCGGCATCATGGCTCACATCGATGCCGGGAAGACGACGACCACCGAGCGCATCCTCTACTACACCGGCATCACCCACAAGATTGGTGAGGTGCACGAGGGGACTGCCACCATGGACTGGATGGTCCAGGAGCAGGAGCGTGGCATCACCATCACTTCCGCGGCGACCACGTCGTTTTGGAAGGACCACCGTATCCAGATCATCGATACGCCCGGACACAGA
>DASVLC010000242.1:0-4544 GCA_036385045.1 Thermoanaerobaculia bacterium | reverse complement strand
TGAAACAGAGGAAACAGATCGTGGGCATCGAACTCCGAGCCGTAGCCACTCTTCGTGAGTCGCTCACGCAGATCGTCCGTTCGCGCGATCCAGGTGTTGAGCTCTTCGGGCGATTCGGCGACCGCCCCAGCGTGAACCATCCGCAACGCGATCGCACGTGCCGTGGAGCGGACATCGTCCGTGAATCTGTAGCGCGGCTCACGCATGGCGCGTGAAGGTGCAAGTGTCGCTCCTGCTCCACGCGCCTGCCCGCGGCAGGTATCATTCCTCCATGAAGAAGAAGTCTCGCGATCTCGAGAAGACGTATAGCCGCCGCCAGTTCGTCGAGAAGCTCCGCCGGCTGGCCGATGCGCTGGAGAAGGAGAAGGGGTTCGTGATTCAGGTGGCGGGAGAGCGCCTGCGCATTCCGCCAGAGGCGCGGTTCAATATCGAGCACGAGCGGGATGGTACGGACAACGAGCTCGAATTCCAGCTGCTCTGGAGCGACGACATCTCTTCGTAGAATGGAGCGATTCCTCCTCCACGCGTGACTCGGAAGCAGAGATGATGGCGACACGCATGAAGCCGGCGATCACACTCCGCGCCGCGACACTGGCCGATCTCGCGACCCTGCGACACTGGGACGAGCAGCCCCACGTCGTTGCCTCCGATCCGAATGACGAGTGGGAATGGGAGAGTGAGCTCGACCGGAACCCGCCGTGGCGAGAGCAGCTGATTGCCGAGGCGGATGGCCGGCCGGTCGGGTTCGTGCAGATCATCGATCCCGCGGAAGAGGAGAGTCGCTACTGGGGCGCGATCGACCCGAACCTTCGAGCGATCGATATCTGGATTGGCGAGGAGGCGGATCTGAGCCGCGGGTACGGCTCGGAGATCATGCGCCAGGTCCTCGAGCGTTGTTTCGCTCCGCCCGAGGTGACCGAGGTCGTCATCGATCCGCTGGCCGGCAACGTGCGCGCTCATCGCTTCTACGAGCGGCTTGGCTTTCGTTTCGCAGAGCGGCGGCAGTTCGGTGAGGACGACTGCTTCGTGTATCGGCTGGCGCGGACCGAGTGGGAGGTGCGTCGCGATGGCACACCTGACCCGGGATGAAGGCAACGATCAGTTGTGCTGGCTGCGAGCGATGCCATGCCCCTGGAGGAGCGCCATGAATGGATATCGAGGGCTACCGGTGCTTCTTCTGATCCTCCTCGTCGGATGTTCGTCCAGCTCGCCTTCTGGCTCGGTAGCGGTAGACAGCTACGCCGCAATACCAAAGTACGAGAAAGGTGGGCCGATCACGCCTCCGCGAGTGATCAAGAGGGTCGAGCCGGTGATCTCGAGGGCACTTCGAGAGACGACCAGAGCTGCCGACGCCGAAATCGAGGCGGTCATCGATGAGAAGGGCACGGTCATCGGTGCCGTATACCTGTCGGGAAACCGGGAGTGGGCTCAGGCGCTCGCCTACGCGGTCGGCCGGTGGCGATTCGAGCCCGCCACCCTCGATGGCAAGCCGATCGCGGTACGGTTCACGATCAGCAGTACCTTTCGACGGAACTAGGGCGTACCCCCGAGAGCTGAGCTCGGGCGCGGGCGGAAATGTAGGTCAGCCTCATACGCTTCGACCCCGAGGCCCGACGTCTTTGCCCCTGAAGAGGCGCGATGTTCGCGGTTTCGTTGCCGTCAGAACAGGCAGCCCTGCCTGTAGACTTTTCTCATGCGCACACTGCTGCTTTCGTTGTTCTCGCTACTTGTGTCGGTTTCGTCTGTCGCGGAAGTGGTCGTGTTCCGCGATGCGAACGTGATCTCGATGGCTTCGCCTGACGTCCGGAGGGGAACTGTCGTCGTACGTGACGGCAAGATCACGGAGGTTCGGAGGATCGCGGGAGTGATTCCGAAGGGGGCGACGGTGATCGAGGCGAAGGGGATGTTTCTCATCCCTGGGCTCGCCGAGATGCATGGTCACGTCCCGCCGCCGAACGCCCCGGCCGGCGCGACCGAAGACGCACTGTTCCTCTACGTTGCGAGCGGGATCACCACGGTCCGCGGAATGCTCGGGCATCCGGGGCAGCTGGAACTGCGTGAGAGACAAAAGCGAGGAGAGCTGATCGGGCCGAACCTCTATCTCGCCGGTCCGTCGTTCAATGGGCAGTCGATCAACTCCCCCGAGGAGGCGGTGGCAAAGGTCCGGGAGCAGAAGAAAGAGGGATGGGACCTGCTGAAGCTGCATCCGGGGCTTACGCGCGAGGAGTTCGACGCGATGGCGCGGACGGCGCGCGAGGAGAAGATCCGCTTCGGCGGGCATGTGCCTCAGGAAGTGGGGCTTCTCCACGCGATCGAGGCGGGACAGGAGACCTTCGATCACATTGACGGCTATGCGGAGTATCTGAACGCGGACCAGCCGGAGATCGACTCGAAGAAGCTCGCAGAGATCGTCAGCCGCTCCAAGGCGGCCGGCGTCTGGATCGTGCCGACGTCGGCGCTCTGGGAAGTGCTGATGAACATCACTCCGCTCGATACGCTGCGCGCTTATCCGGAACTGAAGTACGTGTCAGCCGCAACGGTAGAGTCGTGGACGAACGCGTACAATGGACGTGAGAACGCGGCGACGCTCGCGGCGCGGAAGAACGTCGCGGCGAATCGTGCACGGATTCTGCGCGCGCTCTACGACGGAGGGGTGAGAATCCTGATGGGTACCGACGCGCCGCAGCAGTTCAGTGTCCCGGGCTTCTCGCTCCATCGCGAGCTACTGGTGATGCGCGACGCCGGGATGTCCCCCTGGGCGATTCTGCACAGCGGCTCGGTGAACGTCGGACACTACTTCGAGAAGCAGGATGCATTCGGCACCATCGAGCCGGGAAAGCGCGCCGATCTGGTGCTGCTGCACGCGAACCCGCTGCTCGACATCGCGAATGTCGCGAAGATCGAAGGGGTGATGGTGCGGGGACGCTGGCTGTCTCGCGCGGAGCTCGACGAGGGGCTGAAGAAGATCGAGCAGAAGCACAAGCGTTGAGGCTTCGAGCGGTTCCGCGAAACCTGAAGGCGAGAAGGTTGCACTCTCGTCAGACGTGATCGAGCAGCGGGATGTCGTCGTGGTCGGCGCGGGGCCGGTGGGCCTCACGCTGGCGCTCGGATTGGCGCGCAGCGGCGTTGATGTCCTCGTGCTGGAAAAGAACGACGGGACAGCGGAGCACTCGCGCGCTCCCGCTGTCTGGCCCCGCTCGCAGGAGATCTTCGCCGGTCTCGCTGTCCTTGAACAACTTTTCGACGAGGGCATTCTGCTGCCTCGCCTCCAGCTCTGGGATGTCGATCGCGAGCGGGTGTTGCTCGATCTTCCGATTGAAGAGCTCCGCGACGAGACCGAGCACGCGCAACTGCTCGTCGTTCCGCAATCGACGACCGAGAGAGTGCTCCATCACGCGATCCGCGACACGACGGAGGCGGAGGTGCGGTTCTCATGTGAGGTCACGGGCCTGACACAGGATTCGGCAGGTGCTGCCGTAAGGTACCGTGGCGATGGAAGCGCCCAGGAAGTACGCGCCAGTTTCGTCGCAGGATGCGATGGCGCGGGCAGCAGAGTGCGTGAGGTGATCGGTGGATCACTCGAAGGGATCACTTATCGCGTCGAGGCGGCCCTCGCAGACATCGAGATCGAGAGTGGAGAGGAGCTACGATTTCCGCGCCTGACTACGGAGCCGCATCTGGCGATAGGGATTCGATTGCGCTCGCGGCTCTGGCGGCTGATTCTCCCTTTTTCCGGCGGCAGTGGCGAGCCATCGCTCGAGCAACGGATAGACGGCGCGGCGCGAAGACTCTTCCACGAGGGGCGATACGACACGATCTGGAAGAGCGAGTTCCGTCTTCACCGGCGGATGAGTACGCGCTGGACAGAGGGCCGGATTGTTCTTGCAGGTGACGCGGCACATTTGAACAGCCCTGTGGGGGGCGAGGGGATGAACGCAGGGATCATCGATGCGGCACTCCTGCGCGACGCCATCGTCGCGGCGCTCGTGCGCGATGATCGTGAGCCGTTCGCTGCCTATGCGACGCGACGGCGCGCGTCGATCGAAGAGGGAGTCAATCCCCTGACCGATCGGATGACGCGCCTGCTTCTCGCCCGAAACGGCCGGTTGATACGTCCCATGTTCAGGCTCGCCCATCTGATGCTGAAGATCGCACCACTGAGGCGCCGCCTCCTGCGCCGACTCGCGCTGCTCGATGGGGATTGAGGGGCGGGCGTCGGAGTTCCTCGGAGTTCCTCGGAGTTCCTCGGAGTTCCTCGGGGCTCCTCGGAGTTCCTCGGAGTTCCTCGGGTTCCTCGGAGTTCCTCGGGTTGTGTACTCGGTTTCGTGGTTTCGCGGTTCCTCGGGTTCTTGTAGCGCAGGCGTCCTCGCCTGCCGTACCGCGGACGTCCTCGTCCGCACGGGGGCGTCTCGCCCCCCGTGCGTGCCTTCATCCGAGCGCGCACTCGGCAGAAGGCCGTCTCGATCCGAGGCGTCGGCAGGTGCTCCCTGAAGGGTCGTCGGCAAGGGATCCCTCTCCGCCCTCCGCCCCTCCCGCCGCTCACC
>DASVLC010000241.1:0-1612 GCA_036385045.1 Thermoanaerobaculia bacterium | reverse complement strand
GGCGAAACGACAGGCTGAAAGAACTGTGTCGAGCCGCTCGTGACTGGAACATCAGTCCCTGCAACCTTCATCGATGAAGGTTCGATCGAAATCCTGTGCACATGGAGCTGGGAATTGAAGGCCGAATACGCGATCTGACCTCCCTTGAGCGCGATCGTCACTTCGCCGCTCGAGGCCGAGGGCGTGGTGAGAGCCTGCAGCGAGCCGGTCACTTCACCGGTGAGCTCATTGATCGGCGCCCGCCAGAGATTCATGCTGCCGCCGCGGTCGCTGGCGAAGTAGAGAAATTTGCCATCCGGTGCCCAGGCCGGACTCCAGTCGAGCGGCGGATCGCTCGTTACGGGCACAGCCTCTCCTCCGTCCGCGGGAATGGTGAGAATGTCGCGTTGCCCGCTGTCGACCATCGGCAGTCCCCAGAAGGCAATCCGATGACCGTTCGGCGACCAGCGCGGCATCACCGCATCGCCGTCGTAAATCTTCTTCCTCTCGCCAGTCTGTACCTCTACGACCCACAACGCGGCGGTCGTACCGCGACCCGTAGGATTGTTTCCCCCCTCGGTCGAGACGACGATTCTTCTTCCGTCAGGCGACCAGGAGGGGTTGTACCCGAAGTCCGCGATTCTGCGAACCGACTCACCGGTCGCGCCCATTACGTAAATGCCACCGCCGGCACGCTCGGAGCGAAAGGCGATCGACTGGCCGTCTGGTGAGAACGCCGGATGGCGTTCATTGGGAGAGCCGCCTCTGGTCAGATTGATCGGGTTTCTCCCGCCGACGCGGATGACAAAGATGTCATTCCCGGAGGTGGGGGAAGCCCTTGCCACATAAGCGAGATTCTGACCATCGGGTGAAAGCGCCGGCTCGCTCTCCGGGCCTCCGAAATCAGTGAGCTGCTTGAATGTGGCTTTTACCGACTGCGATGCCTCGGGAGTCTGCCGCCGAAGGACAAGCATGCTCAGGACGGCGACTGCAATAAGCATCACGACCGCACCCGCGATGACTGGCCAGCTCTTCCGGGGCGACAGAATCGGCATTGATCCCGACCCGGCGCTCGATCGCGACGAGACGCTCGTCGACAGCTCGTCGAACTCCTCGACCATGTCGAACAGCTCGAGCGACAGATCCTTCATCGACTGGTAGCGTTTCTCCGGATCCTTCGCCAAGCATCGCCGGATCATCTTCCGCAACTCTGAGGGTGCATCGGGATTCAGTTCCGCAACCGGAACCGGCGCCGCGTTGATGATCTGGTGCATCGTCTCGATCTGAGAGTCGGCGTCGAACGCGCGCTGGCGCGTGGTCGCCTCGTAAAGCATGCAGCCGAACGAGAAGATGTCCGAGCGTGTATCAACGACTCGTCCCTGCACCTGCTCGGGCGACATGTAGCCGACCGTTCCCATCACGGCACCCTCGTGCGTGTTGCGCACGGCGGTCGCCATCGATGCGCCACCTTCGGCCGGCGTCTTTTTCTCGGTCAGCTTCGCGAGACCGAAATCGAGAATCTTCGCGAAGCCGTCGTTGCTGATCATCACGTTCTCTGGCTTGAGATCGCGATGGACGATTCCCGCTGCATGCGCTTTCGCCATCCCCTCGGCCACCTGCGCGAGCCAGCGAA
>DASVLC010000240.1:0-7381 GCA_036385045.1 Thermoanaerobaculia bacterium | reverse complement strand
CGCCAACGCAGGACTTCGCCCTTTAGCCCGTGCATGATCTTCAACCAGCCGAACCGCCGTGTACGGACCCGTACGCACGGTGGTGTGACAGGGAAAGCGGGTGACCGCCTACCTATGTCGATCAAAGCGCTTCGCGCGACGAGTCGACGTAGTGTCCTAGGAACCTGTTCGCTCATCACGCTTGCACCTCCACCACCACGTCGTTCTCGAGATCGATGTACCAGATCAACCCCTCGCAGGGCCGTCCTGTGATCTCCCGGATGGCACGGCAGTAGCGCTCGATCTGTTCGCGGTCGCGGACGAGCCGCGCGGCGGCAGGTTTGCCGCTCTTGTAGTCGACCACGATCTCTCCGCCGTTCTCCCGAATCAGACGGTCGATCCGCCGTTCCACCGGCGTTCCTTCCTCGATGAAACGGATCGGGAACTCGCGTCCGATCGTCTCCGCCTGCAGGATCCGCTGGAAGACGGGGGAGCGCGTGACCGCTGTGACTCGACGCCGAACCCGGCTGACGACATCCGGCTCCGCGGCTGCCTCCACGGCGATCTGTCGCAGCAGAGGCTCGACCTCGTCGGTACCATTCCAGAGCTCGAGAAAGCGATGAAGCAGCAGTCCTGCAGCGCGATGCTTCGCGCCGAGGCGGCGAGAGGCGAGCTCGGAGGGAGAAAGGCGCTCTGCGACGGCTGCCGGAAGTGAGATCGCATCCGGCACGAGAGGACCCGCCGCGAGGTCGCGTTCGAGTTCGGCGTCGAGCAACCGCCGGCGTCGAATCGAGCGCGCCTGTGGAGCGGTTGTGCTGTCGGCCGCATCGTGAAGCTCAGCCGCCGCGCCCTCCACTGCTGTCGATCGTTCGACAGCGATCGTGCCGATTGGCGTCTCACGTAGCTCTCGTCCCTCTGCAGGGATCATCGTCATGAGCTCCGCGCGATCGACACCGAGTGACTCATAGAGACACTTCAGGAAGCCGGAGGCTTTGGTCTGATCCGACAGACTGGTGACGAAGACGACATCGGTCATCGCTCGTGTGACTCCAACATAGAAGAGGCGCCGCATCTCGGCGTCTTCGCGCCGGCTCGCGATCTTCCGGAGAGGTTCTCCCTCGGCGAGCCGGAACCCCGCGGAGATCGATTCCGCCCGGCCGCTCAGCACGAGACTCTTCGGTTCCTCCACGGTGAACAGCTGTACGGCATCGCCTCCGCCGGCCGCGAACTCGAGGTCCGGCATGATCACCGTCTCGAACTCGAGTCCCTTTGCGGCGTGCACGGTCATGATCCTCACTGCATTCTGGGAGTCGTCCAGCAGCGTCGGTTCCATCTCCTCCGGTTCGCTTCGGCGACGGGTGATCTCGTCGACGAACTGCCGCACCGAACCTCCGGCGCGCAGGTCGTACTCGAACGCGATCTGTCTGATGTGCTCGAGGTGCCGCAGGTGCCGGCCGGCGTCGGGGCCCGCGGCGTAGACCGCTTCAATCCCTGATTCACCGATGACGTAGTCCATCAGGCCCGCGACCGTCAGGTGGCGCGACTCCGCGGCCATCTGCACGATCGCGGAGGTGAAGCGGGTCCAGGGGTCCGTGCAGTCGGAGTCTTGTGAAGTGGTCGTGCCCCCTTCCAGAATCTCGAGGTCGGTAAGGGCGAAATAAGGGCTCCTGGCAGCGGAGATCTGTGCTCCACGGTCGAACGGGTATGCGATGGCTCGAAGTACGGCAAGCAGGTCGACCGGTGCCGCACGGTCGAGGAAGCTTCGTGTGGGTGGCAGCACGTAGTCGATGCCATGGCGATCGAGCGCATCGAGATAGTCATCGAGCTTCGTCAGGCGTCGAAAGAGAACGGCGAAACGCTGAAGGTCGCGAGGGCCTCCGTCCCGCCGGGCGTGGATCCAGCGTGCGATGGTCTCCCCTTCGGCGAAGAAACGGCCGGTACGATCTTCTGCCTGAGTCTGAAGGATCGTCAGCGGAGTATCGAGGGTTCGCCTCGACGAGCCACGAGCCGCGATGAGCGGGTGATACGAGGGGCGAAATACGTTGGGATCATGCGGCTCCGGATCGTCCGGTGAAGCGAAGAGGCGCGAGAACATCGCGTTGAGCATCGCCAGCAGTGGTGGATCGCTCCGATACTGCTCGCGGATGACGCGGCGTTCTGCACCCGCTGCGATCATCTGCTCGGTCATTCGATAGTAAGTCTCGGGATCGGCGCGACGGAATCCGTAGATCGACTGCTTCGGATCGCCGACGATGACGGTCCGTCCCGGCACCCAGTTGCCTCCCTCGTCGCGCGCGAGCCGGTCGATGATCCGTGCCTGCGTCCGGTCCGTGTCCTGAAACTCGTCGACGAAGATGTAGTCGAACTGTGCACGTGCTCGGGCCAGGACGATGGGATCGTCGAGCAGAGCGAGAGTCCGTAGCAGCAGGTCGTCGAAGTCGACGACACCGAGGGCTCGCTTCTCCTCGTCGAGCCAGGCGATGAAACGTCTGGTCATCGCGATCAGAGCCATGGCGGCTCGATGACTGACGAGGCGGTCGTAGATCGAGGTTCCTTTCTTCTCTGAGCGGAGGAGTCTGATCGCCTCCTTCAGCACTCCACGTTTCGGCAGATTGGCTTCGCGGAGGAGGGGAGCGACGGGACGCAGGTAGTCAATCCACGCATCAAGACGGGCGCCCTCCGTGAGCTGTTCCGGAGGCGGGTCGGTCGCTCTCAGATATTCGAGTACACGTTGTACATCGGAGTCTCCGGTTTCATCGCACCGGCGCACGGCATGGATGGCGTCCCGGATCATTCCTTCCGCCTCAGCGAGCTCACCGAAGGCATAGGCCGTCTCACCGAGGAGATCGCGACGGTTCACGAGTGCGAGTACCAGCTCTCGCACCTGAAACAGATAGCCGGCATGCTCGAACAGCTGCTCCCACTCTGCGACATGCTCCGTCTGAGGATCGGTTCGCGTCTCGTGGTCGAGCCAGGCGTCGTAGATCTGTCCGAGAAGTAGAGATCGTTCGAAGCCTTCGACGATCTTGAACTGCGGATCGAGTCCCGCTTCGATCGGATAGCTGCGCAGCAGCGACTGACAGAACGAGTGAATCGTCTGGGAGCGGATCGCATCGATCTCCTGAAGATGGTGGGCAATCAGCCGACGGGCACGCTCGAGGTCTTTGATGATGACGAGAGGTGAGGCCGATCCCTCTGGCCAGACAACGGGACCGGCAGTGATCGCGGCATCGAGCCGCGCACGCAGATCCTCGAGCGCGCCGCGGATGCGGTCGGCGATTTCGCCAGCGGCCTTCTCGGTGAAGGTCATCAGCACGATCCGCTCCGGCGCGAGGTCTTCGCGCTCGAGCATGAGGCTGAGTACCTCGGCGACGATCGCCGTCGTTTTCCCGGTTCCGGCTCCAGCCTCTATGACCAGATTTGCGCGCGCGGGAGGACGTTTCGGCGCGACCTCGAAGGCAAAGGACCGCTGGGAAGCGCTCACTCGGATCCTCCGAGCAGGGTTCTCGGATCACCGAACTGCTGCATCGAATATCGCTCTTCGGCGTCGTGTCTCGTCCTGCAGGAGTGGTTCACCGGACAGTACTTGCACGAGTTGAAGTCAGTATCCGACTCATTGGGAAACGCGGGGAACTCGCCAGCGAGGATGGCTCGGACGAAGATCGCAAGCGTCTCGAGGAGTCGATCGTGCTTTTCCTCGAGCGAAAAATCGAACTTCGTGCGCCGGGCTTCACGGACCACGAGCGGTTTGATGGTCCCGCTGACGTTGTGCGGAGCGGCGCCAAAGAAGTGAGCGATCGCCATCGCATAAAGCGCGAGCTGCAGCCGCACGCCTCGATCGATCTTGTCGCTGAGCTTTCCGTGACGAGCAGCCTTGCCGGACTTGTAGTCGACGATTCTGAGAAGATCGCCGCCCGCGTCGATCCTGTCGACGGTTCCCTCGACACGCACCGGAATGCCCCCTGCCTCGACGATGAAGGACGCCGGTTGATCGGCATTCTCTCGATACCGGGAACCGAAGCGGTACTCGAACCAACGGGGAACGAGCTGCTGTGCGTGAAGGTCGTCAATGTCGTCGGCGATGAACTCGCGCAGCAGACGGCTGGTCGCTCGGCGCTCGATCTCCCGCACGGTCCGATTGAAGGGAGGCATCTGCTGTTCGAGTGCATCGAGCTCTTCGTCGATGATTCGATCCAGATCCGCGAGCAGTGCGTCGGGAAGCACCGGCAGCGCGGCTGCCGCCTGCGCGATCTCTTCGCGGTCGAGCGACTTGTAGAAGCGCTCGAGTATCCGGTGATCGATCGACCCTTTATCGCGGTGGTTGATCTGGATCTCGTGTTCCGGCTGGTCGATGTCGCGGACGCCAAGCACATGTTTCAGAAAAAACTTCTGCGGGCACTCACCGAAGTCTTCCAGTTGCGTCGGAGAGACCGGGTCGAGCTTCGAGCGGAGGAGCTCACCCAGGGGACCGACGTAGCCATCGAACGTCGAACGCGTCCCAGCTCGTGCGAGGAGCTGGAGCTGGCGTTGAAGATTCGGCGAAGCGATGGGCGCTGAGAGAACTTCAGAACCACCAGTCCGGTGGGAGAACGGGCGGAGGTAGCGGGACGGACGTAGCACTTTGCCGAACCCGTCGCCCACGGAATAGCTGAGCTCCAGACTTTCCGACGCAGCGTCGGAGAGCAACGTGAAGAGAAGCAGTTCCTCCGCACGACCGTCTCCAATCTCACGGAGTCCGAGGAGTCGCCGGTCGCTGTCCGGAACCAGTGGATCCTCGATGCGCCGCTGGGGAAAGACGTCATCCTGCATTCCGGCAGCGCAAAGGTTCCGAAACGATCTTCCTCGGAAGTGCATGACGTCACCGGCCCAGATGGCCGGAAGATCCGTAGCCGGGGCGTCGGAGAGCGAGATCTGCTCCATCGCATCGACGACAGCGCTCAGATCGAATCCGCGGCGCCATACGGTCGCTCGCCGGAAGAGTGCCGCGATCTCGTCGAGTGCCGCGACCGCCGAGAGGTCAGCTTCCGTCTCGACCCGGAACATGTCGGGGAGGCGGCCGAGGAGATCTTCGTCGATCGACGCTGTGAGGGACTCGATCTCGGCGACGAGCGCGAGGTATCCATCGATCGTTCGCGATCGACCGCGCATTGCTGCGAGATCGTTTGAGGTTCCTCCGGCAATGCGCGCCGTGCGGGTCGCGATATCAGTGGCGTCGACATCGATTCGTGTCTCGCTCCGGAGGCCGTCACGAATGAGCTCGAGCACTTCGGCTCGAGGAAAACCGCGTTCGCGGATGCGCAGCAGTGTGAGAGCGCCCCGGCCGATCCTGTGCGAAGTCAGCGGTCGCTCGTCGTGGAGAGTCGTACGGAAACCCGACTCGTTCGCATAGCGGTTCAGCAGACGGACTTCCCACGGATCCCACGCTCGCGCCACGATTCCGATGGAGGAAGGTGGAGCGCCGTTCTCGAGGAGCAGGGCGACTCGCGTGCAGGTCGCGCGGAGTTCGGTCAGCCGCGACTCATACACAACCGCTGTTCGCTCCGGAACGGGTGCGGCCGATGGCCCGCTCTCCTCTTCGACAGCGAAGCGTCGCATGCTTGTGATGAAAGGGGCAGCGAAGGGAGAGTCGGAAGGAATCCAGACAGAGGCGAGGCACCCGGCTTTCGCGAGCGCCTCGATGAGCTCCAGCTGCATTCCGGTCACATCGTAAAAGCCGGCAAGCAGCTGTCGCGGAGTGGCCGGGCCGATGCATTCGATCGCCTGTCCGATGAGGTCGGCCGGGTCGATCGCACGAAGCTGTGCGATCAGACGTTCATACTCCTGCCAGGCTTTGATCAGAGCTTCTGTCCTGCGTGCGTCACGGAGTCCACGGGCTCGGGACGCCCGCCGGCTGAAGTCGGCGAGGGTGATTCCGCCGTCGCGAATGTCGCGATAGGCCCGCTCGATCATCGCGGAGACGCCGCGCCCCTGCATCATCGGATGGTTGACGACGCGGACGGCGCTGCGCATCGCCAGCCGCCGTTCGGCAGGAGTCGCCACCCGTGGCATGCGACCAGACGCGTTGACGAGCCGCTGCGCGAAGGTTTCGATGGACTGCAGCTGGAGGCCGGCGATGCCCGAGGGCGACCTGGCGAGCAGCGCCGCAGCGATCGCCTCAGCCACGCCGCGTGAAGGGACGATTACCTCCTCCGGCCACGGAGACAGCGGCTCGTCCGGCTGGCGCGAGGCAGCGAGCCGGGCCGCAATGTCATCAGCAATCTGGCGATAAGGAGCGATCCGGAGAAGGGACATCGGGGCGGGGCGATTGTAGCGGAGTGTGGGCGCAGGCTCGCCCGCTTGCCCATGAGATTCGGCTTCCACTCAGCCGCGTAGCGGCTTCGGATGGTAGCCGGGGGTCTGAGCGCGGACGCGCTCAGACCCCCGGTCATCTACCCGAGCCCGGACCCGAATCGCAATCCCGAAAAGCCGGGCGCGGGCGCGGGCGCGGGCCCGGGCTCGGGTTTCTCACCCTCAGTCGCGGCGTCATGCCGTCACTCGCTCGGGATGACAGACTTTGAGTTCTCGAGCGGTCGATCAGCGCATCCCCGGTGCCCACGTCGAGGCCAGGCTGGGCCCGTTCCAGTGGTCAAGATAACTGTGTTTCCAGATACCTAGCATGAAACTGGCAGATGGAGAGGGGAGACATGGATCACGTCCATTGGATAATGCCCTCCTATGGGGAGAAACCTGGTACGCACCATCCGTGTGCCGAAGTGGGCGACGTTCGTACTTCTGTGCCTGGTCACCGCTGCGATGATCGCGCTGCTGTATCTCCTCTCCGGCAGGGCGTACGCGGGAGACTCACACCCTTTGAACGACCTGATTGCAGGACTTCTCGGCATACCTTCGCGACCGTTCTCGCGCCAGGCCTTTCTCGTGATCCTCATGCCGTTGCTCGGCAACTTCCTGCTGTTCGCGCCGTGGGGATTCCTTGCGTTTCTGATGCTCGACTCGCCGAAGCGGTCGCGGGCGGTCGTGTATACGGCGGTCTTCGTGGGTTCGCTGCTCTTTGCGGGAGCGATGTATCTCTGGCAGCAGTCTTTACCGACGCAGGTGACGTCACTCCCGGACATTCTGGTGAACGGTGCGGGGGCTTTCGCCGGCTCTGCCCTCGGTCACGCGCGCAAGAGTGTGCATTTTCGGTTCGAGGTATGAGCCGCAACACGCGTCTGCCGCGGCGCAGGAATCGCGGCTCGAGGAGGCAGCAGTGATTCTCGTGGTCGAGGACGATCCTCAGGTTGCACGGCTGATCGCACTCGTTCTGCAGCGGAGCGGGCATGAGTCCGAGGTCGTTGCCGATGGGCAGTCGGCGCTGGATCGGGCACTGGCAACGATCCCTTCGATGATCTTCGCCGATCTGACC
>DASVLC010000239.1:0-1753 GCA_036385045.1 Thermoanaerobaculia bacterium | reverse complement strand
TGTGAGCTGATTGAGAGTGCGCGCGATGTTCGGTGCCTCGTTTCGCGTAAGAATGACGGGCGTGATCCGGTCTAGCATCAGAAGCGTCTCCGCCGCGCCACAATTCTGGAATACTGATCCTCCATCGCCAAGGCCACGCGCGGCCAGGAAAATACCGACTCGACGAGAATTCGGCCGTTACGCCCCATCCTTTTCCGCACATCTGGACTGTCGAGCAACCGAGCAATCTGCTCGAGTCCGATGGCCCCGGCGCCGGCACGAAGCACTTCCTCCGCAAGGCCAACGCCCTGAGACAGGACGACCGGCGTTTCCATCGAGAGCGCCTCGAGTACGACGTTGCCGAAGTTCTCCGAGTCGGAGTTGAGAACGAACAGCGTTGCGCGAGCCATCAACTCCCACTTCGCATCACCGTGGACGGGACCGAAAAACTCCACGCGATCGCCGACCCCGCTCCGTACGGCGAGCTCTTCCAGACGCGGAGTGAGCTCTTCCTCGTCGTTTCCCGCGATGACCAGCCGCGTGTTCGGAAGAGAAGCGAGCAACTGGATGACCGGCTCGAGCCCTTTCTTCCAGTTGATCCTCCCGAGGAACAGGAGAACGCGTTCCTCTCGCGGGACGAATGGCCGCGGCACCAGCTCGATGCCGTTCGGGACGACGAACGGTGACGGAAGGGGTAGCCCGACCTTCATCGCTTCCTCCCATTCCAGCGGGCTGGTGAAGTGGACTCCGGCGGCGCCGGCGAAGTTCTGCCGTTCAACGAGCCGCAGCCAGAGCGACTTGAGCAGGCGGCTCTTCTTCGCAATGAGGCCCGGCACTAGCATTCCCCGCGGGGAGATCACGTACGGGACGCCGTGACGCCGCGCGGCGCCGCCGGCGGCCACCCCCGGCCAGAGATAGACCGCATGAATATGAACGATGTCGTAGCCGCGAAGTGAAGCGCCGAGACCGCGCCGCATCGCAGGCGACCAGTAGAGTCGCGGAAATGGCGAAGGGAAGTAGTGGACGCGTACTCCGTCGAGCACGACCGGTTCGGCGACCGGCACATCGAGCGCTCCATCGCCATCGACATTGGTCGTAAACACATCGACCGCATGCCCGCGCGCGGCGAGCGCGCGGCAGAGGCCGTGAACCGCGACGATCGGCCCTCCGTAGCGGACGGCCGGAAGGTACGTCGGCGTGACGTGAAGGATCTTCACCCCGGCAACGGTGCTACGCCGGGAGGGGTGGCGTCAACTGAGGACTTGCGGGTCGCGGTGGTCACTCACCCATCGCAGTCGCCACGAAGCAGATACTGGCCGCCCTGTGGAGAGCGTCCACCGACTTCTCGCGAGCTGTCCAGCGGAAGTGCTTTCGCGGCGCGAGTTGCGGAAAGGCTTCGCCAAGTCGGAAGAGCGCTTCGATGAGCATCCGTTGTGGCCGCGGGTATCGACCCATCGTGGCAAGAGCGTGGAGCGTGTCATAGGACGGCCACAGGTGTACGACGCGCAGCCGCGCCGCAGCGAAGGCGGCGAGCACGCCAAAGGTCGTGTGGTGGAAGAACGAGTCGTGGAACGGCTCGCCCTGTGAGACAGTGCCAAACAAAACGCCTCCCGGGCGCAGTACTCTCTCGACCTCCATCAGCGCCACGAACGGGTTGTAAAGGTGCTCTAGCACCGCGTAGGAGAGAATCGCGTCGAACGACCTCGACCGGAAGGGCAGCGCATGCGCATCGGCGAGGAGATCGGCGGCTGGTGAGGTGTAGTCGACTCCGACA
>DASVLC010000238.1:0-12907 GCA_036385045.1 Thermoanaerobaculia bacterium | reverse complement strand
GGACGCTTCTCTGAGCGCTCGCGATCCATTTCTGGATGCGGCTTTCGAAGAGGCGAAGACGGGCCTCGAGTCCGGAGGGATTCCGATCGGCTCGGTGCTCGTACACCGCGATAAGATCATCGGGCGCGGGCATAACCAACGCATTCAGCGCGGCAGCGCAACCCTTCACGGCGAGATGGATGCGCTCGAAAACGCCGGCCGCCTTTCGGCGACCGTCTATCGCGAGAGTGTGCTCTACACCACGCTCTCTCCCTGCGCGATGTGCAGTGGCGCAATCCTGCTCTACGGGATTCCGCACGTGATCGTCGGCGAGAACCAGACGTTCATGGGGGAGGAGGACCTCCTGCGATCGCGCGGCGTCGTGGTTGAGGTGCTGCAGGACGCGCGATGCATCGAGCTGATGGAGCAGTTCATCGCGGCGAGGCCGGAGCTGTGGAACGAGGATATCGGGGTTTAGGGGCGGACGGCCTCGTCCGGTGCGCCAACTTTTGAAGGTGCCGACACGCAGCTTGCTCGCGCAGGGCGTGTGGCGCGGCCCCTCACCCGGCCTTCGGCCACCCTCTCCCCGCTGGAATCGCGGGAAGAGGGGCAACAAAGCCCATTTCGGCGAGATCGGTCAAGAGTGTTCTTCGGGAGTTCCTCGGAGTTCCTCGGGGTCGGAGTTCCTCGGTTCCTCGGAGGCCTTGCTTCGTCCGCGGTAGACGGCTTCCTGGCGCGCCGTAGGCGCGACGTAGCTGTAGCCCAGGGCTTCAGCCCTGGGAACACATCGGCCATATCGGGTGAGCCCCGAAGGGGCGACGGAACTTCGCCGGAGATGTGGCTGCGCTAGTCACGCTCACGTCGACAACGACGGGCCGGGAAAGCGCGATTGCGCGCGACGGGCGGAGGTCAATCGCCCCTATCGGGGCTCAACGTTCTGGTCACCCGCATCCCAGGGCTCGCGCCCTGGGCTACAGCTACGACGCGCCTACGGCGCTGAACCCGATGCCGTAGTTCGAAGCAGAAAACCAAGCCAAGGAACCCCGAGGAACTACGAGGAACTACGAGGAACTACGAGGAACTACGAGGAACCCCGAGGAACTCCGAGGAACTCCGAGGAACTCCGGGGAACCCCGAGGAACCCCGAGGAACTCCCGAGGAACTCCCGAGGAACCCCGAGGAACTCCGAGGAACTCCGAGGAACTCCGAGGAGGAACCTACTTCACGACCTCCAGTGCCTTTGCCGTCGCATTCAAGAGTGCCGATGCGCTGACAGGCTCGCCGGTGGCGTTCTTCATCCACTGGTCGGGCGGAAGGCTGCCGTAGACCGACATCCGTTCGAACTCGGCTCCGAGGTTGCCTGCCTTCTCGATCTGCTGTTCGATCTGGTAGGCGATCAGATGTCCGATTGGATAGTTGGGCAGGTAGAGGAAGTTGTTGACCATGTGCGCGTAGACGCCGAGGAGGACGACGTCCTTCTTGCCGAACAGCGGCGCGTAGTAACGGTTCCAGATGTCCTTCGAGATCTGGACGACCGCGTTCTTGAGCTGCTCGGGAGTGGCGTCCGGGTTGTCGTACATCCAGTGCCACATCGCCATGTCGACGAGCGCCACGCCGGCGATCTCGTAGGTGTTCCAGAACGTGGCGAGCGTCTGGAGCGCACGCGATTCGGCAGTTGGACTTGCAAGGCCGAGCAGTTGGAGATCTTTCGACTGGAAGACGAATGCGAGCGCTTCGGTGAACGCGGTGTTCGGCACGCCGGCCAGCGAGTAGTGGTCGATGTCTTTCAGCGAGAAGACCTGCTCGACATTGTGGCCGAGCTCGTGGACGGCGATGTTGTAGCCCTTGTAATCCATCCCCTCGCTCGCGATGCGCGTCCGAAGCCGTGGGTTGTCGCCGCGACGGCCTGCTCCCATCGCATGCCCCGATCCGCGAGCGGCATCGACTTCGATGTTCGCTGCGAGATACTCGGCGCGCTCCTTCGTGAAGCCGAGTCCGACGAGGATGTTCGCCAGATCATCCTTGAATGCCTGTGCCGTCGGGTAACGCTTGCGCGTAATCGCATCGAGCTCCGCCTCGGTGTAGCGGTCGCGAGGCCGGAAGCCGTTGTACCAGATGTCGAACGGCTCGAGCGGGCGTCCCAGCCGTTTCTGAATCAGCTTTGCCACTCGCGGCGCGTGCGGGGAAGAGACGACCTCCTCCAGCATCGCCTGCACGCGCGACTCGAGCATCTGACGTCCTTCTTCGAAGCTGCGGCGGATGTGAGTCGGTGCGGTCGGCGAGTGCGGATCGACGAGGCGCACGGCGTGGTACGTGCCGAGGATCTTCTCGTAGCGGGTGTCCGGCTCGCGTGCGTTGGTGATCTGCGCGGGAGCTGGCCGGCCCTGGCCGGGATCCGCATCGCTGACGGCGGCGGGACGCACTTCGTTGGTCACCGGATTCCAGTCGACGTGCGGGTTGTCGACGACGGCCGCCGGGATCGTCTGGTCGACGATCCGCTCCATCACGCGCTGAATCATCCTCTGCTTCGGGAGGCCGACGTTGCGGTCGAGGCTGTAGTTCGCCTTGATCTCGTCGCGAAGGTTCCAGTGCTCGAGCAGGCGCATCTTCGGCGGAAACAGGCGGTTGCCGCGCGCGTCGAGCAGGTGATGCATCCAGATGTTGTAGTCAGCGACGTACTGCGAAGCATCGGCGGACGCGCGTGAGATCTCCTGCGAGACGTCCGAGGGGATGCGCTTCGAGAACTGCAGAGTGAGGAGCGATTCGGCCCACTGCCTCCGTGTCCACTGCTCTCCCTCGGTGAGTCGCTGTTCGAGGGTCGTCAGAGGAAAGTTGAGAAGGACGACGAAGGCGAGCTTGTTGTTGAAGAAGTCGTCGTTCAGATGCGCTGCCGGTTCGTAGGCCGCGAGGATCTCGTCGAACGGATAGATCGGGCCGATGTCCAGATCCGACTGCCATCGAAGATCACGACCGATCTCCTGCATGTGCCCGTAGATCGATTCGAGTACGAACTGCATCCGGTTGAACAGGGCGTCCTGGGTCAGCTGGTTGCCGGCGAACTGAGTTCTCACGAACGATTCGAAGACGCTGCGATCGCCGTCGCCGGCACGCCAGTACTGCGAGACCTGGCGAAGGCCGCGCTGGATGCGCGGACGCTGCGCTTCTCCGTGAGTGGCAACGAGCTCGGTCTCGAGTTGCGGTATCGATTCGTTCATCCAGGCGGTCAGCTCCTGTGCCGAGGCGGCGCCAGTAAGGAGAAAGGCGAGCGCGGCTGATAGCAGTAGTCGGGTCAAGGGTGACTCCTTTCGTGCGGATTGTATCCTCGGGGAGTTTCTTGGTTCCTCGGAGTTCCTCGGAGTTCCTCGGTTCCTTGGTTCCTCGGAGTTCCTCGGAGTTCCTCGGTCTCTTGTAGCGCGGGCGTCCCCGCCCGCCGTACCGCGGGCGTCCTCGCCCGCTGGGGGCGTCTCGCCCCCCGTGCGCCACCCGCCCCAAAGGGTGGGACGCCCCCTACCCCAGCCTGTGCGCACAACCACCCGTGTGCATGTGGGTAATTTTCATGTGATGACCGACACTATGGTTCGTAACGAACGGCACGATTTGAAGGGGGAGAAAACAATGCGCACACCTTACAACCTCGAAATGAACCACAGCTGCTCGACCTGCACTGCCCGTCACGGATTCTGTGATCTCGAGCCGAAGACGCTCGCAGCGCTTCAGCAGATCAAGTTCACCGCGACCTATCCGAAAGGTTCTCTCCTGTTTGTCGAGGACGAGAAGGCACGCGGGGTCTTCATCCTCTGCTCGGGCAAGGTGAAGTTGACGACCTCTTCGAGTGAAGGGCGCACCCTCATCGTGCGGATTGCGGGAGCCGGCGAGGTCCTCGGATCGAGCGCGGTTCTTCTCCAGCGTCCCTACGAGATGTCGGCCGAGACCCTCGAGCCTTGCCAGGTTAACTTCGTCCGGACGGAAGAGTTCATGAACTGGATCCAGGCCGATCGTCTGGCGATGATGAGCGTGGCCAAACAGCTCAGCGGCGACTACTACGCCGCCCAGCGGGAAATCCGTTCCTTCGGCCTGGCGCAGACCACCTCGGAAAAACTCGCGCGCCTCGTGCTCGACTGGTGCAACGAGCGAGGAGAACAGACCGACAAGGGCATCCGGCTCAAGGTGCTTCTCACGCATGAAGAAATTGCGCAGATGATCGGGACGACGCGGGAGACTGTCACGCGGCTTCTGACGAGCTTCCGAGCGAAGAAGGTCATCGACGTCAAGGGATCGACCGTGCACGTCATGCGGCCCGACACACTCCAGGCGATGGTAACGGTTTAGGTCTGGCAACGCCGCTCACCAGAGCGGGCGCCAGTAAGGAGTGGAGGTCCCTCCCCCGGGCTCCACTCCTTTTTTTATTTACGCTTCGTCCGGTGAGTAGGTGTCGCCGACCATGGATCGTCGGGCCAGGGGTGTTTCGGATAACGCGCCCGAAGTTCCTTTCGCACCTCGTGATACCCGCTGTTCCAGAAACTGCGAAGGTCGCGCGTGATCTGGACTGGCCGGCCATTTGGAGCCAGCAGGGCGAAGGTGACAGGGGTTCGCGAGGGACCGATGAGTGGACTCTCAGCGAGACCGAACAGTTCCTGCAGTTTGGCCGAGGCCACGACGTTGCCGTCATCGCGATAATCGAGCATGACGCTGCGGCCGCTCGGAAGGTCGAGGCGCTCCGGCGCGAAGCGATCGAGGCTTCGCTGAATGTCGAAAGGCAGCTGAAGAGTGCCTGTCCGCGTGATCAACGCATCCCAGTCGATCTCGATCCGAGCAAATGCGAGTCTTCGCTCGAGCGTTGGATCGACACGTTTTCTTAGAGCCTGACCTGCCAGGCGCGCCTGCTCGGAGGGATCGGGTGCGACCGGAGTTTCGTGAAGCAGGATGGCGCCATACCAGCTTCGCCGCGAAGCCTTCACGCCGCTGTTGCCCATTGTGTGCTCGACATCGTGGTGCGTCGGCTCGAGCCATGCGCGTTCGATATGGCTCGAGAGACGCACGAGCGACTCCTCTCCACCGCCGGCTACGTCGAGGGCCACAAGGAACTCGCCCGGATGAAGGGCGCCGTCGCGACCGAGCGTCGCCCCTGTTCCGCTCGAGAGGAGCAGTCGCGGAGAGTCAGGCTCGCGACGCATGGCCACGCGGTCGGGATAGCCGGCGAGCACCGCCCGGCGAAGCGTCTCTTCGGAGACGGTAGCGCGAGCGTCCCCGCCGAGAATCCTCTTTGCGGTTCTTCCCAGCTCACTGGCGGTGCGGTCGAAGCGGGACGACGCGGCCACCGACAGAACGTCGCCGGCGCCCGCTCCTCTCGCGTCCTCCGATAGCAGGGCGCAGGCTCGCGTTGCCTCCGTCGACCCGGCTGCCGCGATCAGCAGACGGGCCAGTCGTGGATGGAGGGGGAAGCGGCTCATGAGACGGCCGAGAGGTGTGATGAGCGGCCGAGCCGAGATGTGGTCGTCAGTCGCCTCGAGTGTGACGGCGCCGAGGCGCCGCAACAGGTCGACCGCCTGATCGATGCGATGTGATTCGGGGCGTTCGAACCATCGGAAAGTGTGCGGGTCGCCGCCCCAGGCGCAGATCTCGAGGATGGCCGAGGCGAGATCAACGCGCAGGATCTCCGGCTCGCGTTGAGGACGCAGCAGCATCCGACGGTCCCACAGACGTGTCGCACGGCCGGGTTGAGTCCGGCCCGCGCGACCCGCTCGCTGATCGGCCGAGTCGAGCGAGATCTGTTCGAGGCGGAGGTGATCGATTGATGTGTCGGGATCGAACCGGAGGACCTTCTGCAGCCCGGTGTCGATGACGTCGGTTACGCCGTCGACCGTCAAAGAAGTTTCGGCGACGTTGGTAGAGAGGACGATCTTCTGAACGTTCGATGGCGCGATCGCCCGCTCCTGTGCCTCGACGTCGAGCGAGCCGTGAAGAGGAAGCACGTTTGGAAAATCCGCAAGTTCGACGCGGGTCCGTTCGATCTCACGCGCTCCCGGCAGAAAGCAGAGCAGATGTCCCTTGGCCGAGGGTGCTACGCGCCGGATCGCTTGCGAGGGTGTGAGGTCGGGAAGGTAGTCGATCTCGATCGGGTGAGTGCGGGCTTCGATCCGGATGACGGACGCGTCGAGGAATCGCGCCACCGGCTCGGGGTCGATCGTTGCCGACATCACGACCAGAGCGAGGTCATCGCGGGACTCCGCCGCCTCGCGAACCAGCGAAAGTGCGAGATCGGCGTGCAGGCTGCGCTCGTGAAATTCGTCGAGGATGACGATCGAGAAATCGCTCAGGAGAGGGTCGGATTGGAGCCGGGCCGTGAGTATGCCTTCGGTCGCGACCAGGAGGCGAGTCGATTCGGTGAAGCGGCGCTCGAAGCGAATCTGCCATCCGACCTGATCGCCGATCTGCCAGCCGTTCTCGGAAGCGATCCTGCGGGCAAGAGCACGTGCCGCGATGCGTCGTGGCTGCAGGAGAATCGTCCGGCCGAGTGTCGCGAGTGCCGGCGGGATCCGCGTGGTCTTGCCCGCTCCCGGCGGCGCAACGATGACCGCTCTTCCGCGGCTCTGCACCTCCTGGAGGATCTGAGCAAGGTACGGGTCTACCGGGAGCGGCGCTTGCACTGAGAAACACATTATGGCGACTGACAAAGACGACATCGACTACGAGGCCGAGGGGAAGACGCCTCCGCGGGAAAAAGACGACCCTACGAATGAAGGCTACGACGAAGCAGCTCACAGCGGCCCCGGCCGTTACGGGGTGCCTGAAGGCCAGGGTGGAGTCTTCGGGACCACCGGTGGGGGCACGTACGAGGGCGGCATGCACGAAGAGGAGCGGCCGGTCGTCGATACTGAAGGCGACGAGGGGGGCGGGGGAAAGAAGTAGCGTTCTCGCCTGAGCCCCTGCCGTCTTCGAATGATGGCCAATGGACCTGCGGCTGCACCGCCGAGGACCTTAGCGCCTGCGTAGTGCTGGCGTCTCTCGTTACCCGATGCCGTTCAGGATCTCCTCGATCGTGGATCTGCGGCAGGTGTACATCGGCGTGTCCCGGACCGTGAACTTCGACGACTCGGTTTCGCGAAGCTCCTGGACGAGATCGAGAAACTCGTCGGCGGTGTCCGACTCGAAGGCGACGACGAAATCCTGGTCATCGAGACCGAATGAGTAGGTCGTGTTGATCTTCACCCGTGGATACTTGTGACCGATCGCGATGTGCTCGTTCATGATGCGCTGGCGCTCGGTCATTGGCAGCAGATACCAGTCGCGTGTCTTCACGAAGGGATAGACGAAAAGAAAAGGCTTCTTGCCCGGGACGATCCGCAGGCGGCGCCCTTCCTGTCCCTCGTGAACGTGCTCGTCGACGTACTGCGAATGCTTCGTCATGGCGAGGTACGACTGGGGAACGTCGAGGTAGCGGCCGAGGATGGTCTTGTTGATGTCGGAGGCCATCTGCTGGAAGGGCTCGATGTCAAACCCGATCCGCCAGAGCATGAAGTCGACGCCAGCTTTGAGCCCGGCGGTAGAGTACGGAAGGATCATCATCGGACCGGTGTACCGAGCGAGCACTTCGGCGAACTCCCGCCGCGCCTGCGACTTCACGTCTGCTGGCAGCGAGCGGAACGTGCGGTCGACATGGAAGAAGATGAAGTTGACGAACTGGCGGCGGATCGTTGCTTCGGCGGCAGAGGCTGGTTTGTCGAGAGGCGCGGTGGTGGTCATCGCGTCGATTCTAGCGCGATGCGGGTTCGCGCGCTCGAGGTTAGAGTGGGGAAAATGCTTGCTTTGAAAGGTGATGGGGGCTACGGATTCCGCCGGATGTTCTCCGGGCAGGAGGCGCGCTCCGCACAGAATTGTCAAGGCGGGAACCGTGCAAGCTTACAGTTGAGGTGAGTTTGGCGCTAAGTCATGTGGTCTGTTGAGGTTAGCTGGTTTGCCCAAACGGTTGTGCAAAGAGTACAAAGATCTCGATTTATCGCGGTTTCGCACTCACAACACCTGCTTTTTCAACAGGGTTTTCCACAGATTCTGTGTAAAGAAAAGTTCACTCTCCCGGATGAATCGTGGTTCATCCGACGTAAGGTCCAGAATTGCTGAGGCTTCTCCCGTTCGCGTGCCCGCGTCGGCGATGCCGTCAATGCCGCTCTGCAACTCTCGTGCAAGCAGGAAAGGGTGCTCGACGGCAGGGTCGCCGCTCCGATTCGCACTCGTCGAAACGAGTGGGCCGGTGCGGACGAGGAGTGCGCGGAGCCAGTCGAGCGCGGGAATCCGGACGGCGAGCGTGGCGGCTCCGCGGCTGGCAGGTATCGGACTCCGCAGGGGGAGAATCGTGGTCAGTGGTGCCGGCCAGATGTCTCCGAGAGCCTCGAGAAGATCTGGTGTTGCGGCGACACCGAGAGCCTCGAGTTGATCGACAGAGCTCACGAGTACGATGAAAGGTTTCGTCTCCTCGCGGCCCTTCACGGCGACGATCCGGTCGACTGCGGCCTGGCTCCTGGCAAGCGCATGGAGCCCATAGATGGTGTCGGTTGGCAGAAGGATTACCTTCTCGGCTTCGAGCGCCGCGGCGATCTCATCGATCTGCGCAGGCGTCGGATGCTCGTCGATCTGCCACCGGATCATCCGGGCAGTTTATGGCAGGCGGCGACTGACCCGAAAGGCGAAGCCGTGGGGGTCGCGCGGCTCGCGCGATCCCCGCCGGCCGCTGGCCGGCGGCGGGCTTTGGATGAGCCGACCGGCCTCGTGACTGAACCGCCTGATCGAGACGCGATCGTTGGGTCTCTCCTGAGCGCCCCGATGGCGAGCCGCCATCGGCGATCGCGCGAGCCGCGCGACCCACTCGGCGCTCTGTTCAGCCCTTCTTCCGCGTGTCGATGAACTCCACTTTGACTTTTGGTGAGACGCGATGTGCCACCTCGCGGGCGTCCCAGTTCGTCAGCCGCACGCAGCCATGCGATGAGGCGTAGCCGATCGATTCCGGATCCGAGGTGCCATGAATTCCGAAGTGCTTTTTGCTGAGGGCGATCCAGACGATTCCGACCGGCGAGTTCGGACCGGGATTCAGGTTCGCTTCCGGCTCATCGTCCGATACTTCATGGAACAGCTTCGGCTGGTAATGGAAGTGCGGGTCGTGCGCGACTCTCACGATCTCGAGCGTCTCACGGGGCGAGGGGTCGTACTCCGATCCGAGCGTCGTCGGCGCGTGGAAGATCAGATTGCCACTCGCATCAAACGCGTTGAACGTGTTGCCGGCGATTGAGATTGCGATCCTGGCAATGTCGGGACGGTCGGAGGTTACTGCAGGCCGCACGTTCGGAGCCCAGATCGTGCTTCCGGCATTCAGTGCCTCGAAATCGACGTCTGGGTTGAGAAGCTCGAGCAGCCCCATGCTGGAGTGGAACCTCTCCGCCAGTTTTTCTTTCTTCGACTCATAGCAGAGACAGTCGAGTTTTGCCTTTTCGTAAACATCGTCTGGAAGCTTCTGAAACGGCCCCTTGACGTCGTCCTCGGTAAGTCGGTGCTGCGTGAGTGCAGGCGCGTTTCCTGCCGACGTCGCGAGGGCTCGAAAGGTCTGTTCGTCGAGCGCTCCCTCCTCGGTGGCCTGAATGCCCTGGGACCGCTGGTACCAGTAAAGAGCGATTGCCGTGTTGCGTCCCCAGCGGCCGTCGATCGCTCCGACCGAAAAATTGGCGCGGTCGAGGTAGACCTGAGTCTTCAAAACGGACGGCCCCGAGACGTCTCCCTTCAGCGGCACGACGACCGGCGCTTCGAGCATCGCCTGCGGAGTGAGCTCCTTCAGCGATTCTTTGCCGGCCGGAAGAAACCGGATATCGGCCGCAGCCTCGGTGCGGCGCGCTGCGACCTGCGTATCGCGGAAACCCTGTAGTCCCCGCCACCCCTCGTCGAAGCGCTGAGACTCACGTGCAGCCGGGTCGTCGGTTCCTCGCACAGGCACGGCGACATCCCAGGCATCCTTGACGTTCTCGGTGATCGACCGAGTGGTCGTTTCGGTTGTTTGCCTCGCCTCTTCCTTCGAACAGCCGAGCGCGGCGATGAGCGCGATTGAGATGACGAATGCTTTTCTCATGAGCTTGACTAAAGCAAAGGTCTCGCCCGCCTTGCGAACCGGCCAGCCGAGGTAAACTTCCGGGCGAGTGATTACCTATCTCAAGGTCCGCAATCTCGCGATCGTCGAGGAGCTTGCGATCGAGCCTGGCAGCGGGCTCAACGTTCTGACGGGCGAAACCGGCGCGGGCAAATCGCTGCTCATCGATTCACTGGAACTGCTGCGAGGGGCGCGTGGCTCGAGCGAGATGATCAGGGCAGGTACCGATCGGATGACGGCGGAGGCGGTCTTTCACCTTCCCGCATCCGCCGCGATAAGGCTGGAAGGGCTCGGTATTGCCGCGGAGATTCACGAAGGCTCGCTGGAGCTGATCGTGCGGCGCGAGGTCGCTGCTGGTGGTCGGGCTCGCGTGCTCGTCAATGGATCACCACTCTCGGTGCGCGAGCTCGGCGATGCGATGGACGCGATCCTCGAGATTCATGGGCAGCAGGAGTCGCATCAGCGGGTGGCGGGCCAGACGTACCGGCAACTCGTCGACGACTACGGCGGTCATGCGGCGCTGCTGGAGACGGTTCGAGAGGTCTACCGGACGTGGAGAACCGCCGCCGACGAACTCGATTCAATGATGCAGGCGCAAACGGACCGGGCGCTCCGTCTCGACCTGCTGAAGTATCAGATCGACGAGATTTCTGAAGCCCGCCTCGCCCCCGGAGAAGAGGAGTCGCTGCGCGAGGAGAAAGCAATTCTGAGCCACGCGCGGGAAATGATCGAGGCCGCGTCGGGCGCGTACCAGCTCATCGACGAGGATGAGAGCTCGGCACTCTCTCAGGCGGGTCGGGCACTTCACCTGCTCCAGCCACTGGCGAGACAGATCGCCGATCTCGAGAAGCTCGCCGGTGAGTTGCAGGATGTGCTCTACCGCCTTCAGGATATCGGACGAACGCTCGGAGGGATGAGCGAGACGGTGCGCCACGATCCGGCGCGCCTGGAGCTCGTTGAAGAGAGGCTGGCGACGATCGAGAAGCTCCGGAAAAAGTACGGCGGCTCGATCGATGCCGTGCTCGATCACTTCGGGAAGATCCAGGACGAGCACGCGCGGCTGGCCGACTATGAAGCCAATCTCAAGGCACTGCGCGTGGAGGAAGAGGTCCGCTTTACGACCTTGCGCAAGGCGGCGGAAAAACTCTCCGCTGCCCGGAAGAAAGCCGCGCGCGCGTTCCAGCAGGCGATCCAGAAGGAGCTCGAGGACCTGGCGATGGAGCGGACGACTGTTCGCGTCGTCGTCGACTCCTCGCGAGGCGATCATGAGGATGCTGCGGCGCGTCGTGGCTTGACGGCAGACGGCTACGACCGCGTCGAGATCCTCATCGCGCCCAACCGTGGCGAGGAGCCGAAAGCGATGCAGCGGATCGCCTCCGGCGGCGAGCTGTCACGTATTCAGCTCGCGATCGCAGCGGCGCTGTTCAAAGCGTCTTTGACTGCCTCCTCTGCGACTCTGGTCTTCGACGAGATCGACGCCGGAATCGGAGGACGTGTCGCGGAGGTCGTAGGCCGCAAGCTGAAGGAGCTGGCCGAGCACAACCAGGTCATCTGCGTCACGCATCTTCCCCAGATCGCAAGCTTCGGATCGACCCACTTCTACGTCTGGAAGCAAGACGATGGGTCACACACTCGCGCATGCATCCGGCGGCTCGACGATTCCGAGGAACGCGTAGCCGAGATCGCACGCATGCTCGGAGGCGAGTCGGTTCCCGCCTCGGCCGTGGCGCACGCAAGAGAGTTGCTGGCAGCGGGACGGTAGCTGATAGCGCCTTGCATTCCAGCTGGAGCTGGTCTGTCACTCTCCCGCGGCGACCGACCAGCGGACGCCGATCGAGATCGTGCCGCTCGCCGCTTCGCAGGAGGATTTGGAGCGACACTGGCGCTCGCGTCGAGCGAGACGAGCGTGATACTTGACGACTCTCCCGACGTGGCCACCACCTGGAAGACGAACAGATCGGGCACGTCCGGAATGAACGTTGGAGTTCGGACCGTGGTCGATGACAGCACTGCTGTCGAGCCGGCCGGTCTCCGGACCACGCTCCACTCCCAGGAAGTCGCCGTCTGCGGCGCAGTGCCCAGCTGTCTCGAGACGCCTACCGCTCCGGTCGCGCTGTCGATCGTGGCCCTATCGGGGATTGACAGACGCCCCCGACGGATGGCGTTGTTGCCTGAGTCCGCTACATAGATGTTCCCGCTTCCATCCGTGGCCACACCGGATGGATCGTTGAAGCGGGCTACGCTTCCTGTTCCGTCGGCGCTTCCCCCAGTCTCCGCCAGGCCCGCGAGTGTCGTCACCACTCCCGCAGGGGTGATTTTCCGGATCGTGTCGTTCCACGCGTCAGCGACGTAAACGTTCCCGCTTCCATCCGTCGTCACACTCTCCGGAGCGCCGAAGCGTGCGGCACCTCCCGTTCCGTCTACGCTTCCTGAGGACCCCGCCAGCCCCGCCAGCGTCGTCACCGATCCCGCAGGCGTGACCTTCCGGATCGTGTGGTTGTGATAGTCAGCGACATAGACATTTCCGCTTCCATCCGTGGCCACGTCGGATGGATAGTTGAAACGGGCTACGCTTCCTGTTCCATCGGCGCTGTCCCCAACCCCCGCCATCCCCGCCAGTGTCGTCACCGATCCCGCAGGGGTTATCTTCCGGATCGTGTTGTTCCCCTGGTCAGCGACATAAACGTTCCCGCTTCCATCGGTCGCTACGCCGGTTGGATAGAAAAAGCGAGCCGCGCTTCCTGTTCCATTCGCGCTTCCGAAAAACCCCGCCAGACCCGCGAGCGTCGTCACCACTCCCGC
>DASVLC010000237.1:0-5114 GCA_036385045.1 Thermoanaerobaculia bacterium | reverse complement strand
CGACGGAATTTTCTCGATGCGACTGAAGGAAGGGGCGCACGACTTTTTCTTCAACCACGACGAATACGCTCCCAAATCGGTTCGGGGCCAGATCGTCTCGGCGACCCAGCCGCTCATCGTCGAGACCTCTCTCGATCCGGCAGTCGAGATCAGCGGGCGCGTGACGCGCAGCGGTTCTGGAATCGAGAACGTTCGAGTGTCTGCGTTCAGCACCGGCGTCAGCCAGACGAACAGCAGCGCAACGACCGGTCCCGACGGCAGTTTCACGATCACCGGACTCGCGCCGGGAAGCGTCTTCCTCGACATCCGCAAAGAGGAAGAGTTCATCGGCGAGCGGCGCAACGTGACCGCACCGCAGCGCGACTACAACATCGAGATTGCTCCCGGCGGAACGGTCACCGGCCGCGTGATCGACAAGTCCTCGCGGAAACCGGTCACCACGTTTCAGGCCGGCATCTCCACCTCGGGGGCCGGCGGCGGCATGATGCGGATGGGGCCGCCGCAGGTTCGCGACTTCAACACCGACGACGGAACGTTCCGGCTCGACCACGTCCCTCCGGGAGCGACAGTCCTCGTTGCCTCCGCGGCCGGCTACACGAGCGGAAGGATGAACATCACCGTCGAGGAAGGAAAGACGCTCGCCGACGTCGAGATGGAGCTCGACACCGGCGTTAAGCTCACCGGCAGAGTCACCGGGCCGACAGGCGGAGGTCTCGGCGAGGTGCAGGTCAGCGTGCTCCCCTCGGCGACAGGGGGCTTCGGCGCCGGTGGAATGATGTCGCGCACCTCCACCGATTCGAATGGCGAGTACTCCCTCGAGGCGTTGAGCCCCGGCGAGGAGACAATCGCCTTCTCGCACCCGAAGTACGTCGGCACCCGCAAGACCGTCACGCTGGAGGGTCGGGAAAAGCGTCTCGACGTTCAGCTCTCGAGCGGGTTCCGCGTGACGGGAGTCGTCGTCACCGAATCGGGCGCGCCGGTCGCCGAGGCGAACGTCAGCATCTCCGGCAGTCAGCGGCAGGCCCTGACGAACGCCAACGGCGCTTTCGAGATCGACAATGTCGGCGAGGGACGCCATCGTTTCGTCGCGACGAAGTCGGGATTCGCAACCGGGACGCTGAACGACGTCGATGTCAGCTCCGGAGCTCCTGTGCGGATCACTCTCCCCACCGGCAGCTCGATTTACGGTCGAGTCTCCGGCCTTTCCGCTGACGAGCTCTCGGTGACCGTCGTCGATGCGCGCGGTCCGCAGGGAAGCGCAAGCGCCTCAGTCGACGCGCAGGGCAACTACCGAATCGAGGGTGCACCCTCGGGTACGGTCCAGGTCGGGGCGTCCGTCGTCACGCGAGCCGTCGGACGGAAGTCGTCGAGCATGAAGACGATCGATCTCGCTCCGGGCGGCAGTCAGCAGGTCGACATCGAGTTCCGCGGCGACATCGCCATTCGCGGACGCGTTATGCGCAACGGCGCGCCTCTTCGCGGTGGAAGCATCATGTTCTCAGGCCGCGGCGGCGCACAGCCGACCAGCAGCGCAACGATCGACGACCAGGGAGGCTACACCGTCACCGGTCTCGAGCCGGGTGAGTACTCGGTTCAGGTGATGGACATGCAGCGATTCAGTCCTCACTCGACTAACTATGTCGTACGCGGCTCGGCCACCTTCGATATCGACTATCGAACCAGTTCCCTGCGAGGCCGGGTCCTCGATGCCGCAACGAACGAGCCGCTCGACAGTGTTTCCATTCAACTCCGGCCGGTGACCACCGGCGCCGACAGCTTCCGTCTCATGGCGCGCAGCGCTGTCAGCGATTCGGCAGGGACGTTCGTCGTCGACGACGTCCCCCCCGGCAACTACACCGCCACGGCGAGCCGCGACGGCTATGGCAACTACGTATCGGACGTGAGGGTTACCGAGCGAAGCGATTCGATCGAGATGAAACTCTCCCGCAACGACGGAGTGCTGCTCAAGTTCGTCGACGCGCGCGATGGACGGACGATCAGCGGCTGGGCGATCGTCTTCGACCAGCAGGGACGCGTCGCGTTCGACTCCCGCTCACCGATGATGTGGGGCGGCTCCGACTCCGACCTCCGGCTCCCGCTCGCCCCCGGCTCGTACACCGCAACCGTCACGGCCTCGGGAATGGCAGCACGAACCGTCACTCTCAACTCACCCTCGAACCAGACCATCCCGCTCTCGCCCGGCGGAACGCTGCTCGTAGTCTCCAAACACCCGCAACCGCGCCGCATCCGCCTCATCGAATCGAGCGGCTACGCCTACCCACGCACCTCCCCCAATCCCGGCTCACGGCAACTGCTGCCGAATCCGGGCACAACAACGCTCCAGAACATTGCCGCCGGCGCCTACACAATCCAGCTCCTCGGCGACAACGACGCAGTTCTCGACTCGAAGCAGGTAGTTGTTGCGGAGGGACAGACGGCAACGACGGAGATCTGAGCGCTGGCGGGCAGTGGAGTCGAGCTCAGACGGGGCTTTGAGACTCGAGAGTCAAAGGCCGGGCGCGGGCGCGGGCTCGGGCTCGGGCCCGGGCGCGGCGCGGGCCCGGGCTCGGGCTGCGCTTCGAACAGCCAGGTCCAACTCTCCGCCTTTCGTAGCGCGGGCGTCCCCGCCCGCCGTACCGCGGGCGTCCTCGCCGGCCGGGGACCCAGCACCCGCCTAACGCAGACAGCGAAGTGGAGACGACACCCCTGACATCCGCCTGTCATCCGGTCCGTTCCTGAGCGAGCAACGGCGTGACGCCGCGACTGAGAATGATGACAAGAACGCGCCTGTCATCCCGAGCCGCCGGAGCCCCGTGGGTGGGAGGGCGGGTGTGAGGGGCGGAGGACGGAGAGGGATCCCTTGCCGACGGCCCACAAGTGCACACGCGCTTGTGTCATCGGCCGGTCGGCTGCACCACTCTGTCAGGCGCGTTTACCCGCGACAGCGCGGAACGAGAGCAGGATTCGCCTCTTCCGGCCCTGAACTTCGCAGCTCACTGACCTGGTCGGCACATTCATCGTGAGCGTGTAATCCGGTTCCTCCGGCATCCTGATCGACATGGCGACGAATATCGGATCGCCCGACGCTTCAGGCGGAACCTGTTTGAGCGCCGTAACGAATGAAGAAAGTGTCATGGTGGGGTCAGATCGTCGAACCGGCGAGGCCGCACCGCCAACGTGAATCTTCAACTCCGACTTTTCCGCGTACCGCTCGACTTCCACTACTGGATCTGGCGCGCGGAACAGCGACCATAGCCTGTCAGCCCAGCCATACGACACCGCGGCGAACACGGAATAGTGACCTAAGGGCTCCACGAGCGGCTCGAGACCTTCCGCCAGCAACCGTACGTGTTCAGTCATCGTCCAGGTGGATGCGCCTCGCGCCGCTGAAATGCGTTGCGCGCTCGTTCACATATTAGTGCGACCGGACTCTACATGTACATGACCCGCGCATTCGGCAATACGCCTCCTTCACTGGGGATCCGTAATCGGCGTCGAGAGGTTAGCGGCGTACTCGGTTGCCATTATCGTGCAGGAAACACGACCGACTGCGGGCGCCAATGTTCCTGATGGTTGCGAATCCCGGGGCCCATGAACTCGATCCAATGCGGGCGTACTTCGATCATGACAAATCCTTCGGGGAAGTTCGGCCAGAAGAACTCTTTGTAGCCTTCCAACTTCAGGAATGGCTGGACAGCCGGCACGGAAGGATCGGTGTGAACGATTCCCGTTCCCATGATCGTCAGATAGCTGAACTTTACATCGTCATTGAAGTAGAGGGTCACCCGAGGATGGTTCCTGACCTGCTCCACTTTTCGGGTGGACTGTCGAGTCATCACCCAGACTGTCATCCCTTTACCGGGGTCCGCCGGATCGACGTCCGTTAGGAATGCCCGGACGGTGCGAACACGGGGCTGCCCGTCGTCGTCTACGGTAACCAGCGCCATGTTCCCATCCGCCTCCATCAATGACCGCGCTGCCTGCAGGATCGCCTCGGGCGATTCAACGCGATAAAGCTCGGTGCCGGGAGCTGATGGGACTGGCTGCGCCGAACATCCGACGAGAACCACAAGGAGAGCAACCCGTGAAAGTTGAGTCATCACACTCATTCTCGACTCCTCCGCTCAGCGGCCAATGGGCACCGGCGTCGGCCGCCGCGCAGAGCGGAATTCAGTCTAGCAGTGAGCGGTCGGCGTCCGCTGCAACCTCTCTCCCGAAGTCTTCCATGTCGTCCGCGCCAAGTCGCCTAGCTCGTCGCCTACGCCAACCGGTTTCCCGGGACGAGGTACCATCGATCGGTGACCCGGCAGAGAATTGTCCCGATGGGTGGTGGCGGCTTTCTAATGGAACCGCGCAACCCGCGGCTCGACCGATGGCTTCTCAGCCTCACCCGTCGTCGACGAAATCCTCGCGTGCTGTTTGTCCCAACGGCGAGCGGCGATGCGACGCGCTTCGTGGAACGGTTTTATCGAGCATTCAGACGCTTCCAGTGTCGCCCTGAACACCTTTCGTTGTTCAATCGGACGGAAGCGGATCTTCGCAAGCCGATCCTGTCCGCCGATCTGATCTACGTCGGCGGCGGAAACACCGCGAACATGCTGGCGATCTGGCGAATGCACGGCGTCGACCTTGCCCTCAGAGAGGCGTGGCAAAGCGGCGTAGTGCTATGCGGTGTGAGCGCGGGAGCAATCTGCTGGTTCCGCAGCGGCGTGACCGACTCCTTTGGCGTGGAGCTGCAGCCTTTGCGAACCGGCTTGGGGCTTCTACCTGGAAGCTTCTGCCCCCATTACGACGGCGAGTCTCGGCGACGACCCGCCTTCCATCGATTGATCACCGAACGCCAGCTACCGAGCGGATACGCCGCGGACGATGGTGCGGCGATTCTGTTCGAAGATGGAGAGATAGTCGAGGTTGTGAGCTCGAGGCAGAATGCAGATGCTTACCGCGTCTCCCTTCGCGCCGGCCGTGTCGTTTGAGGTTACCCCGATTACGTGGACGGTTTAGTGGTTGGGTGCAGCGTGCTGCTGACGAAGCATCTCATAGTCATTCGGCGACACGTATCCGAGAGACGAATGACGTCGGTGTGAGTTGTACCAGCCTTCGATGAAGGTGAA
>DASVLC010000236.1:0-4838 GCA_036385045.1 Thermoanaerobaculia bacterium | reverse complement strand
TTTCAGATCCCCGGCAGCGAGCCGTCGATGCTGGTCACGATCATCACCTTCGGCTTCAAGTACAGCCTTCCTTACAACCTCGATCTGCTGTTCGACGTCAGGTTCCTGCCGAATCCACACTTCGTCGAGTCGCTCCGCCCGCACACCGGCCTCGACGCGCCGGTCGTCGAGTATCTCGAGCAGCAGGAAGGGTATGAAGAGTTCTACCACCGTCTGCTCGACTTCATTCGCTACGTACTCCCCGGATACCGGAAAGAGATGAAGAGCTATCTCACGATCGGGATCGGGTGCACCGGCGGCAAGCATCGTTCCGTTGCGATCGGACAACGGCTGAGCGAAGACCTTTCCGCATCAGGGTATGCGGTCGAAACCGTTCATCGCGACTGCAAGCGCTGAAGCGGTGTGGCTGCCCCGCTGGCCACTCCAGGTGGCCGCGGGGCTGATGACTCACTGCACCTCGATGCGGATCTGCTTCGGTTTCGCTTCTTCGCGCTTCGGGACTTCGACCTCGAGGATCCCGTTTCGATAGCTCGCGGCGATCTTCTCCGGATCGACGCTTCGGGGAAGGGTGAAGGTGCGGCTGAAGTTGCCGTAGGTTCTCTCGACCCGATGCCACGTCAGCCCTTCGTTCTTCTCGATCCTTCGCTCGCCACGCAGGGTGAGCAGGCCGTTCTCGAACTCGATGTGGATGTCCTCCTGGCGGACTCCGGGGAGCTCGGCGCGCACGAGGATCTTCTCCTGCGTTTCAGCGACGTCGACCGGCGGAACCCAGGCCCCACTGACGAGATCTTCATCGCCGACCGCAAAGCGGGCAAACGGTTCGAAGATGCGGTTCAACTGCGTCTGCAGCGTCTTGATGTCCTGAGATTGAGAGGGTGCATTCCAACGCGTCATGAAACCTCCTTATATGAGCTTAAGATGCGCATATCAAGTCATGGCTAGAATTCTATGAGTTCGCGAATCTGAGTGTCAAGTAGGCAGATCAAGCCATCGGCAGGCTTCAGCAGGCCGCAGCCGACCGGACGGGACAGAGAAGCGCAGGGTTTCCGGTATGATGCGTTCCGCAGGGAGGTGCCCATTGATCGGGGCATTGATCGTCACCCACGGAAACCTCGCACATGAACTCCTGAACGCCGCCCGGCAGATCGAGGCCGACGTTACGGGAATCGAAGCAGTGCCGCTCGAATGGAACGACACCGTCGATGAGTCGCGGGAGAAGATCGCAGCCGGTCTGGCGCGATTCGGCCCGGAGCGTGGGGTGATCATCTTCACCGATATGTTCGGGGGGACTCCGAGCAACATCAGCCTCTCGTTTCTCGAACAGGGGCGGGTTGAAATCGTCACTGGCGTGAATCTGCCGATGGTGGTGAAATTCGCGATGGTCAAGCAGGAAGCGAGGGACGTCTCTACTCTTGCGCACGTGATCAGTGAGAAAGGGTCGAAGGCGATCCGGGTGGCGTCGGATCTGCTTGCGACGGAGAAGCGTGCCGGGGTGCCGGCCGAATGAGCCGACAGGAGACGACGGGTAAGTGATCGAGCGGGAAGTGGAAATCAAGAACAAGCTGGGGCTGCACGCTCGTGCGGCCGCAAAGCTCGTACATACCGCCGCGCGTTTCAAGTCGGACATCAAGATCCGCAAGGGCGACGAAGAGGTCGACGGGAAGTCGATTCTCGGAATCCTGCTCCTGGCCGCCGGTCGCGGGTCGACCGTCACACTCAAGGCGAACGGCGTCGACGAGCGCGAGGCGCTCGATGCGGTCGAGCTTCTGATCGACTCGAGATTCGAAGAAGTAGAATGACCGCGTCGTCGTCGTCCGGCCTGACCGGGACGGCGAGACGCGGAAAGTGGCCCGGCCAACACCGGTGCACCGGTCTGATCTTCGAGCGGCAGAGAGACGCCTGACATGCCTTCAGTACACTCACGCAACGACGTTCGCACTTACAAGGGAGTCGGTGTTTCTCCCGGCATTGCGATCGGCCGTGCGGTAATCGTCGAGAAACGTGTAGCTTCGGTCTATCGGGTTCCGATCCGGGCTGAAGAGGTCGAGCCGGAGATCAGCCGCTTCATGGAGTCGCTCGACAAGACGCGTGACGAACTTCTCGTGTTGAAGCAGAAGGTCAGTCGATCGATGGGGGAGGAGTACGCCTCGATTTTCGAGGCGCACGCGATGATCGTCAGCGATCCCTCTTTCGCTGACAAAGTCGCCCAGAAGATCGAGAACGAGCAGGTCAATGCCGAGTGGGCGCTGGCCGAGGTTCAGGAAGAGCTCCAGGCACGCTTCGCCAGCTTCGACGATGACTACCTTCGCGAGCGCGTAGCGGACGTAAAGGACGTGGCCGAGAGGCTTCTCGTGAACCTTCAGGGCGTCGCACATCACGACCTCTCCGAGATCAATCACGATGTCGTGATCATCGCCGACGATCTGACCCCCTCGGACACGATTCATTTCAACCGTCGTCCCATCGTCGGCTTCGCCACCGAGACCGGAGGCCGAACCTCTCACACGTCGATCATCGCGAAATCGCTCTTCATGCCCGCCGTCATCGGAGTCCCTCGGCTCACACGCATCGTCGACAACGATGAGATGGTCATCGTCGACGGCTACGAGGGGACCGTCATCATCAGCCCGACTGATGCGTTGATCGCTGAGTACCAGGGTCGCGTCACACGGCATGAAGAGGCCGAGCTGAAGCTGCTCGAGAACCGCGACCTGGAAGCGATCACACGTGATCAGCACAAGGTCAGCCTTCAGGCGAACATCGAACTGATCCAGGAGTTGGTGGACGCCGACCGTTTCGGCGCTGAAGGGATCGGGCTCTACCGCTCCGAATTCCTCTACATAGCAACCAGTCCCGATCTGCCGACCGAGGAAGAACACTTCGAATACTATCGGAGGCTCGCCGAGTCGACAGAGCCTAACTGGTGCGTGATCCGAACCTTCGACCTCGGCGGAAAAAAGCTCGCGCGCGAAGTCATGGGGTCGGACGAAGAGAATCCGGTGCTGGGACTTCGCGCTCTCCGTCTCTGCATGCGGCACCGGGACATGTTCAAGACGCAGCTCAGGGCGCTGCTGCGGGCTTCAGCCTTCGGAAAGCTCAAGATCATGTTCCCGCTCGTGTCGGGCGTCCAGGAGCTCCGCCAGGTCAAGACGCTCGTTCGTGAGCTCCAGCTCGAGCTCGCGGAGCAGGGTGTCGCGTACAACAAGGAGCTGCAGATCGGAATCATGATCGAGGTTCCGTCGGCAGCGGTCATTGCCGATCTTCTTGCAACGGAAGCCGACTTTTTTGCGATCGGTACGAATGATCTGATTCAGTACTCGCTTGCGATCGACCGTGGTAACGAGAACGTCAGCTACCTCTACGAGCCGCTGCATCCCGCCCTGCTGCGACTGATCAAGGGGGTCATCGACGCCGGCAAGCGAGCCGGCATTCCGGTGTCGCTCTGCGGCGAAATGGCGTCCGATCCGATCTATGCCATCCTGCTGCTTGGCCTGGGGCTGGAGATCTTCTCGATGAATCCGTCGTCGATCCCGGTGATCAAGAACGTAATTCGATCGGTTCGCTACCGCGATTGCCGCAAAATTGCCGAGGCAGCGCTTCAGAAGAAGACCGCACAGGAGATCGAGGAGTTCGTCATCGAAAGCGTCGCCATGCGCTTTCCCGAGGGACTCGTCACCACAACATCATGACAACGAACGAACGCCTGTTCTCCGTCCGTCCCATCACACACATCCCGAAGCCGTGGGGATACGAATTGATCTTCGCCCAGACCGGGCGCTATGTCGGCAAGATCCTGCACATCAACAAGGGGGAGTCGCTCAGCCTCCAGTACCACGAAATGAAAGACGAAACTCTCTACGTTGTCGAGGGCGAGCTCGAGCTGACGATTGAGAGCGAGGGAGACCGGCGCGTGCTTCCCCTGCGCAAGGGGGAGGCGTTCCACATCCCGCCGCGCCTCATTCACCGGATGGAGGCGATCGTCGACACCGACGTCGCAGAGGTCTCCACCACTGAGCTCGACGACGTGGTTCGCCTGGAAGATCGATACGGACGCGTATGAAGACGCTCGCCATCGCACTGACGCTCGCCGCTTTCGCGCTCTCTCTCTCCGGAGACGAGGACGCGGTCCGCGCGGCGAAGGAGCAGAAGGCGAAGCGTAAGAACAGCACGAGTCGCGTGATCACCAACGCGGATCTTCCAAAGGCGAAGGGAAAAGTGGTCGATTCCGGCCGCGAAATGACGCCGGTCCCACCGCCTCCTGCGGAAAGCAGCCTCGAGCGGCACGAGGCTGCTCGTCGAGCGGAACTGGTCGCGGTCGGACAGATTGCGGCCGCGAATAGACTTGTGCAGTCGATCGAGACCGAGCTCGCCTCCATCGAGAAGAGCTACTTCGATGAGAGCGATCTCGACCGCCGCGATTCCGAGATCGTCCGGAGATTCGAAGAGGCAGGCGAGCGGCTCCGGCGTGCACGGGAAGCTCTCGAGGTGCTGCGACAGAAGCCGGAGCCGAACTCCGAGGTCCCGCCCGAGACCCGATGACCCAAACCTACTACATCGAGACCTGGGGTTGTCAGATGAACGACCTCGACAGCGAACGGCTGTCGGGGGCGTTGAAGCTCCGCGGCTATCGGCGCGTCGACGACGAGACGTCTGCGGAACTGATCCTGCTGAATACCTGCTCGATTCGGGAGAATGCGGAGAACAAGGTGTTCTCGCGTCTCGGTGAACTGCGAGAGCTGCAGAGTACGACGGGCGCCAGGATCGGAGTCTGCGGCTGCGTAGCGCAGCAGGAAGGGGAGCGAATCCTGCGACGCGCTCCCTGGGTCGACTTCGTCATG
>DASVLC010000235.1:0-10016 GCA_036385045.1 Thermoanaerobaculia bacterium | reverse complement strand
ATCGCTTCCGTGTCGAGCTGCTCTTCGAACAGTGACCGGAACACGATCGCGGCAGCTCCACCGTCTTCCGCGCGGCGAACGCCGTCGAGCGAGTCGGCCTGCGGGCTGGCGCCGACGACCAGAGGATGGTCGAGCTCGAGGCCGAGGTAGGTGACTTTCATGTCGATCATCGCTTACTCCTCACTCTTCGGGGCCGCTGCCTGCGCGGCGATCGCTGTTTCGACGGCTGCCTGGAGCGGTTTCGGGAGCCGCAGGGTGGCGAGGTGCTGATAGGTCGCGATCCTCCGTTCGGCCGCGAGCTGTGAGCGGCGGGCGAAATCGCGGAAGCGCTCCGGATCCATCCTCTCGACCATGCGGAACCGCGCCTCGTTTCTCATGTAGTCCTGCACCGGAATCTTACCGCCAGGCATATCCACCACCAGAGGCGGTTCGCCCGCATCAATCCGTCGCGGATCGAACCGGTACACCGGCCAGACGCCGCTGTCGACCGCACGCTTCTGCTGATCGGCACCGAAAGCCATGTCATAGCCGTGAGCAATGCAGTGCGAGTAGGCGATGATGAGTGACGGTCCGGGGTAGGCATCGGCCTCGGTCATTGCGCGCACGGTCTGTGCGTCGCGTGCGCCGAATGCAATCGAGGCGACGTAGACGTGGCCGTAGTTCATGGCCATGAGGCCGAGGTCCTTCTTGTCGACCGCTTTGCCACGTGAGGCGAACTTCGCGGCCGCGCCGAGTGGCGTCGCTTTCGACGACTGTCCGCCGGTGTTGGAATAGACCTCGGTATCGAGCACGAGGATGTTGACGTCGTAGTCGAGCGAGAGAACGTGATCGAGTCCGCCGTAGCCGATGTCGAATGCCCAGCCGTCGCCGCCGAGAAGCCAGACGCTCTTTCGGACGAGGTAATCGGCGATCGGTTCGAGGCGGCGCGCCTCGATCGACTTGATTGACTTCAGTAACTCGCGCAGAGAGGCGACGCGCGAGCGCTGTTCCGCGATTCCTTTCTCGCTCGACTGATCCGCGGTCAGCATCTCGGTGACGAGCAGATCGCCGAGATCGGGGGCGAGTGTCGTGAGCAGCGAGCGCGCCTGAGCGATGTGGGTGTCGATGGCGAGACGGAAGCCAAGTCCGAACTCCGCATTGTCTTCGAACAGAGAGTTAGACCAGGCGGGGCCGCGGCCTGAGCTGTCCTGCGAGTAAGGAGTCGTGGGGAGGTTGCCGCCGTAGATCGACGTGCAGCCGGTGGCGTTGGCGATGAGCAACCGGTCGCCGTAGAGCTGGGTGAGGAGTTTGATGTAGGGCGTCTCGCCGCAACCTGCGCAGGCGCCGGAGAACTCGAAAAGCGGCTGCAGGAACTGCGTGCTCTTCACGTCGAGGCGCGGGAGCGAGGTGCGGTCGAGCTCCGGGATGTCGAGGAAGAACGAGAAGTTAGGCCGTTCGACCGCTGCATGCTCCGGCTCCGGCCGCATGTTGATCGCCTTGTGCTTCGGGTTCGTCTTGTCCTTGCCGGGGCAGACGTTCACGCAGAGGTTGCAGCCAGTGCAATCCTCGGGTGCGACCTGGATCGTGTACTTCATCCCCTTGTAGTCGGCTCCCTTGTAGTCCATCGACTGGAAGCCGTCGGGCGCGCCGGAGAGCGATTCGCCGGGGTAGACCTTGGCGCGGATGGCGGCGTGAGGGCAGACGAACGCGCACTTGTTGCACTGGATGCAGAACTCCTGATCCCAGATCGGGATCTCCAGGGCGATGTTGCGACGCTCCCACTGCGTCGTCCCTGTCGGCCAGGTCCCGTCGGGAGCGAAGGCGCTCACCGGGAGGAGGTCGCCTTTCCCTTCCATCATCACGGATGTGATCCGCTGCACGAAGTCAGGAGCGTTGGCGGGCACCACCGGACGCGGTTCGTGTTTCGCCGTCGGTTTTGCCGGCAGCGGAACTTCGTGGAGATTCTCGAGGGTCAGGTCGACGGCGGCCCAGTTTCTCCGGACGACCTCGTCGCCCTTCTTCTCGTAACTCTTTTCGATCGACTGCTTGATCTTCGCGATCGCCTCTTCGCGCGGCAGCACTCCGGAGAGGGCGAAAAAGCAGGTCTGCATGATCGTGTTGACCCGGCCGCCCATGCCGGTCTTGATCGCAACACTGGAGCCGTCGATGACGTACAGCTTCACCTGCTTCTCGATCATCTGCTCCTGCGCATTGCGCGGCAGCTTTTCCCACACCTCGGCCGCACTATGTGGAGAGTTGAGCAGGACGACGGCACCGGGACGCGCGTAGTCGAGCACGTTCATTCGCTCGAGGAAGTTGAACTGGTGGCAGGCGACGAAACCTGCGTTCTTGATCAGATAGGTCGATCGGATCGGGCGTGGTCCGAACCGAAGGTGCGAAATCGTCACCGCGCCAGACTTCTTCGAGTCGTAGACGAAGTAGCCCTGCACGTAGAAGTCGGTCTCTTCGCCGATGATCTTGATCGAGTTCTTGTTGGCGCCGACCGTGCCGTCCGCTCCGAGACCGAAGAAGACCGCGCGTACGACGTCATCCGGCTCGATGTCGAACTCGGGGTCGTACTGGAGGGAGCGATGCGTGACGTCGTCGACGATGCCGATGGTGAAACGGCGGCGAGGCTTCTTCGCCTCGAGCTCGTCGAAGATCGCCTTCACCATCGCCGGTGAAAACTCCTTGCTCGAAAGGCCGTAGCGGCCGGCGAGGACTCGTGGCATCGCGAAGGGGAGCTTCTCGAGATCTTCCGCCTCGCGCAGCGCCGCGATCACATCGAGGTAGAGCGGATCTCCGATCGCTCCAGGCTCTTTGGTCCGATCGAGGACCGCGATCGACTGGACGCTCTTCGGCAGCGTTCCGATGAAATGCTCGACCGAGAAGGGGCGATAGAGGCGAACGGCGATGACGCCGACCTTCTCGCCTTTCGAGACGAGGTAGTCGACGGTTTCGCGCACCGTCTCGACGCCCGAGCCCATCAGAATCACGACTCGCTCGGCTTCCGGATGGCCGAAGTAGTCGAACAGTCCGTACTTGCGTCCCGTGCGCTTCGCGAAGTCCGCCATCGTCTCTGCGACGTGACCGGGACAGGCGTCGTAGAACGGATTCGAAGCCTCACGAGCCTGGAAGAAGGCGTCCGGATTCTGTGCGGTACCGCGGAGGACGGGGCGATCGGGCGTCAGTGCTCTCTCGCGATGCTGTCTTACGAACTCCTCGGGGAAGAGCGCACGGAGGTCATCGTCCGACAGCACGTCGATCTTCCCGACCTCGTGTGACGTACGGAATCCATCGAAGAAGTGAAGGAAGGGGATGCGGCTGCGGAACGAGGCGACCTGCGCGATGAGCGCAAAGTCGTGCGCCTCCTGCACCGACGCCGACGACATCAGGCCGAAGCCGATCTGTCGTACCGACATCACATCCGAGTGGTCTCCGAAGATCGAGAGCGCATGCGTTGCGATCGTGCGTGCCGCAACGTGAATGCAGAACGACGTCAGCTCGCCCGCGATCTTGTACATGTTGGGGATCATGAGCAGCAGACCCTGCGAAGCGGTGAAGGTCGTGGCGAGCGCGCCCGCCTGGAGAGCGCCATGAACGGTCCCCGCGGCTCCCGCCTCCGACTGCATCTCGACCACGCTGAGCGGCTGCCCCCAGATATTGACGTCGCCCCGCGCAGCCCATTCGTCGGCGAGCTCGCCCATCGTCGAGGACGGGGTAATGGGATAAATGGCGGCAACTTCGTTGATGCGGTACGCCACCGACGCGGCCGCTTCGTTCCCGTCCACCGTCATCCGTTCCGGCTGTTTCATGCAGTTCCCCCTGTACGCGCCCATCAGAAGCCCAATTCGGCGGTCCGGTCAAGGAGCGCCGACACTGCAATTGGAAGAGGGCCGAGGGAAGAGGGCCGAGGGCCGAGGGAAGAGGGGCGAGGGCCGAGGGAAGAGTGAAGAGGGAAGAGTGAAGAGGGAAGAGTGAAGAGAAGATCGCGGTGCGGGCGCAGGCGAATGCCAGGCTCCCGCATCCGGCGGGCAAGTCCTGCCTGTCATCCTGCGCGAGGGACGGCGGTGCGCCGCGACTGAGGGAAAGAAATGCGAGCCCGTTGCGCGCGAAGGCGCACGGGTTTCGTAGCGCAGGCGTCCTCGCCTGCCGTATCGCGGACGTCCTCGTCCGCAGGGGGCGTCTCGCCCCCCGCACCCGCAACTTGCTCGCTTGTGGCGGGTTGCGCGGCCCCTCACCCGGCCCTTCGGCTTCGCTCAGGGCCATCCTGCTGGAACCGCACGGTTAGGCTCGTCTGTCCCTGCGCTTGCAAGCCTGCCCGGTTAGGCTGAGTCCGCCTGCGCAGCAACCGGTGTACGGGCTGTCGGGCATCTCACGCTGGCCGCATCTATGCAACGTGACGAAACCGTGTGCAGCCTTGCGGCAGCCTAACCGGACCCAACTGGTGGTCCGGACTGATCCGTACGGCGTTTCATCAGAACAACAGAAGGAGAATGAATCATGAAGTATCTATTGAGGGTGATGGCAGTGAGCGCGTTTGCGCTGCTTCTGGCCGCCCCGGCGGCGATCGCGCAGACCCCCGAAGTATCGACCTTTCCGGTGACCGAGCCCATTGATGTGGGAGGCACGATCCTCCAGCCAGGCACTTACGCGATCCGCGTGGTGCAGAACTTCTCGAATCGCAGCACGATCCAGGTCACCAGCCCCGACCTGCAGACCGTCTATGCGACCGTGTTGACGGTTCCTCACCATGTTGTCCGTGGCGCGCGCCCCGACAACACGACCTTCGTGTTCTATCCGCCGGAGGACGGCCAGCCTCGTGCGCTTCGTACCTGGTTCGCGCAGGACTCCTCGGCGAGCCAGGGCGGACATGACATCGTTTACGACGAGCGCAGAGCACGGCAGCTGGCCCGCCTCTCCGACGCGCCGGTCGTCTATGCCGACACTACCGTGACTGAACTCGATCGCCGGGAACTGAGCGTCATCACCCCGCAGAACAGAGTTGAGACTTACGTCTATACGCCGCCTCCGGCGCCAATGGCGTCCGCTACGCGCGTCGAAACGGTGCAGGTCGCCGAAGCGCGTCCGATCTCGATGCCTCGTACGGCAAGCAGACTTCCGCTTCTCGCGCTGCTCGGAATGGTTTCGATCCTCGGCGCAGTCGCGATCCGCATGACGCGAGTCGGCTGATGAAGGCACGCACGACCGGGACGCTTCGGCGAGCCGAGATTACCCTCTGGTTCGTGGGGATCTGTCTGCTCGGCGCCGCCCTGTTCGTGAGTGTCGATCGCTGGCAGTTTCAGGCGAAACAGGAGCAGGCCCTCTTTGGTGGAGGGCCTGCTTTTTCTGTTCCGCAGCAGCCGTCCGACGACCTGCTCGCTCCGGATCCCCAGGCGGTGTCGCCCGCTCCCGAGCAGTTGTGGCTCGAAGAAGCGACCCCGAAAGTTGCAGAAGCGGAAGAGCCACTCGCTCCCGCCGCCGTCGAACCGGGCACTCAGGCTCCTGAACCGGTTCGCCGGAAGGTCGTCTCCGATGCGGCCCCCGCGGCGTACGCGAAGATCGAAATCCCGCGGGTCGGTCTTGCCGCGATCGTCAGCGAAGGCGATGACGACGCCACACTCTCCCGAGCGGTCGGTCTGGTTACTGGATCACCACGGCCCGGTGAGTCCGGCAATGTCGTTCTTGCGGGACATCGCGACACGTTCTTTCGACCGCTGCGCAAGATTCAGGTGAACGATCAGATCCGCGTCACGGTTCCACCTCACACCTACGAGTATCGCGTCGAATCCGTTCGCATCGTGGCGCCCGAAGAGACGAGCGTGCTGCAGTCGCGGGGCGTAGAAGAGCTCACGCTGGTGACCTGCTACCCGTTTCGATTCGTCGGCCCGGCGCCCGACCGGTTCATCGTGCAGGCTTTGCGAGTGGAGTGATTGAGGAGTTCCTTGGTTCCTCGGAGTTCCTCGGAGTTCCTCGGGGTTCCTCGGAGTTCCTCGGAGGTAGCCTGTCATCCTAAGCCGCCGAAGGTTCTTCGTAGCGCAGGCGTCCTCGCCTGCCGTACCGCGGACGTCCTCGTCCGCCGGGGCTACCTCGCTCGTGATCGTGGGACGAAAGCTTGCGGGGAGGGTGGACGCTCGCTCTGCCCGCGCGCTACGGAGTACACAGCCTGCCATGCCTCGCATGCCCGCCCGCACTCCCGCTCGGGGTGACACCGGCCGAGTTTGAATCGACGACCCGCAAGGGGTGCGGGGGCGCCGGGCATTCCGGCGGTGCGCACCGGTGGGTCGTCGGCAAGGGATCCCTCTCCGTCCTCCGCCCCTCCCGCCCTCACCCCCGCCCACGGGGCTGCGGCGGCTCGGGATGACAGGCTAACGGCGCGGCGTGAAGAACCCGAAGAACCCGAGGAACTCCAAGCAACTCCAAGCAACTCCGAGGAACTCCAAGGAACCCCGAGGAACCCCGAGGAACTCCGAGGAACCCCGAGGAACTCCGAGGAACCCCGAGGAACTCCAAGGAACTCCGAGGAACTCCGAGGAACTCTTCTTCAGTCTTCGACCGCGTGCGGCTGATCCGCGTCCAGGACGAGCGGTGGCCTGTTGTGCCTGACCCTCAGCTTATTGATCGCTTTACGAACAGCGGGACGGCTGACCATCCATCGCTCGAGACGAAGCTTGCCCGGGAAGTCGAGCAGCATGATCCCGATCAGAATCGTCAGTGCACCGGGGCCTGGTATCCCCGGCATGATGAGCACGACGCCGAGAGCGACGATCAGCACGCCTGCGAGGTTCTTCAGGATCAGCGCGGACATTCGCAGCATCGGATGCCGGCCATTGAGGAATGTACGTTCGCGCGTTTCGCTGAAGTAGTCGGCAGGCAGACGGACGACGATGAAGCCGACGATTGCCAGGCCTCCAAGAGAACTGGCTACGAAGATCAGCAGGCCAATCAGGATGTGGGTCAGGCTCAAACGTTCACACTCACAACTCTTCCATCGACACGACCTGTGCCAGCTTCATTCCGGCGATCCAATCGAGGTCGTCTGCTCCTCCAGCCTCGGCCTTTATGGTAAGCGCTTCGGATCGCGGGCTGCGGCTCCCCCCGTGCCTTGTTGCCCATCACCCTCCGGAAGCAACAACAACGGCATCGCGGACCGACCAACGAGCCGGTAGACTTCACCGTCACATGGCCGATGTACCACCCACTCCGGGCGATCGTTCCCTCACCGCAAGCCCCGGCGGCAACCTTCCCGAGCTGTCGCACGAGGAGATTCGACGTTACAGCCGTCACCTTCTGATGCCGGAGGTTGGGCTCGAGGGGCAGAGGAGGCTGAAAGCGGGACGTGTGCTCTGTATCGGCGCCGGTGGCCTCGGCTCGCCAGCCACGCTCTACCTCGCGGCCGCCGGCGTCGGAACGCTCGGTCTCGTCGACTTCGATGTCGTCGATTTCAGCAACCTCCAGCGCCAGATCCTTCACGCCACGCCCGACGTGGGCCGGCCGAAACTCGAGTCGGCGAAGACACGCCTGGAAGCGCTCAATCCCGAGGTGCGCATCGAGACGCATGAAGCCGCGATGAGCTCCTCCAACGCTCTCGAAATCATCCGCGGCTACGACGTGGTGATCGACGGGACCGACAACTTTCCGACCCGCTATCTCGTCAACGACGCCTGCGTGCTCCTCGGTAAGCCTAACGTTTACGGCAGCATCTACCGATTCGAAGGACAGGCTTCAGTGTTCGCCTCGGACCGCGGTCCCTGCTATCGCTGTCTCTACCCGCAGCCACCGCCTCCAGGACTGGTGCCGAGCTGCGCAGAAGGAGGCGTTCTCGGCGTCCTGCCCGGAATCGTCGGGACGATCCAGGCCACCGAGGCGATCAAGCTGATCCTCGGCGCGGGGGAGACGTTGATCGGGCGGCTGCTACTGTTCGATGCACTTCGAATGAAGTTCATGGAAATGAAGCTTCGCCGTGCTCCGGACTGTCCGGTGTGCGGCGAGAATCCGACGATCCGTGAGCTGATCGATTACGAGGCGTTCTGCGGCATCGGTCCGAAGACGCAGAGCGGGGAACCTGATGTCGCGAGCATCGCTCCTTCGGAGTTGAAGGCGAGGCTCGACAGGGGAGACAATCCGTTCATTCTCGACGTAAGAGAGCCTGGTGAGTATCAGATCAATCGAATTCCGGGGTCGACTCTGATGCCCCTCGGTCAGTTGAGGGAGAGACTCGGCGAGCTCGATTCGTCGCAGGAGATTGTGGTGCATTGCAAGACGGGACCGCGCTCATTCCGCGCGATCGAGCTGTTGCGAGCAGCAGGTTTCCGGAAGGTGAAGAATCTCGAAGGTGGAATCGTCGCCTGGGTGGAAACGATCGATCCATCCCAGGCGGATTACTGAAGTCAACGACGGAAAGGCAGGACGCCCATGCCCACCCCAGCTCACGTCGCACCGCGCGACGGCGATGTCCTCGTGCTCGTCGGCACGATGAAAGGTGCTTTCATTCTCAAAGCCGCGAAAGATCGGAAGCAGTGGGAAGTCGGCGGTCCGTACTTTCCCGGCTGCGCGGTTTACGCGATGGCATACGACGGCCGGGAGGGGCGGAATCGCCTCTGGGCCGGACCTCACAGCATGCACTGGGGTCCGCAGATGCGATCGAGCGACGACTTCGGACGCACATGGACGAACCCTGAAGAGTCGCTCGTTAAGTTTCCGCAGGACGCTGGGGCCGCGCTTCAGCAGATCTGGCAGATCGTCCCCGGTCGTGAGACCGAACCCGACACGCTTTACTGCGGCGTCGAGCCTGCCGCGCTCTTCGTCTCACGCGATGCGGGGGAGAGCTGGTCGCTCACGAAGGGGCTCTGGGATCATCCGCATCGCGAGCGGTGGCAGCCGGGCGGTGGAGGGCTCTGCCTCCACACCGTCCTGCTCGATCCCGCCGATCCGGATCGTGTGCGTATCGCGATCTCGACCGCCGGGATGTATGTGACCGAGGATGGGGGCGAGAGCTGGCGCGCATCGAACAAAGGGGTGCGGGCCGAGTTCCTCCCGGACAAGCATCCCGAGTTCGGTCAGTGCGTACACAAGGTCGTGCAGTCGCGCCAGCGGCCCGAGCGGATGTTTCTGCAGAATCACTGGGGGCTGTACCGGAGCGACGATCGCGGTGAGAGCTGGATCGACATCGCGAACGGCGTACCGTCCGATTTCGGCTTTCCGATCACGATCCATCCACGCGACCCCGAAACCGCCTGGATCCTGCCGCTCGAGTCGGACGAGTTCCGATGCACTCCCGAAGGAAAGCTGAGGGTTTACCGGACGAGCGACGCGGGGGCGTCCTGGACACCGATGACAGAAGGACTGCCGCAGGAGAATGCGTTCGAAAACGTCCTTCGTGACGCGATGGCGGTCGACGTGCTCGATCCGGTTGGAGTCTATTTCGGGACCCGCAGCGGAAAGCTTTTCGGATCATCGGATGAGGGGCGAAGCTGGTCGGCGTTGATGGATGGCCTGCCGCCGATCGTTGTTGTCAAGACGGCGGTCGTCTCCCTTTGAGCGAGAAATCAATGGCCTTCAGAGTCTTCATCTCCGGACCACTTCGCGAGCTCGCCGGCAACCGCGGCGAGGTCGCGATCGAAGGTCACTCCGAATCACTCTCCGAAGCGCTCTCGCTCCTCTGGCAATCGCATCCCGCGTTCCGCGATCGCGTGCTGACGGAGCTCGACGAACTGCGCCCTCACCTCAACATCTTCGTCGATGGCGAGAACATCCGCTTCACCGGAGGACTCGCCACACCAGTGCGTAATGGCGCCGAAATTGTGATTTTGCCGGCGTTGAGCGGGGGGTGAAGGGAAGAGTGAAGGGTGAAGAGGGAAGAGTGACGCGTGAATCACCGCGCTGAAGGCGCGACGGATGGTAGCCGGTGGTGGAGCGGAACGACCAGCGAAGGGGGTCGCGCGGCTCGCGCGATCGCCGATGGCGGCTCGCCATCGGTTGCGCTCAGGAAAAGGTCGACGACCCATTGATTTGCGTCTCGGGAAGGCGATTCATTC
>DASVLC010000234.1:0-4149 GCA_036385045.1 Thermoanaerobaculia bacterium | reverse complement strand
GGGTGGGCGGGCATGCGAGGGGCCTGGCAAGCTGCGTACTCCGTAACGCCGCAGGCAGGCGCGTGCCCCGCGGTGTAGCCTGCGGACCGGCTGATCCCTACAATGCGCCTATGTCCGACAACCTGTCGATCCAGGGCGATCTGTCCGAGACCACTGTCCCCGATCTCTTCCGGACGGTCATTCGAAGCGGAGAGACCGCGGTTCTCCTGCTCGAGAGTGAAGGACAGAAGGACACGATCTACTTTCTCGAGGGGCGGCTCGTGTATGCCACCACCAAAGATCCCGACAAAGGTCTCGCCGAGACGCTGTTGCGCGCGGGGGAGCTCGATATCGAGCAGTACAACAGTGTTATGGATCGAATCGTCGCGGCCAGGAAGGTTGGCTCGCTGCTCTGCGAGCTCGGATACCTGATGCCGGATGACCTTTCGCGGGCGGTCGAACGGCAGGTCGACTCGATCGTTCTCGACGCGATCGCCTACCGGAGCGGCACCTACACGATGGAGTTCGTTCCGGAGCTTCCCGACGAGACCGTGACCCTCTCGCTGCAGACCGAGCGATTGATTCTCGACGGGATCCGGAGCATCGATTCCTGGTCGCTGATCTGGCGAGGTGTCGGCCGGCTCGAGAGAATGCTCCAGCACTCTCCCGACGCCGACACTCGCACATTCCAGCTCGAGCTGACTGAAGACGAGAGTCACATCCTGGCACTTCTGTCGGAACCCCGAAGTGTGGAGCAGCTTCGTACGCGAAGCTATCTCTCCAACTTCCTCACCTTCCGCACGATCTGGGGGCTGCTGGCCGTGAATCTGATTCAGGACGGACAGATGACCGAATCGGAGGAAGTGCAGACTGCAGCGGAGATCGAGTACGAGCTCGAGGCGCTCGTCGAACGGTTCAACGGCGTCTACCAGCAGATTTTCACGCGCGTGTTCCAGAAGATAGGCGATCACGTCTACGACTTCATAGACCGCGTGGTGCTTCATCTGTCTCCGGAACTGCTCCGTTTCGTCTCGGGCATGAACTTCGTGAACGAAGGGAGAGTCGACTTCGACCAGCTTCTGAACAACCTGTTTTCGGCCGCCGCGGCCGACCGGTCCCGCATCGTTCAGGCGGTGCTCGACGGACTCCTGAGCGGGTGGGTCGCCGAGGTCAGGGCGGAGTTCGCCGGCCAGCCGCTCGAGAGCGAGGTGGTGGGACTGGCAGAGGGGCTGCGAGTCTAGGCCCTGTTTTAGTTCTGTGAGTCAAAGACCGGGCCCGGGAATCAGGACGGCGGGGACGCGCGAAGGCGCGTCGCACAATCTGGCTTCGCGAAGGCGGGCACGACAAAGCTCTCGCCGCGACGTTCGCAGATCTGGTCTCCGTTGTGGTGGCCGCCTTCGCGGCCACTTGATCTCGTGCCCCGCTCTCCCCGCGCAGAAGCGCGGGGCCGGGTTGTCTCACGCGCCTCCGCGCGTGACGCTCACGCGAGCCCGAGTGAGCCACCCGAGCCCGCGCCCGAGCCCGCGCCCGGCTTTTGACTCACAAGACTCTGTCTCTCTCACGACCTCACGCTCCTCCCCCAAGCCCCCTCTTATTGTGTAAAATAACTGCGTCCGATGCGGAACTCGATCGCGTTTCTTCTTCTCCTTGCTGCCGCCTGTGCGCCCGCTGGCCCGTCGCGGGTACCGAACGACCGAGAGTGGAGCGTGATCACTGCCGACTACCAGTGGATTCAGACCCTGCGGAACTCGCAGAGGCAGCCCGCCGCGGACGCTCCTCGCAAGCAGCAGATCGAAATCCTTCTCGAGAATCACAAGAAGATCGAGGCCGCGCATGTCGTGTTCATCGACAAGGTGAGGGAGTACTTCACGAGAACTGCCGATCCTCGAGCCGGCGCACTGCTGGCCCGTGAGAAAATTTTGCTTGGCGATGACTATCTGAATGTCCTGTCGCGGTTTGACCGGGCGCTGGAGCTTTACCGGGAAGCCCTGGTCCTCGATCCGTCGAACCGCGAAGCGGCAGAGCGGATCGCAACGGCGGAGCAGAAGCGATTCGTCGCGATGAGTGCGTTCGGCACCGTGAAGACCGGAATGAAGGAGGAAGACGTGAGGCGTCTCGTCGGACTTCCTCGTGAAGACTGGATCAAGCAGGTCGTGCAGGGCACCCGCGTCTACGCTGTCTGGATCTATCCCAAAGCAGACGGCGGGGCTGCCGCGATCTACTTTGACAACAGCGTCGTTTATCACACAAACTGGAACGCTGCGGCTCCGCCCGCACCGTAACCGCGCAGTGATGTCAGGGAGGATGTGAGGATGGAAGAGCATCACGCTGTGGACGATCAGTCCCATTACGAAATATCGCTGACTGCGACCCAGGCGTTCGTCGCCTTCGTCCTGCTACTGTTGTCACTCGCGGCTTCGTTCGCCTTCGGCCTGATGCTTGGGAAAGGGCAGATGGACGAGCGCCTCGTGGTTCAGAGAGAGACGCCGGTTGTGTCCGAAGCAACCCTTGCCCCGCGAAAGAACGACGGGCGCATCGTCGAGCTGGGCGTCAGTGATGACGATTTCCAACCTGTCGAGTCGCCAATGGCGGCCCCCCCCGTCGTGATTACGGAAGAGACTGCGCCAGCGGCGGGTGAGCCGGCCGAGTCTACGCCGCTGCACGAGGCGATCAGCGTGGAGTCGCGTAAAGCGACGGATGCTCAGGTGCCGGCGAGTCAGCCACCTGCCGGTGCTGCAACGCCGGCGGGCGTTGCGCACTATGCGCAGCTTCTATCGACGAGCGATCAGAAGACCGCCGAGAATCTGGCGGCAAAGCTGATCGATGCCGGCTTCATGACCTCCTACGTCGAGCGGAGTCAGGCGGAGAAGGGTCCGGTGTTCCGCGTCAGGGTCCGGTTCCTTTCCGAGCAGGAAGCGCGCAGTGCGGAGGCCAGGCTTCGGCAGTTCTCGAGTGAAGTCTGGATCACGAAAAGGTAGCAGCAGCGAAGATGGGTTCGGGCTCGACGCGTTGAACGTTGACCACGTTCAGCGGTTCTGTGGCATCCTCCTCGCTGGCGATCACGTGCATGGCCCAACAGAAGAATCGGAAGACCACGACTCCTGAGCTCGAAGAGCTCCGCAGCGCCGCGAAAAAGCGGTCCTCCGGGGACCCGACTCACGTTCTCGACAAAGCGATCTACCAGCTCTGGGAGACGATCAACGATCTGGACCAGATCCAGCCGGAGAGGGTCGAGCACTACCGCGTCTCGGTTTTCGGCAGCTCGCGGATCCGCCGTGGCGATCCGATCTACGAAGAGGTCAAGAAACTGAGTGCCGAGCTCGCCCGAATGGGAGTCGATATCGTTACGGGCGGCGGGCCGGGGTTGATGGAAGCGGCAAATGCCGGAGCCGTTGAGGGTCAGATTGAAAGCCGCGCCCGTTCGTTTGGACTCGCCATTCATCTGCCGAGCGAAGAAGCAGCCAACCCTTTTGTCGACAAGGTGTTCCGGCATCGGACGTTCTTCTCGAGACTCCATCACTTCATCCGTCTTTCCTCTGCGTTCATCGTCATGCCGGGAGGGATCGGTACGGCGCTGGAGCTGTTCATGGTCTGGCAGCTTCTTCAGGTCAAGCACATGAAGGAGCATCCGCTGATTCTCGTCGGTACAATGTGGCCAGGATTGATCGAGTGGATGCAGGCCACGATGGTCGAGCGCGGTCTCGTCAGTCCACCCGACTTCGACGTGATCAAAGTCGTCGGCTCTTCCGACGAAGCCGTCTCGATCATTCGCGAGTCGCACGAACGATGGCTACAGGAGAGAGCGAATGCCAGCACAGGAGCAGATTCTTGATGCGTTGAAGAAGGTCCGGTTCCCCGGCCTCTCGCGCGATATCGTTTCATTTGGTTTTATCCGCGACCTGCAGGTCGACGGTGGAGCCGTTTCCTTCACGATCCACTTCCAGACCGAGAACCCGGCTGTCGGAGAGCAGATCGCCCGTGACGCGGAAGCGGCAGTTCGCGAGGTGGAAGGCGTCGAGAGCGTGAAACTGCGACTCGAGATCGGTTCCCGTCAGGGGGCACAGACGACCGGCGAGGCCCCCGCACCTCAATCGCTCGAAGGCGTGAAGTATCGGATCGCCGTTGCGTCGGGCAAAGGCGGCGTCGGCAAGTCGACGGTCTCGACCAATC
>DASVLC010000233.1:0-22668 GCA_036385045.1 Thermoanaerobaculia bacterium | reverse complement strand
CCGGCGCATCATCCTCAATGAGGGCAAGACGCTCCTGTTCGTCGCTCCGGTCGTCGCGGTCGAGGTTCTGCTTTACGGGAACTGGGAACTGACCGGATTCGCGATCGCGTTTCTCCCGATGCTCATCATTGCGCACTCGATGAGGAACGAGAACGAGACCTCCCTGCAGAACGCGGAGCTCCTTCGGAGAAACCGCGATCTCGCGATTCTCACCGAGAGCTCGACGCAGATTCTCTCGGCGGAAACCGATCACGAAACACTCCGCCGTCTGATGGCGCTCCTTTCAAAACTCGCGAGGATGAAAGCCTGTGCCGTGGTCACCTGGGAGGCCAACCCCGATGTGGCAGGAACGGTCTACCGGTTCGGCGAGTGCATGCCGTCCGATCAGGAGATTCTCCGCTGGGTAGACACGGCGAATCTTGCCCAGTCGGCTCCGAGCCGTGCCTTCGTCTTCCAGAGCGACATGAGGAAGTTTCCCCTTTCCGGAGGTCACGCGATTCAGGTTCTCATCGGCATTCAGACGCCGGAGGTCATCTACGGAATTCTGCTGTTCGAGACGGAGGATCTGTCGATTCTCAAGGCGGGGAGTCTGAACCTGCTGACCCTGCTGGTGAATCAGACCGCGCTGTCACTTCAGGATCAGCTCCTGCGCCGCGAGATGCGGGAGAAGACGATCGAGCTCGAGAAGCATGCTGAGACGATGGCGACGATTCTCGACGTTTCACACACGCTGATCGGACAGTTCGAGATCGACCCGGCGCTGACCCGAATCGCCGCCGCGATTCGGAAGGCTCTTGGATTCGGCAATGTGGTGTTCGCGATCTATGACCAGAAGCGTGCCGAGTACGTTCGCCGTGCCCAGGCCGGCCTGGACGACGTGTGGGAAGAAGTCAGGAAGCGGCATGTCTCGGAGGCCGACATCCAGGCGTTCTTCAACCCGGAGTTCGCCGTGTCGAACTCCTTCTTCGTCTCCCACACCGCGTTGCGGAAGAGCGAGCACAACTTCTTCGTCCGTCCCGATGAAGTGAATGACCGACTGCTCAAGCCCGATGAGTGGCACGAGAATGACCTGCTGCTGGTTCCTTTGATGAGTGGCGGCGCGATGATCGGATTCCTCTCGGTGCGTGACCCGCAGGACCGCCGGATCCCGTCAATCGACAAGGTGCGGACGCTGGAGGTCTTTGCCACACAGGCGGTCACCGCGGTGCAGTCGGCACGGCAGTACGAGGAGATTCGCCGCCTGACCTTCATCGACGCTCTCACGCCGGCCTTCAATCACCGCTACTTCCAGGAGGCGCTCGGCAAAGAGATCAACAGACATACCCGGAGCGGCAGGCCTCTCGCTCTGGCAATGCTCGACATCGACAATTTCAAGAAGATCAACGACACGTTCGGCCATCCGGTGGGTGACGAGATACTGAAAGGCCTCGTTGACGAACTGATGGTGAACGCCCGCGACAGCGACGTTGTCGCCAGGTATGGCGGCGAAGAGTTCGCGATCATCTTTCCGGAGACCTCGCTGCAGGCAGCTCGTGAGGCGGCATCGAGAATGCGCGAACTCGTCGAACGACGGGAGTTCCCGTTACCGCAATTCGACCGGACCCTGTTCATCACCGTCAGCGTCGGCGTAGCTGTTTTCCCTGCCGACGGGGCGACGAGCGCTGAGCTGATCGCCCGTGCCGATGCAGCTCTGTACTGGGCGAAGAAGCACGGCAAGAACTGCGTCGCAATGGCCGATGAGGTCGTTGCCAGCGAAGCGGCGGGGGCGTAGGCGTTCGACTCCGCTGTTACTAGACCAATGATTCGAAGTTTGAAAGTCAAAGACCGGGCTCGGGCTCGGGCCCGGGCCCGAGAAAAGGATCGCTAGCCGGACCAGCGCGCTGGAAGCGAAGCGACGCCACCGGTATCGCACGGCCGTATCAACATGCGCCCTGGCAAGGGCGCCGGAAGGTCATCGATGACGACGTTACCGGCGATCTCTCCAGCGCCCCTGCCAGGGCGCGAGAACTCGTTAGGCCATGCGATTCCGGTGGCGTCGCTGGCGCTCCACCACCGGCTACCATCCGCCGCGCCTACCGGCGCGTTGAAGGCTCTGTTCGGCGAATCTTCGAAGAGAGGGACAACAATGTCGAGCGTCTCGTGGCCGAAAACAGGAGATCTTCATGCTGTGTCGGGCCCGCGCCCGCGCCCCCGCCCGGTCTTTGACTCCCAGATTACGGATGGAGAGTCACGGCTTCCCGAGCAACTCCAGCATCGCGCTCACCGCGCCACGGACGCCGGTGCGGAGCACGAGCGCCGGGTCGGCTGGAGCGAAACTGCTGGAGTGGAGTCCCGGTTGGGTTCCGGCCTTCAAGGCAGCTGGATCGCCGGCGCCAAGAGCGAGTAAAGAGGTCGGAATCGCTCGGTCCAGGCCAAAGAGCCCGAAGTCTTCGCTGACCATTGCGGCATCGATCTCGACGACGTTTGCTTCTCCGAGCTCGCCACTCATCGCCGCCGCCAGTCGCTGCGTGAGCGCCGGGTCATTGTAAGTCGCGGCGACCGACTCTCCTGCCAGGTGCTGATAGAGGGGAGCACGATCAGCAGGTACACCCGCTGCCATTGCCAGGCCGGCAGGAATCCGCTGCAGAGACTCGAGAACCCGCTCGCGTACCTCGGGACGAAAGGTACGGACTGTGAGTTGCAGCCGTACGTCATCGGGGATGATGTTCCGCTTGGTTCCTCCGTCGATCCGGCCGACCGTGATCACCACAGGATCGAACGGCGAGCGTTCACGGCTGACGATCGTCTGGAGGGCGAGCACCGTCTCGGCTGCGAGGACCACCGGATCTTTCGTCGCCTGAGGATTCGCACCGTGACCGCCAACGCCACGAATCGTGATGTCGATGGAATCGGCAGCCGAAAGAAAGAACCCGCTCCGATGGCCGATCCGCCCCGCCTCGAGCAGCGCCCAGTCGTGGAATGCGATCGCGTAATCAGGTCGGCCGAACTTCTCATACAGGCCGGCCTTCAGCATCCCCTCAGCCCCCTTGACGACCTCCTCGGCAGGCTGGCCGATGAACATGACCGTCCCGCGCCATTGCGGTTTGAGGTCTGCGAGCAGCTTTGCGGCACCCAGCAGAGTCGTCATGTGAACGTCGTGACCACAGGCGTGCATCACTCCTTCATTGCGGCTCGCATAGGGAAGGCCCGTCTGTTCCGTCACCGGGAGCGCATCCATGTCGGCCCGGAACAGTACGATCGGACCATCCCCGTTTCGAAGAACGGCAACCACTCCGTAGGAGACAGTCGAGGGGTCCTCGTAACGGCCGAACTTCTCCGTCACCTCGTAGCCGAGCTCGCGCAGCCGTGACGCCAGATAAGCGGACGTGCGCGCCTCGTTCAACGAGAGCTCGGGCATCGCATGCAGTGTCTTGTACCGATCGAGCAGGTCGGGCAGCTCGCTCGTTACGCGATCGTCGAGGTTCTGGGCAGAGACGGAAAGCGAGGTGAGGAGGAGGAACGACAGCAGTGCTCGCATGATGCGGAGTGTACCGCGCGAGAAGCAGGGACGTTTCTTACTGGCAGTTCCTGTGCAACCGGACTGGACGGAGGCAGACATGGCGAAAGAGACGAAGGAGCCGCAGGGCTACGGCAGCGGTCCTGACTGGGTCGAGGGTAATACGGGAGGGCAGATACACGATCCGAAGGCCCGGCCGGCGCCCGAACATCGGGAGTTCTATGACGAGTCGAGCTCGTCCGAACCGACGGAGCCGGACGATGGTGGCCATCCTTCTCAGGTCCAGATGGAAGAGCGCGACGAGGCGGGAGGGCGCGCAGCGGCAGATACCCTCGAGCCGGCGACGAAGGTGACTACCAGCGAGGGCGGCGCAAAACGCGATTCGTATTTCAAGCGGCGCGATTACGAGTAGTGAGCCAAACCCACTAATCACGGTCCCGCGGCGGCATTTTTGTGATTTTGGCGCACCATCAGCCCGGCCGACCGTCTACCATGGTGGGTGGATCCGGGTGTGAACGAGCTCCTCCTTACTACGACGTTCACAGCGAACGCGGTGCACGCGCTGTCGTTTGCGACGGCGGTTGCCGCGGTGGCGATCTTTCTGCTCGGAGCGGGAGCTCTGGTTCGCAGCGGACGGCGTACCGTCGGTCTGCTGTTCTTCCTGATCACCGTCACTGCAGCCGGTTGGCTCGCCTGCTTCGCGATGATGTATTCGGCCGCGGATGCGAATGCTGCCCTGGACTGGGCTCGCAGGGGCTATTTCTGCGGCGCGCTGCTACCAGCCGCTGTGTTCCTCTTCGCGACTGCGATCACAGACCGCCGGCGCCAGTACGCTCCGATGGCTCTCTTTTTCTGGCTGGCCTGTGCCGCTGTTGGCGCCACCGGGCTGCTCACGTCTCTGCTGATCCCTTCGGTACGTCGCGTTTCCTGGGGCTACTACCCCGTAAGCAATCCGCAGGGGGGATTGATCGTGGTGTTCTTCGCGATGATTCTCTTTGCGAGCATTCATCTGTTCTGGCGAAGCTATCGAGCTGCCGAAGGTAGCGCTCGGGAGAAAGCTGGTGCGTTGCTCCTCGCGTTCGTCCTCGGATCGATGGGTATGTTCGACGTACTGCCCTCGGCAGGAATCGAGCTTCAGCCGATCGGCTATGTAACTGCGCTTGCCTTCGTTGTCGTTGCGGCCACGGCGGTGTGGCGATTCGAATTGTCGGACATCACCCCCGAGTATGCGGCAGGACAGATTCTCGACACGATGAAGAGCGCCGTCATCGTGAGCGATATGCAGGGAAAGATCCGGGTCGTGAATCGAGGTGCCGAGAGGCTGCTGGGATACACACCGGAACAGCTGAAGGGCGTGCATCTCCGCAACATTCTCTCGTCGGAAGACCAGTTGTCGACCGGTCAGCTGATCGGCACCATGGGCGTTTTCGAACACCCGACGATCTGGCGGGGCGCCGACGGTACGTCGGTGCCGGTTCTCGTACTGTCATCGTTCCTGCGCGATGACTACGGTGCTTCTGTCGGAGTGGTCTACGTGGCCAACGATTTCACCGAGCGGAAGAAAGCGGAAGAGGCGCTGCAGAGAAGTGAAGAGCGCTACCGCGAGCTGTTCGAGAATGCCAATGATCTCGTCTACACCCACGATCTGGATGGACGCATCACCTCGGTGAATCTGGCAGGCGAAAAGGTGAGCGGCTATTCACGCGAGGAGTTGCTCGGCAAGCCGATCCAGCAGCTCCTCCGCCCGGAACACACCGAGCAGGCAAGAGAAGCACTCGAGCGGAAACTGAGAGGTGAAGTCAGCTCCACGTTCTACGAGGTGGAGATGATTGCAAAGGATGGCAGAAAAGTGCCGCTCGAGCTCAGTACGCGCCTGATCCTGCGTGAAGGCGAGTCGGTCGGAATACAGGGAATCGCGCGCGACGTCACCGAACGGAAGGCGAGTGAAGCGAGGTATCGACTTCTGTTCGAAAGAAATCTCGCCGGCGTCTATCGGATCGGGACGGACGGGCGGATCATCGAGTGCAATGAGTCGTGTGCCCGAATTCTCGGCTACGAGTCACGCGAGGAGTTTCTGCAGACGAACGCCTCGACGTTCTACTTCGATCCTGACGAGCGGCAGAGGATCGTTCAACTCCTGCGCGAGCAGCGACAGCTGTCGAATTTCGAACAACGCCTCCGCCGCCGGGACGGGTCGGCAGTCTGGGTGCTCGAGAACATCACGCTTCTGGACGGCGATACTCTGGAAGGGGCGATGATCGACATCACCGACCGGAAACATGCGCAGGAGCAACTCGAGCACCAAGCCTACCACGATGCCCTGACCGGCCTCCCGAATCGGCTGCTCTTCCGCGACCGTGTCGGCGTGGCTCTCGCTCATGCGAAACGGTCGAACAGGAAGAGTGCCGTGATGTTCCTTGATCTCGACGAGTTCAAACTCGTGAACGATCGACTCGGCCATACCGCCGGCGACCGGCTCCTGCAGGTGATCGGATGGCGGCTGGGTCAGTGTGTGAGAGGCGAAGACACAGTGGCTCGAATGGGAGGAGACGAGTTCACGATCCTGCTGTCGGATCTCGCGGACCAGGAGGGAGCGGAAGCGGCGGCCGTCAAGTTCATGAACGCGGTGCGGCAGCCGGTTCCGATCGACGATCACGAATTGGTCGTCAGCACGTCTCTCGGGATCGCGATGTACCCGGCCGATGGAGGCGACGCGGAGTCATTGCTCAAGGCCGCCGACGCGGCGATGTATCGCGCCAAGGAAATGGGGCGTGACAAATTTGCCTTCGCGAGCAGAATGCCGAGTGGGATCAAAGTGCCTTCGAGGCCGCCGGCGCAGGAACCGCCCGAGGGTCACTGATCACCACCGGTGCAGCGGCGCATCGCCTCCTTGAGCATGTCGATATCGAAGGGCTTCGCAACGATTCCATTGATCGGGTAGCGCTTCACTCGCTGCATCTCGCGGGGGGAGAGTGAGGCGGTGACGATCACGACGCGCTCGAGTTGAGCCGGTCGTTCTGCCTCCAGGAAATCGAGTACCCCGTAGCCGTCCACTTCGGGCATCAACAGGTCGAGCAGGACCGCCACATACTGTCTGCGTTTCAGCTTTTCGATCGCCTCAGACCCGTTGCGCACAACCTCGACGATGAACTCCTCATGGAGCATCGCCTGGATCAGCGTACAGGTCGCCTCGTTATCGTCCGCCAGCAGGACGAACGGTTTCTCCACGTTGGACTCCCGGATTGGACGGTCGCGGCGATTGTAACCTATACTCGGCGACACTGCCGGAAGGGTGAAGTCTGTACCTTTCCGGCGTTCATGCCTTCGCCGAACGCCTCGAGATTGGCTCTTCAAGGCGGGCGAAAGCGAGGCGCGAAGACGCTCGAGATCCCCGCCACCATCGATTCCATGAAACCCCGAAATCGCTCATCAGTTCCCCGCAAACCCTTCAAACGAGCCAAGGCCGAGTCACGCGAGGGCCGGGTTACTGAGGACAACTGGGAACAGTTGCTCGATCAGCATGGGCATGCTCGTCGCCGGCCGTCGCTGACCGAGCTTCTCGAGCATCTGGCGGTGCCGGCGGTCGAGCAGGCGGCGGCTGACCCGGGCGACGACGAGCCGGCCGCAATCGTCATCAACGTGTCGAGTGGGCGGTGTCGAGTGTTTCAGGAAGGGGAGGAACGGGACTGCGCCGTTCCTTCGGAACTGGCGGCGCGACAGAAGAGTCTCCTCGCGGTCGGCGATCGTGTTCGAATTCGCGAAGATGATGGAGTCTGGCGGCTCGAAGCGGTCCTTCCCCGGCGCACCGTACTGGCGCGACCCGACCCGCTTCACAAGCACATGCAGCGGCTCGTTGCGGCGAATATCGACGTGGTCGTCCATGTCGTCTCTTTGAAGGCGCCGCCTCTGCGACCGCGCCTGATCGACCGCTACCTGATCGCGATCCAGCGCGGTGGGGCACAGCCTGTAATCTGCGTCAACAAGATCGATCTCGTTCCGGAACACGATCGGGAGAAGGAACTCGACAGCCTGAAGACCTACAGCGATCTGGGAGTTCCGGTGATCGCCTGCTCGACGAAGAGCGGAGCGGGACTCGAGGCGCTGAGAGCAGAGGTCGAAGGCCGCATGGCGGCGCTCGTCGGCCACAGCGGTGTCGGCAAGTCATCGATACTCAACGCTCTCGATCGCTCGCTCGATCTCGCAACGAACACCGTTCATCGCAAGCGAGCCACCGGTCGGCACACCACGTCCGCCTCGACGCTCTACGACTTCGGTGGCGGAACCTATCTGATCGACACCCCCGGCATTCGTGAATTCGGACTTTGGGATCTCGACCGGGAGTCGCTGCGTGACTATTTCCCGGAGTTCGATGAGCCGTCGGAGTCGTGCCGGTTCACGAACTGTACTCACGTCCACGAGCCGGGCTGCGAGGTCAAGGACCGAGTCGAGGCGGGGTCGTTGAGCGAGGCGCGATACGTGACATACGCTCGTCTGTGGGATGACCTTGCCCCGACACGATCCTGAACTGCTGACGTTCTCCCACCGCATGACTGAATCCGAGCTCATCATCAATCCGCGCGCCTCCGGCTTTGAACTGCTGAACCTCGAGGCGCTTTTCGGCAATACGAATCCAGTCATTCTGGAGATCGGCTCCGGAAAAGGGCGTTTTCTGATTTCCACCGCGACGGAACGGCCCGACATGAACCTTCTCGGGATCGAGAAGTCGCTGCACTATCACAGGGTAATCCGGGATCGCGTGGCGAAGCGGCACCTGACGAATGTCGCACTGATCAACCACGACGCATTTCTGGTCATGCAGAAAATGCTTCCCGACTCTTCGATCGCGGAGATCCATGTCTATTTTCCCGATCCGTGGCCCAGAAAGAGGGAGCAGAAGAGGCGCATCATCCGCCCGGATGCACTCCAGGAGATGAGACGCGTTCTGGTCGCGGGAGGAAGTGGCATCTTCGTCACCGACCACCGCGACTACTTCGAAGCGGCTGCTCCGCTCGTCGAGCAGCAGTTCGAGGCTGAGCGACGGGTTCCGCAGCCCGACGAACCGCCGCGCACGAACTACGAGGCGAAATATCGGACCGAGGGGCGAGAGATTTTCGAAGTCCGATTTCGCAAGGCAGGACCAACGGCCGGAGGCTGACGCCGCCAGCCGCCAGCAGGTGCCGTGAGATAATTTCCACCTCATGTCAGACACCACCACCAGAGGAATCCGGATCGAAGTCGTCGCTGAGTTTCTTGCCGACCGTAGTGACCACGATCGTTTCTTCTTCGCGTACCACGTGCGGATCTCGAATGTCGGAGAGGACCCGGCACGACTCGTGAGCCGCGAGTGGATCATCACGGATGGAGACGGGAACGTCGAGCGGGTCCAGGGCCCCGGTGTCGTCGGAGAGTTCCCTCATCTCGACCCTGGAGACGCGTTCGAATACACCAGTTTCTGTCCGTTGCCGACCCCTTTCGGCACGATGCATGGCAGTTACACGATGCAGAGTGGGGCGGGCGAGCGCTTCGAAGCAGAGATCGCCCCGTTCACACTCGCCGCGCCCGGAGTGATCAACTGAAAAGGGCGTCGTTTCTCACGATCTTCTTCGTGCTTCTGGCGAGCGTTTTCGTGATCAGCACGTGGTGGAGGTTGAGAGACGTTGCAGTCACGGCAGTTCCGCCGGCGAGTGATGCTCCGGTCAGCGAGCCGATGGTTCCGCTTCACACCAACGCGTCAGGAGAATCACCGCGCCGGAGGGGAGAGGCGGGAACGCGTCAGGAGCGATACCGTCAGCTCCTTCAGCAGGGAGTGCAGGTCAATGAGGCGCAATCCACGCAAACGAGAGCGGAGGATGCGGCGCCAACCCCGGCGATCATTGCGGCGAGCAGTTCGCCGCATGGGGTCGTCTCAGCGACGGGATCAGCCCCGCGAGCGCTGCATCTGCCGCAGCCGCCCGAAAGCGCGAGCCGGAAGCAGCGCTCGAGCGCGGAGATACCTCCGGCCGAGTCTCGGGATCCGGACAGCGACCTCAGTGCTCCGCAGTTGCTCTCCGCGACGTTCTCTCCACAACAGATTGCAGATGGTGAAGAAACGACTCTCACCGTCGGAGTGGTAGACGATCTCTCCGGCGTGCGGGTTGTATCGGGACTGATCGTAGGTCCGAGCGGTGCCCTTCAGGGCTTCTCAGCGCAGAGGGACGGTGAGAGCGATTCGTATACCGCACGCATTCGCGTCCCGAAGGATGCAGCGGACGGGATCTGGCGTGTACGACATCTGACGCTCACCGACAAAGCCGGAAACAGTGCAACTCTCACCGATTCGCAGGGAGCGCTCCCTTCGACCGCCAGTTTTCGCGTTGTCTCCGCTACCTCGGATTCCGAAGGACCGACGTTGAAGGCCATCTGGCTCGACCGCACAGCCATGAGAGGCGGCGAACGGAACTCGCTGTTCGTTCAGGCTGAGGATGACAAAAGCGGCGTAGCGGCCGTCTCCGGTGTGTTCGTCGGCCCCGCGCGGACGGCGAGGATCAGCTTCGGGTGTCAGGCGGGCGCAAACTCGACCTGGACATGCCCGGTCGCACCTCCCGTATGTCTCGACTGCGGATCGTGGCGTCTCGAACAGGTCCAGTTGCAGGACAAGGCAAACAACATCACGACCGTGCGAAGCAGCGATCAGATCGTCGGGTCGGTGATGCTCGACATCATCGCCGACCTTTGCGACTCGTCTCCTCCGATGCTGTCGGCGCTGCTGCTCGATCCACTCGTCGTGTCGAACGCCGAGGGGGGAGTGATCAGGATCCAGGCAACGGCTCACGACGATGGTTGTGGTGTCGGCAGCATGAGTGGCTTCGCCGGTCCTGCCGGTCCCGCCGGGGCAGCGGGAGGGCAGCGCATCCCGTTTTCACTTCAGCCTTCGACCGATGGCCGTACATTCACCGGCAGGATTGCGGTGCCCAGACATGCCGCAACGGGCCGCTGGCAGATCGGCTGGATTCAGGCTCTCGACAAGGGCTTCAACCTGCGCACCTTCACAACGAGCGAGCCGGTAGTTGCCGCGGCAACGTTTCAGGTGGAGTGACGGGGCGCGCCCTGGGGGTCGCGCGGCTCGCGCGATCGCCGATGGCGGCTCGCCATCGGAGCGCTCAGGAGAAGGTCGACGGTCGAGGTTGGTGACGCCTTATATTGCCACTCGGAGTCAACATCACTCAACCCGAACTCCTGCGCGACGCGACGCCTTCGCCAAGCATGAGATTTGTCGCCCCTCTCCCCGCGATTTTAGCGGGGAGAGGGTGGCCCTGAGCGAAGCCGAAGGGCCGGGTGAGGGGCTGTGCAACCGGCCACGCACGGGCAAGTTGCAAGTGCAGGGCGGTTGTTAGACCCCCCCTCAACCGCCTTCGGCACCTTCTCCCCCCGCAAAAAGCGCGAGGGGAGAAGGGCAACAATGGCATGAGCACGGAAGGACCTGTAAAAGGGGGCCAGATTGTGAAGTGCGCCTTCGCGCACGACGGACTCGCGTTTGCTCAGGTGCGCCGCAGACCGGCGCAACTGCCGGTGGTGTCTCTCAGTCAAGGCGTAGCGCGCCGTCATTTGCTCATGAAGAGTCGACGAACCATTGTGGACGGTCGCTGGAGCTGACTCACTGATGGGCTGCTGCACCTGCAAAGCCCGCCGCCGGCCGGGAGGCGGCGGGGATCGCGCGGGCCGCGCGACCCCCAAAGGCGATGAGCCTTACATCCCGAGCGAATCGGGCGGGACCTCGATCGTCTTACCTTTTGCCAGGACCTGGTAGAAGCACCAGATGCCGAGGCCCCACACGAAGGTGAGTGAGAGAAGCAGAAAAATCCAGCCTCCGATGGTCATCCGAGTCTCCTAATCGTTCACCGGCAGTTTGCCGTCAATGTCCATGCCTGCAGCGAGCCAGCGCTTCTCACCGATCCTGATGCAGACGATGATCAGCAGCAGGACCACACCGACCAGACTCAGAGCGAGTTGCGCCGTGGGATTCTGTGCGAGATTGCTGAGCCACGTCCCGAGATTCGACCAGCAGAACGCGAGAAAGATGATGATCAGATAGAGAGGGGAGACCCACTTGATGATCGGCCAGTAGAAGCGAGGGATGTGCATCTCGGCGCCGATCCGCGACTCGGCTTCACCCTTCTTCGTGCCGAACACCCAGCTGAACAGAATGATCTGGAACATTGCCAGAACGAAAACGCCGAAAGTTCCGATCCAGTCATCCAGCGTGCCGAGGAAGACTCCACCTTTGCTGAACCAGATCGTCATGAACGATCCAACGCCACAGATGGCGACGAGCAGCATGGTGGCTTTGAAGCGCGTGATCCCGAGTGATTCACGGAAGAATGCGAGACACGGCTGATACATCGACAGCGAACTGGTAATCGCCGCAAGGAAAAGCATGAGGAACCAGACCGCACCAATGAGATTACCGAATGGTCCCATCTGGGCGAAGACTACCGGCAGCGTGTTGAATCCGAGACCGAAGGATCCTGTTGCCACGGCCGCGATCGTTCCCGTCAGACCGAGGAAGATGAACGAGGCGGTCAGCGTGATGAGACCGCCGAAGCCGACTTCGAAAATCTCATTCGTCGATACAGCGGTCAGAGAAGAAAGAACGACGTCGTCCTTCTTGGTGAGGTACGAGGCGTAGTTGATGATCAATCCGAACCCGATGGAAAGACTGAAGAAGATCTGTCCCGCGGCTGCAAGCCAGGTCTGCGGATTCGCCAGGGCAGCGAATTGAGGATTCCACATGTAGCCGAGACCGTTGATGACGTTCTGATCGGGCTGCGTCGGGTCGGGAGTCCCGAGGGTCAATACGCGGATGAGGACGATCGCAGCGGCAATGGCCATGACCGGCATCGCCCACCGGACGAACGTCTCGATGCCGCGCGAGAGGCCGCGGAAAACGAGCCAGATGTTGAGCGCAAAGACCAGCAGCCAGAAGATGAAGGTCTGGTAGCTGCCGCCGAACAGCAGGCCGTTGTTTTCGCTGCCGATGAAGGAGTTGAAAAAATTAGAGGCCGCGGCGACCTGCTCCGCTTGTGGAGCCGAGCTGTCGATTCCGATGCCGCCGGTGGCGTAGTGAAAGAAGTAGCCGAGGCACCAGGCTTCCACGAACGTGTAATAGAACGACACGGCGAGAGGGATCAGCACGCCGACCCCGCCGAAGTAGCGGGCGAACCTGCTGCGGCCGATGACACCGTAGATCGAGGGAGCGGAGTGGAATCCTCGTCGCCCTCCGTATCGCGCCATCGTCCACTCTGCCCATGCGACGGGGATACCGACGAGGAGCAGCGCGACGAAGTACGGAATCATGAACGCGCCGCCGCCGTTCGCTGCCGCCTGGCCGGGGAACCGCAGGAAGTTCCCGAGGCCAACCGCCGACCCTGCTACCGCGAGAATCACTCCGACGCGTGACTTCCATCGTTCCGGGTGAGTATGGGTCTCGTGATGCTGCTCAGACATTCATCAGCCGCCTTTAGAGAGATTTAACTGGAATCGGGGCGACATTGTACGCGCTGTCGCGTCCGATGCTTCCGATCGATTTGCGGTTCCGGCGGGCAGCGCCGGCACGCACCGCACCGATCCCCTCGGGTCGGCGCTGCAGGCACCACCCGTACGCCATAGACCTCCCCAGTTGCTCCTGAGCAGCCGTGACCATTAGACTGCCGCCGCTCCACATCACAAAATCAATCGGGGTGATCGATCGATGGCGGAAAACGACAACGAAAAAGAAGCCGTTGCTCCTGCGCCGAGCGGATTCGTGGCCAGGGCGCTCGATGCGGTCGAACGGATCGGCAACAAGCTGCCGGATCCTGCTGCGCTGTTCCTGATCCTGCTCATCGTGGTGTGGGTGGTGTCGGCTCTCCTCGCACCGATCCAGTTCTCGGAGATCGATCCGCGCAACGGCAACCCGATCCAGATCAAGAACCAGCTGGCGGGATCGAGCCTGGCGAGCTTCATGGCCCGCATGGTGACGATCTTCACCAGCTTCCACCCTCTCGGGGTCGTGCTGGTCGCGTTGCTCGGCGTTGGAGTCGCCGAGCACACAGGCTTCATCAACGCGGGGTTGAAGGCGTTGTTGAACGTCACGTCCGCGAAGCTGCTGACGCCGATGCTCGTCTTCGTCGGAATCATCAGTCATACGGCGGCGGACGCGGGGTACGTCCTCGTCATACCGCTGGGAGCGGTGATTTTCTACGCGGCGGGGAGGCATCCGCTGGCGGGAATCGCCGCGGCCTTCGCCGGCGTCTCAGGCGGATTCAGCGCCAATCTGGTCCCCTCGAGCATCGACCCGCTGCTCGCCGGCCTCACCCAGGAAGCGGCGAAGATCATCGACGTCGATCGGTTGGTGAACCCGCTGTGCAACTGGCTCTTCACGGGGGCATCGAGTGTTCTGATCATCCTGGTGGCGTGGTATCTGACCGACAAGGTGATCGAGCCGCGTCTTCGCAATCTCGCCGTGGACGGCGACGTGAGTGAATTCACCAAGCTGGAAGATCTCGGGGCGCCCGAGAAGCGTGGTCTCTGGGCAGCCACCATCGTGACCCTGATCGCGACTGTCCTGCTCATCCTTGCGGTTCTTCCGGCCAACTCTCCACTGCGATCGCCGGAGGGCTCGGTGACGGCGTCGACCGCACCGCTCATGCAGGGCATCGTTCCGCTGATTTTCCTTTTCTTTCTCATTCCCGGTGTCGTGTATGGCTACGTGGCGAAGACCGTGGAGTCGCATCGCGACATCATCAAGGGAATGAGCAGTGCGATGAGCACGATGGGCTACTACATCGTGATGGCGTTCTTCGCCTCGCTCTTCATTGCCGCATTCGGGGAGTCGAACCTCGGCGCACTCCTCGCCCTCAAGGGGGCTGACGCGCTCAAGGCGATGGGCCTGCCCGGTCAGATCACCATCATCGGAATCATCGTTCTGTCGGGGCTGGTGAATCTGCTCGTCGGCTCCGCCTCGGCGAAGTGGGCCTTGCTGGCTCCGATCTTCGTGCCGATGCTGATGCAGCTCGGGCTTTCGCCCGAGCTCACCCAGGCCGCCTATCGCGTCGGTGACTCCTCGACGAACATCATCACGCCGCTGATGCCCTACTTCCCACTCGTGGTCGTCTTCTGTCAGCGCTACGTTCGGTCCACCGGCATCGGGACGCTGGTCGCGATGATGCTGCCATACTCGATCGCCTTCATGGTCAGCTGGACCGCCTTCCTGATCCTGTTCTGGATGCTCGGCATTCCGCTCGGGATTCAGGCTCCTTACGTTTATCCCTGATTTGAAAGAGGGGCCCGGGTGACGATTCCGTCCTCGGGCCCCATGAGTTTCGGGAAGCGCGCAGCCGCTGAGATCCTGATTACCTGTTCGCTTTCGTTCCCGATCCCGACATCTGCTCGTAGAGCCGTTCCGTATCCTCGCGGGTGCATAGTTCGGTTCCGGGGGTCATGACAGCGGCCGTTCCTGCTGCGATTCCGAACACGGCCGCCTGATCGATTGGCATTCCACGAGAGAGAGCGAGAACTGTTCCGGCGACGGTGCTGTCGCCGGCACCTACGCGGCTCTCGACCTTCACGGTCGGTGCGACGATTCTCTTGACGCCACCTTCCCACGCCAGAATCGCACCGCCGGCTCCGATTGAGAGAAGCACGGCACGACTGCGGCCAGCCGAGACGAGCGCGCGTGCAGCACCCTCGAGGAAAAAATCACTGAAGCCTCCGGTTGCGTCGCCCGCGCCTGTGAGCTGCCGGAACTCGTGAATGTTAGGCTTGAGAAGAAGAGTGCCCGGTCCGACGGCGTGCTGGAGCGGCGCTCCCGACGTGTCGACGATGAGATGGGTGCCGCGCTCGGCAGCGAGCCGCGAGAGGCGCCCGTAGAAGTCTGGCGGCACGCCGGGAGGGAGGCTGCCGCTCGCTACGAGATACTCGGGCGCAGGGTCGAGGGACGAAATCTTCGAGAGGACGGCCTGCCATTCCGGCTCCGCGATCTCCGGTCCTTCCATGATGAAGCGGAACTGGCTGCCGGTCGACCGCTCGGTCACATTCAGCGTTTCCCTGCTCTCGTGAGCGATGTTGATCGGCGACGGAGTGACCCCTTCATCTTCAATCTGACGGGCGAGTCGCTCGCCGGTAGGACCGCCTGAGAGAAAGATTGCGGTGGCATCCCCACCCAGGCGGTGGATTGCGCGCGCCACGTTGATTCCTCCGCCCCCCGGTTCCCTTTTTGCCTCGCTGCAACGGAGCTTGCGGTTGGGAATCACCTGATCGACCGCAGTCGTGACGTCGACGGCAGGGTTCATCGTGAGTGTCGCAATCCGGCTCATGCTGTCACCTCGAACGAAGCATATATCCGGGATGTCGGGGACCGGCAGCGTCCGGTTGTCTGCGCGGGTGGCACAGGGCTGGCTTTGGGTTCAGTGAACGAACTTTCAGCAGTGACCGGGGGGTGATACGGCAAACCAGAAACCCAGCTCTGCTGAATCGATCGATTTGATGAGGAGGAAGAATGCGTAAGAAGATGATTCCGATGCTCGTGACGATGCTCGTGCTCGTGGTGGGACTCACCGCGTGTCAGAGCAGAACCGAGCAGGCAACGGATACGGCGTACACGACGACTGTCGATACGGATACGGCGATGGTGCAGACGGAAACCACCGCAACGACGACGGTTTACCAGGAAACGGATACGTCGGTACAGACCGACACGTTTGGCGGAATGTCGACCGATACGTCGATGACCGACACGTCCGGTACGTCCGGCACGTCCGGAACCACCAACACCTACTAGCTTCAACTCGCGCGCGGGGGTGCGATTGCACCCTCGCGCGGTTTCTCTCCTTCAACTCCTGCAGCGGGCGCCAGACGACTCCTTCGAACGAGTCCCAGGAGGCTGCCGGCGGCGATGAGAAGTCCTCCGAGCAGAATCCGGCCCGTGAGCGCCTCGCCGAGGATCAGGCTGCTGAGAATCACGGCAAAGGGGAGATTCCCGTAATAAATGATGCTCGTCTTCTCAGCGGGAATCGTGGTCGTGACACGGACCCAGAGGCTGTGCGCGATCAGCGTCGGACCGAGAGCCAGGAACAGCAGACCCCACCAGTCGCGCGCCCCGAGGTCCCAGTCCGCGCTACCCGCGAATAGCAGGAAGAACAGGAGCGCGAATCCAAACTGTCCGAGCGTACGCTGTGAGCTCGCGATGACGGCCCATCTCTGATGGAGAATCGGCAGAGCCGCATAGAACAGTGCGCTGAGAACCGCGAGCAGCATACCGGCAGTGACGGCGTTGCTGATGTCGAGTGAAGGAACTACCAGTACCGCGCCCGTCGCAGCGAGCATCACCGCGATGATGTCGATCGCTGCCGGTCGCCTGCGCGCCGCAATCGCTCCGAAAATCAGCAGCGCGATTCCGTAAGTCGAAAGACCGATCGCCGCGATCGACGCGGACGACGCCTTGATTGCGAAGAAGAAGCTGAGCCAGTGCCCGAAGAAGAGGAAGCCGATCACCGCGAGACGAACCAGGTTCGCGGGAGTGACCCCTCGCATCTCTCCTCGCGCGAGGAGCAGGAGCGACAAGACAGCGGTCGCGACGGCGAGACGGAAGATGCCGATGGTCCACGCGTTCGCCGAAAGACTCCGCACGACGACGGGAATGCAGCCGAATAGTACGACGGCGATGAGTGCTTCGATCTTCGTCCGCAGCGGGAAGGATGAAGGAGGCGCCAACGCCGCGAATCCTACACCGCAGTCATGCTCAAGGCATGAGACCGTAATCACCGCGACAAAGCGTGTGCGCCCCGTCCTGCTTCACGACGAAGGTGTCTTCGATGCGGACACCGATCTCGAGATCGGGAAAGTAGAGACCTGGCTCGATCGTGATGATGTCTCCCGTTTCGATCAGATCTCGATTCGAGGGACTCAGGTGAAACGAAGGTCGCTCGTGCACATCGAGACCGACGCCGTGACCGAGTCCATGGACGTAGCCCGAAAGGGTGCCCGGATGCGAACGATTGGTGGCGTAGCCGAGCTCCTCGAAATAGTCGCAGACGAGCGATTGATAGGAGGAGGCGAGGGTGTCCGGCCGAACCGCCATCCGGGCACGCGTGAAGGCCTCGAACACGTGTGCATGAATCGTCTGCAGTCGCTGGGGGATCTCACCGACGCAGAATGTCCGTGTGAGATCGAAAAAATAGCCGGTGCTCCGATCGGCCGGGAAAATGTCGAGAACGATCGGAACTGATGGGCGAACGGGCGCGGTAGCGTCTCCGCGTGAATGCGGTACTCCCGCATCGCGTCCCTGCGAGAGGATCGTCTCGTGGTCTTCGATCATTCCGAGGCGAACGATCTCGCGGGAAACGAGATCCTTCAGAAAGCCGAGCGTCAGCTGTTTATCGTGGTGAAGTACCTCGCTGCCGGATACCCGCGCCTCGCGCAGGACGGCACGAACGGCATCGACGACCTGCTCGGTGCGCTGCCCCACCGCCCGGATTGCCTCGACCTCGTGGTCGTCTTTTCTCTTGCGTGCAACCTGAATCAGGTCTTCGCCATTCGAGCGATGGATTTTCCAGCCATCCCGTTCCATCGCTTCGACGATCCCCGGATAGAGGTGAATGGGAGCGTTTCCGAAGAAAGCGACCGGGCCGTCGCATCCGATGCTGCGCAGGGCGTTCGCGAAGAACGCGGCGTAGGCGGACGCGTGATCGGGGGCGTTCTCGAAGATCGAGTCGAAACCATACTCGCCTGCGAGGTGCACCTCGAGACCCGTCGCGGCGGCCTCGTCCCGCTCCATCGGATAGGTGACCAGCAGAGGAGGGCGGTCGAGCGGCTTGATCGCATAGCCACGTGTCACCTTGGCACCGCGCGAGATCCAGCGAAACGAGGGATGCATCGCCTCGTGCATCGGAACGATGACGGTGGAGATGCCGCGATGGCGCATGAGAATGTCGAGATCTTCGAGCATGGTGTCGTGGCAGGCGAGTCTATCGTGAGGCGTGGCGGCGTGCGTGCCGCTCGATCGTGGGTCGTCGGCAAGGGATCCCTCTCCGTCCTCCGCCCCTCACACCCACACACCCGCCCCCGGGGCTTCGGCGGCTCGGGATGACAGGCAGATGACAGGCTGGATGCCCAGGCAGATGTCACCCCGAGCGGGTGGGTGGGCGGGCATGCGAGGGGCCTGGCAGGCTGCGTACTCCGTAACCCGTAGGGCGTAGCGAGTGCGGCTACTTTGCTTTTCGTAACTCTTGAAGATCGTCGGGCCACGAATGAGATTGTTGGGTTGCGGGCGAGAGAAGTGAGTGCCTGTCCAGACACGGCACCGATCTCGCTTCGGATCAGCTCGTTGAGTATGCGTCGTATCAGAGTGATGTCGTACAACATTCAGGGGCACGCGGCGCTGGGTAGGCCGGACCATCTGCCGAAGCTGGCTGAGGTGATTGCGGCGGCCGATCCGGATGTCGTCGGGCTGCAGGAAGTCCACTTCGGAACCCGGGTCGGCCCGACGCATCAGGGGGAAGCACTCGCGTCGCTGACGGGACTCTCTCACTGGTTTGGGCGGAGTTGCGCGATGGACGGCGGGGAGTACGGAAACGCCATACTCACCAGGGGCGAAGTCAAAGACGCGAAGACACACCCTTTGCCGGGCTCGGGCGAGCCTCGATCGATGTTGCAGGCGGATCTGGAGATTGATGGGCTCGAGCTGACGTTCTTCGTCACGCATCTCGCCGCCTGGGGACGCCTGCTTCGCGAGTCCCGCATGAGGCAGATCACCCTCATCAGCGACGTCACCTACGCGGTCGCGCGGCCTCATATACTCGCCGGTGACTTCAACGTTGCGCCTGCAGGAGTCGAGATCGCCACGCTGCTCTCGCGTGGGCACCTGCGCAGTTGCGGTGACGCCAGAGAGGCCACCTTTCCGATGACGAGTCAGCGGCTCGACTACGTTTTCTGCGATGAACCGTGGCAGATCGTCAGCTCCGAAGTGATCCGCAGGGGCCCGTCCGATCACTGGCCGGTGATCGTCGAGCTCGATCTGCCAGAGCGATCGACCTAGGGGCGGGGGAGGCGAAGCTCGCCGGGCACTCGCTATGACCTTGGCGTTACGGAGTACGCAGCTTGCCAGGCCCCTCGCATGCGCGCCCGCCCACCAATTCCGATTCCGTTATTCCGCCAGCAGATCGACGGTCAGGCTTGCAAGTTCGGCCTGCTGCCGGGGAGGCTCGTCTGGCGAGCACGTCCAGATGTGGGTCAACACCTGGGAGTAGACGAAAGCCCATCCTCCGGGAGAGAAGGGTGCCGTCGCTCCGCACCGGACGCAGAGGAACGAACCTTTCGGAGGAGCCGGCCACGGATTCACCGCCCCCGTTTGATGTCGCTCGCACGCCTGGCGGCTCGTCGCGATCGCGGCATGAACCAGATCAACTGACTCGTCCCGTTCGTCTGTTGCGGCGCCCAGAATGTACGTCATCACAGAGGCCGCCGTGTCACACCCCGATCTCTGGCGCAACCGTTCGACGTGAGCGCTTCCTGAACGGAACGCGCAGCGCAGGCAGGCGAGGTCAGGCAGGGTGAGGCGCTGCGGCATTGAATCATTTTGTATCAAAACCAGTAGAAAAGGAATGCAGGAGGTGGGTCGCACCCACCTTCGCGCACGGCGAAAAGGGGCTGACCTCGGAGCCGTCGAGGAGAGGATGCAGGAGGTGAAGTGGTGGCGGTGGCTGGAGTCGAACCAGCGACCTAGCGCTTATGAGACGCCCGCTCTAACCATCTGAGCTACACCGCCATACGGGGACCGGGATTGTAGGGGGCCGGCTCCCGACCGTCAAGGAGACCGCGCACCAGTGTCGGTGCCCCCGGGAATACACTATTGGAGCGCGATCGTCGAACATGCCGTTTCGGGTCTGGAAGCGACGGTCCGTCGATGACTCTGCGTAAGCGACTGAGGATGCGAGATATTTCGGTGGAGCGAGACGAACTGAGATGATGGAATCCGACCCCTCGTCGTGCATCCGCTGCGGTGTCAGCGACGAGACGCAGCACCTGGAGCGCTGCCGTATCTGCAACCGCTTTTTCTGCTCGGCGTGTGGCCACCGGGCGGGATATGGCCGCACTTTCTGCTCGCCGGTTTGTGGCCACGCTTACTACGACACTGGAGACTCTGATGACGACGAAGAAGGCGGATACGACGATTGACATGATCCCGGCGGCCAGGACTCTGACGCAGCGTCCGCGCCGCCTGCGAAGGAGCGAGGGGATCCGCTCGCTGGTGCGCGAGACGATCGTCCGCCCCGAGGATCTGATCTACCCGCTTTTCGTCGTGCCGGCGAAACGCCCTCGAGCCGAGATCGGTTCGATGCCCGGAGTGTTCCAGCTGGGAGTCCAGGATGCAGTCGATGAGGCGCGGCGTGCCTACGACGCCGGCATTCGGGCAGTGCTTCTCTTCGGTATCCCGGAGGTTAAAGACGCCATCGGCTCGTCGTCATGGGACCCCTCGGGGCCGGTGCAGTCGGCGATCGAAGGGATCAAGCGTGCCGTCCCGGAAATGGCGGTCATGGCCGACGTCTGTCTCTGCGAGTACACGGATCATGGGCACTGCGGAGTCATCGTCGACCGTAACGGCGTCAAAGATGTGGACAACGACGAGACGCTGCCGCTGCTGATGAAACAGGCGATCTCGTTTGCAGCCGCCGGAGCCGACTTCGTCGCTCCCTCAGACATGATGGACGGTCGCATCGGCGCAATCCGCCGGGCACTCGACGAGCGCGGCATGAGCGAGGTGGGGATCATGGCGTACTCCGCCAAGTTCGCATCAGGCTTCTACGGTCCCTTCCGTGAGGCCGCCGAGTCGGCGCCTCAGTTCGGAGACCGCCGGACCTACCAGATGGACCCCGGGAACTCGAGAGAAGCGCTGCGCGAGATCGAGCTCGACGTCGCCGAGGGAGCGGACATCGTGATGGTGAAGCCGGCGCTCTCGTATCTCGACATCATCCGGCAGTGCCGCGACAACTTCCCGCTGCCGGTCGCCGCCTACAACGTGAGCGGTGAGTACTCGATGGTGAAGGCGGCCGCGGAGCGGGGATGGATCGACGGCCCGCGCGTAATGAACGAGATCCTCACCTCGATCAAACGGGCGGGTGCGGATCTCATCATCACGTATCACGCCTTGGAGTTCGCGCAACAGGATCGTGCGAGGTAGAGGGGCGGAGTTCCTCGGAGTTCCTCGGTTCCTCGGAGTTGCGGAGCTGAATGGTGGTGTTTGGCTCGCGGGTGCCCCTGCGCCGGAGGCGCTGTCGCCGGTAGCCAGGGGTTGCGCGCTTGCGCGCTACCCCTGGGAGATCATGAGAACGAGATCGTGCCCCGGCAGGGGCACCTGCGTGGACCGAAACGCGTGGCATGTGCCCCTGCCGGGGCACGACGCCTCCTCCCGATGGAGTCCAGGGGTAGGCGCTGCCGCGCCGACCCCTGGCTACAGGCAGCAGCGCCTGCCGGCGCAGAAATCGGGGTTCCTCGGGTTCCCTCGGGTTCTCGGAGTTCCTCGGGTTCCTCGGAGTTCCTCCGGTTCTGGTAGCGCAGGCGTCCTCGCCTGCCGTACCGCGGACGTCCTCGTCCGCAGGGGGCGTCTCGCCCCCCGCACCCGCCTCAGCCGCACCAGACCGCAGTAACAGCGTCCGGGTGGTCGAGCAGGTATCCATCCTCGTCCTCGTCGTACTGGATGACCGCTCCATCGAGTTTCGACGCCGCCATCGCGTCGAGTGCCACCATGACCCCGTCGACCGTTACCACCTCGTCATCCTCGGCCGGCTCTGCGGCGTAGCTGAGCCTGTACCCCGAGCCGCCACAGCCTGTCGTAAACGCGACGCGGAGAATCCGTCCCTCGGCTTCTTCAGAGGCCAGGTGCGATGCGGCGGCGGGGGAGAGTGAGATGTTCATGGTCGGGTTGGAGCGTTCTACGGACATTCTCGAGCCAGGAAACGGTGAGGACTCCAAGCCTGTCATCCCAAGCGTAGCGAGGGATCTGGGTGGAGGGGCGGTGCCATTCACGTGCATTGCATCGCATCGCCCGCCCCCCCCCCGGCGCACGATAAGGGGATCCTTCGACCGTCCTTCACCCCTCCCACCACCACACCCACCCTCGGGGTTACGGCGACTCAGGATGACAGCGGGATGACAGCGTG
>DASVLC010000232.1:0-2729 GCA_036385045.1 Thermoanaerobaculia bacterium | reverse complement strand
GGTGCAGACAGAGGCGGGGCAGTCGGTGCCCGAACCATCTCGCGAGTAGCAGAAGACCTGATCCTTGATCGTGTCGTACTTTTCGTCAACGTGGAGGTGGCCGGACCATTCGAAACCGAGGTTCCCCGCTCCGTTTCCATCGTTTCCTGCCGAATGGACGAAGAGAACGTTCTTCTCGTTGGAGATCTGATCGATCGCCGCGGTGATCTCGAGCTCGTAGGCTCCGTAGTACTGTCCCGCATTGTTCCAGACCGACTGGCCATCTTCTTCGGACCAGCCGAGGACATATCCCCACGAGTTGTTGTCCGCGATCACACCGAGTCCGGCCAGATCCCGCTTCCTGTTCAAGGTCCCGCTGCTACCGGTCACGACGAACTGCTCGATTTTCGCGTTCGGCGCCATGCCTTTCGCCTTGGGGTTGACGCCGGCGGCTCCGATCGTGCCGGCGACATGTGTCGCATGGCGGCCGTCACCGCCACCCTGAGCCGTGTGGACGGTGAGCCGTCCACCAAACTCCACGTGCGAGTCCTGAGCTCCGGAGATCTCGAAGAGCGAGACGGTGACCCCCTCGCCTGTGAGACCGTATGGGGCTTCATGCAACAGGTCGACTTTCGATACTTTCGCTGAGTCCGAGTTGTGCGATTCGATCTTCAATCGAATCGGCGCGGCGATCGCGAGCACCCGCTGGTCCTGCGACAGGGCATCGAGAGCGACACGCGGCACCCGCACCTCCAACCGCTGCATCGGGAGAAAGTCGGTCGCGAACACCTCGGTGAGAGTCCCACCCGCCGCGAGCACCGACTGGCGAGCCTCTTCGAACGTCACATCGCGCACGAAAGTGACGTTCAACTCGAGCCACGTCGCCCCACGCTGAAGATCGCGGACGGCCGAGCGCTGCAGTTTCATCGCAGGCGTCAACCGCTCGACGCTCATGAGTCGCGGATCAGAGACGTCCGCGCCGCTGGTAACTCGCGCGAGGAATCGTTCGCCGGGAAGTGCCTGCCGAAGCAGCACACCCTTTTCAGCGAGCTCGGCACGGTCGAGGTCGGTAAGCGGCCGCACCGGCTGCACGATCATCGCCTCGCCGCGCGCCCAGGCGCCGGGACGCTCGCGGAGAGTGTCCATCGAAGGTTGTGCCGAGAGGAGCCCAGCGGACAGAAGAGCGATGATCGTCAGGATTCGAAGTCGCTGCATAGGGATCTTGTTCATGGTTTCCGTGGCCGCTCCAGAGTCGTCTGTTTGTGGTGCCCGAGGCCGGACTCGAACCGGCACTGCCGTGAAGCAAGAGGTTTTTGAGACCTCCGCGTCTACCATTCCGCCACTCGGGCTCGCTAAGTGCGAAATTGAAAATTGAAAATTGAAAATTGAAAAACCGACGGCGGTACTCTCTTGGTTTGAATGCCGGATGGCCGCTTTCAATTCCTGCAGGGTAGGGTCTCCCAACCAGACCCAACCGGTAAGAATACGACTGGCCCGTCCAAATCGTGGCCACTCCTTCTTTCAATTTTCAATTTTCAATTTCTCCCCCAGCTCCCCATTTTCAATTTTCAATTCTCAATTTTCAATTTCGCCTCAGCTCCCTCCATCCATCGTCCAGCCCGCAAATGAAGCTCGTCGTCGGTCAGCACTCGATTGGTCGACTTTGCGAGGTGGAAGATCTCGCGGGCGAGGTCCTCTTCCTGCGGGTAGCCGTGCTCGTCCAGCCAGTGGATCACGTTCGAGATGCCGCACATCGGACCGACCTCGATGATCTGTCGAAGCCCGAACATCCCTGCCGGGACGCCCGAATAGACACGATCGGCCAGCCAGTCGCTCCCCTTCTTCTTCGCCTTGATGATCGCCGCGGCATGGACGCCGGTGCCGGTCCGGAAGGCGTCACGACCGAAGACCGGGTAACGGTCGCTCAGAGGGACATGAGTGACTTCCGAGACGAATCGGACGTATTCGGGCAGCTTCGTCAGGTCGTTATCGATCCATCCCATCAGCTTCAGATTCACCATCAGCAGGTCCATCGGAGTGTTACCGACCCGCTCTCCGATGCCGCCCGCCGAACCATGAACGCGGTCGGCGCCCGCCTCGAGCGCGGCGATGCAGTTGATCACTCCGAGTCCCCGATCCTCATGACCATGCCAGTCGACTTTCACCGCCGGGTTCACTCGATCGACCAGGCCGCGAACGAAACGGACGACGCTCTTCGTTCCCCAGGGTGTCGCGTGGCCTACGGTATCGGCGATACAGACGCGAGAGGCTCCCGCCTCGATCGCGGCCGTATAGAGTTTCTCAATGTCCTGTGGCTTTGCCCGCGTCGTGTCCTCGGTAACGTACATGACAGGAATGCCATGGTCCACGGCGAACCGCACCGCGCGCGCCGACTGTTCGATGATCCAGTCCAGGTCCCACTCTTCGGCAAACTGGCGAATGGGCGACGATCCGATGAAGAGATCGGCCTCGATCGGGATCCCGACGCGCTCCGAGATGTCGATGATCGGACGGATGTCGTTCTCGTGCGTCCGTCCCGCCGCGCTCGGATAGACCGACAGCTTCTGCTCGACGATCTCACGGGCAAGGCGCTCGACCGTCTTCTGCACGTGCGGCCCGGCACCCGGCAGCCCGATGTCGGCGTTGTCGATGCCGATATCGTTCATGAAATGGAGGATCCGGAGCTTCTCCTCGATGGACGGATCGGTCACAGAGGGCGACTGCAGGCCGTCACGCAGTGTCTCGTCATC
>DASVLC010000231.1:0-8653 GCA_036385045.1 Thermoanaerobaculia bacterium | reverse complement strand
CGGAGTGACGAGAGTCAGCCACCAGGGAGCGGCTACTGGAAGTCGGACGACATCGACAGGCCGGCTGCTTCTGGACAACGCCAGGCCTCCGACCGCGCTCGCCGCGATGTTGTCGAGATGCCAGCCAGCTACCGCGACCTCTCCTTCGAGTGCCGCAGCGATGACGTCGGCTATCACAGGCGACTGTCCGAGGGCCAATGCCGCGGCGTAAGCACCGGCCACGCTCGAAGCAGCACTGCCTCCCATGCCGGCGGCAAGGGCCAGCCCTTTCTCCAGAGTGATGAGCGCGCGATAACCGAACGGCCGCAGGTAGGCGTTGGCAGCGATTGCAGCGCTGTTCTTGTCGGCATCGACCGGGACGAGAGCCGCGTCGCGCCCTGAAACTCCCAGGACCTTCGATCGGCCGCGCGTCAGTTCAACCGTGACTCGATCACCGATCCCATCTACGGCGATCGCGAGCACATCGAAACCCGGTCCGACGTTGCCGATCGAGCCAGGAGCAAATGCGGTGGCCGAGCTCATGGACAGACTCTAGCGCTTCACGCCTTTGTACAGCCAGGCGATGCCGAACGTCAGTGGCCTGCATTGCACCGAGGAGAAGTCGCCGCACTCGCGCATGAGCTCGACGAACGCCTCTCCGCTTGGAAAACGCGCTGCAGAGCGTTCTAGATATTCATACGCTCCACTTTCTCCGGTGACCAGACCTCCGAGACGCGGAAGGATGAGGCGGCGATAGAGATCGTAGACAGCACCGAAGAAACGTCCTCGCGGTTGCCCGAACTCGAGGACCATCACCCGGCCGCCGGAGCGGACCACGCGAGCGAGTTCCGAGATTCCCCTGCATGGATCGGCGACGTTCCGAATGCCGAACGAGATGCTCGAGATGTCGAAGGTGTCGCTCTCGTAAGGGAGTTGCGTCACGTCGGCTGGCTCGAACACGATTCCAGAGTTCTTCGCTCGAGCCCTCTCGAGCATTTCTGGGACGAAATCGGTTCCGACCACGCGACCTTCAGTTCCAACTTCGCGATGGAAGGCGATCGCCAGATCCCCAGTGCCGGTCGCGCAGTCCAGGACCCGATCGCCTGGGCGTGCCCCGGACCAGCGGACGGTGGTGCGCCTCCAGAGATGATGCACTCCTCCGGAGAGGACCGTATTCGCACGGTCGTAACGGTGTGCGATCGAGGCGAACATCGACCGGATCCGCGTCGGATCAGGGCCCTGATAGTCTCGTTCGGCTTTGTCGCTGGGCTCGCTCACGATTCATTCACTCGGACAGCAATTCGGACGCAGCCTGCACTGTGCGAACGGCAGGACTGCAGGCCGGCGACAATCTCACAAGGGGGTGTACGCCAGCAAGCAGGCGTGCTCCCGCATACAATCGCCACGACATGATCCGCGAGTTCGCGTTCGTGCAGACGCTCCCCGGCCGTGTTTTCGTCGGATGGGGACCGTTCGAGCAGCTGCCGTTTCGCCGCCCTGACCGGCCGGCGTTCTTTATCACCGACTTCTTTCTCGACGACGTGAACCCCTGGCGGCATCCGGCAACCTGGGAAGATCTCACGGTCGAGGAATTCGTTTCGAGATTTTCCGGCGGCGAAGGGCCCTCGATCGAATGGGCGCCGCTGACGATCGAGGCGTTCCGGCCTCTTTTCGATTCCGCGCGTCAGGCGATGTCGAACGGCGAGGTACAGAAAATCGTCCCCATCCTGTTCGAATCGGGACGCGTTCAGCAGGAGCCTGGATGGTGGACGAGTCTCCTGAAACGGCTCGAAGCCATTCCCGCGGGGCTGCGCGTATACGGCTACTCGTACGGCCGCCACGGGATGCTTGGAGCTACTCCCGAGGTACTGTTTCAAACCGAGGCCCATTGCTATCGCACGATGGCACTTGCCGGCACTCGCCCCATAACCAGAGCTGAGGAGCTGCTATCGGATGAGAAAGAGCGTCGCGAGCACAGGATGGTCGTTGACGACATCGTCCGGCGCCTCGCGCCATTCGGAAACATGGAGGTCGGTCCCCTCGGTCTGCTTCGGCTTCCGACGATCGCTCACCTGATGACGCCGATCTTCTTCGCAGAGAACGGCGGCAACGAAAAGATGTCGTTCGCCGAGATGGTGCGTCGTCTTCACCCTACCGCGGCACTCGGTGCCTCCCCTCGCTCGGCTCGGGCAGAGCGATGGTTGCGCGAAGCCGATCGCGAGGTCAGGCGACGGACGTTTGGCGCGCCGTTCGGATTCGAAAGAGAAGATCGTTCGGCGCTCGCGCTCGTCGCCATCCGCAACATTCAATGGAGCGAACGGAATCTCCGGGTCGGCTCGGGTGCGGGGCTTCTTCCCGAGAGTCAGCTGGAGCGCGAGTTCGAGGAGCTGAGGCAGAAGCGCGATCAGGTCAAGTCGCTGTTTCAGATTGAGTCGGCATGGGCAACATCGATCTCGCAAGAAGCCTGATCGAAGATTTGTGCGCTGCAGGCACGGACGAGTTCTGCGTCTGTGCTGGATCGCGCAACAGCCCGCTGCTCGCGGTACTCGCCGCCGCCTCCGGCCTGCGGCTCTTCTCGTTCGTCGACGAACGCTCTGCAGCATTCTTTGCAATCGGACGAGCGAAGCTCAGGGGCCGGCCGGTCGGTGTGGTGACGACCTCCGGTACGGCAGTCGCGGAGATGCTGCCGGCGGCAATCGAGGCGTACTACTCGGGTTTGCCGATCGCCCTGGTCTCTGCCGACAGGCCGGCTCGGTTTCGCGGGACGGGTGCGCCACAGACGATCGAGCAGGAAGGCATTTTCGGCGTGTATGCCGAGAGTGATCTCGCACGTTGGACGCGACGCGGGCCACTCCATCTGAACATCGAGTTCGACGAGCCGCTCATCGACGGCGACGTGGAGTCGATTGTCGCTGCCCCCGCCCTGTCGTCTCCACCTGTCCAGGGTGAGGTCAGCGAGGTGTCCCTCCCGGAATTCTCGCGACCTCTTGTGATTCTCGGAGCGCTGCGGCCGAACGAGCGTGACCAGGTCCGGACTTTCGTCGAGGCGCTCAATGCTCCCGTGTACGCCGAGCCGCTGTCGGGGCTTCGAGAGGATTCCGGACTACCGCTGATCAGGTCCGGCGAGCGGATGATTCGCCGCGGACGATTCGACGGAGTGATCCGGATCGGCGGCGTTCCCACGCTTCGCTTCTGGCGGGACCTGGAAGAGAACGCCCTTCCCGTCGTCCATTTTTCTTCGCAGCCGTACCCTGGTCTTACGCGTGGTGAGTTGCATCCTGTCAGCGCGCTGCCGCAACGCGTCGACGCAAGGAGCACTGACGATTCGTTCGTGTCGCTCGATCGGGAAATGCTTTCGAAGTTCGAAGGCATTCTCGACGCGGAACCGCGGTCTGAGCTCGCGATCGTCCGAGAACTGTCGCGCACCATTCCCGAGGGCGCTCGCGTCTACCTTGGCAACAGTCTGCCGATCCGCGAGTGGGATCTCGCAGGCGAACGACAGACTCGCGGTTTCCATTACGAAGCCAACCGCGGAGCAAACGGGATCGACGGCCAGCTCTCGACGTTCTTCGGTCAGTGCGACCCTGCGCGGCGAAACGTTGGTCTCGTCGGAGATCTCACCGCGATCTACGATCTCGGTGCTCCCTGGATCGTCCCGCAACTCGACAGCCGCTTCCACCTGTTCATCATGAACAATGGTGGCGGGCGGATTTTCGCTCGCGTCCCCTCACTGAGTCGCCTTGCTTCATCCATGCGCGAAAAGGTGATCGAGAACGCCCATTCGATCCGCTTCGATGCGTGGGCAAGCATGTGGGGGATCGAAAACAGCGTGACCGAGCTCAGGCCCGACGAGGACGCATCGCGCCGCGTCTGGCAGAGGTATGAGGAACTGTGGGCCTGATCTGGTGCCTTCACGGCTTTCTTGGCCGACCATCCGACTGGGACCTGCTTCCGTTCCCTCATCGAGCTGTCGATCTGTTTCGTGGCGAACGAATCGCACCGGCCCCCGACGACTCGCTCATCGGTTACTCGATGGGGGGACGGCTGGCGCTGGACGTTCTCGCCATGACCCGGGTCAGACGGGCAGTCATCGTCTCCGCTGGCTTGAACCAGCCGGATCCCGAGCGCCTGAAGCGTGACCTGACGTGGGCACGCCGATTCGAGTCGGAGCCGTGGGCCGGGTTGATGAGCGCGTGGAATGCGCAACCAGTCTTCGCCTCTCACTCGGTTCCCAGACAGGAGAGTGACTACGATCGTCACGCTCTGGCTCGTGCTCTGCGCGAATGGTCGTCCGCCGTTCTGCCGCCGCCACCACTCGAAACGATTGAGACGCCTTTGCTCTGGATTGCCGGGGAGCGTGACACGCGTTACGTAGAAGTTGCGCGTCAGGCAGTGGCACGGCTGCCTGACGCGCAACTCTGGGTCTGTCCGGGTGCAGGGCATCGTGTCCCCTGGGAGCAGCCTGAGGCGTTCATCGCCCGATTGCGCGAGTTCCTCGATTTGCACTAACGTGCGTCGCCTATGGCCGAAATGTGGCACAAGCTTCAGGACTTCGAGGACATTCGATACGAGCGGACGACCGACGGGATCGCGAAGATCACGATCAACCGGCCCGAGGTGCGAAATGCGTTTCGACCGAAGACGGTCTCCGAGTTGAAGGAGGCGTTCGACCTCGCGCGCGACGACGAAGAGATCGGCGTCGTCATTCTTACCGGGGAGGGAACCGAGGCGTTCTGTTCCGGCGGTGACCAGAAAGTCCGCGGAAAAGGTGGGTACGTCGATCCGAAAGAGAAGATCCCGCGGCTCAATATTCTCGACGTGCAGAAGCAGATCCGGAGTCTGCCGAAGCCTGTCGTTGCGATGGTTGCCGGCTACGCGATCGGCGGAGGACATGTCCTCCACGTCGTCTGCGATCTGACGATTGCCGCTGAGAACGCGCGTTTCGGCCAGACGGGACCGAGGGTCGGCTCATTCGACGCCGGTCTCGGCTCGTCCTACCTGGCGCGCATCGTCGGTCAGAAGAAGGCCCGCGAGATCTGGTTCCTCTGCCGGCAGTACGATGCCAGCCAGGCACTCGACATGGGGCTCGTCAATACAGTCGTCCCGGTCGAACGCCTGGAAGAGGAGACACTGCAGTGGTGTCGGGAGATGCTTGCACTCTCGCCTATGGCTCTCCGCTTCCTGAAGGCGGCGATGAATGCCGACTGTGACGGCCAGGTCGGCTTGCTCGACTTCGGCGGAAGCGCAACGCTTCTCTACTACCTTTCCGAAGAAGCACAGGAGGGAAGGGATGCCTTCGTGGAGAAGAGAAAACCCGATTTCGGCAAGTTCAAGCGGTTCCCCTGAGTAACAGTCACTGGATTGCCCTGAGGAATGACGATCAGGAACTGGTTACTCGCCGCCCGTCCGAAGACGCTCTCCGCGGCCGTGGTGCCGGTGATGATCGGGTCGGCTCTGGCGGCAGACGAGCCGACGGGAGTCGTCTGGTGGGTTTTTGGCTGTGCGCTCGTCGGCGCGCTACTGATTCAGGTGGCGACGAATCTGATCAATGACGCGCTCGATTTCCGAAAGGGCGCGGATACCTCCGAGCGACTAGGTCCTGTGCGGGCGACGCAGGCGGGGCTGCTCTCGGCGGACTCGGTCCTGCGCGGCGCTTTCGTCTGCCTCTTCGGAGCTGCACTCTGCGGAATCCCTTTGATCTATCGCGCCGGCTGGCCACTGCTGGCGATCGGCGTGACGTCCATCCTTGCCGCATACCTCTATACCGGCGGGCCGTATCCGCTGGCGTACCGCGGACTCGGAGAGATCTTCGTGCTGCTCTTCTTCGGTCTCGTCGCGACGGGCGGTACGTTCTACGCCCACACCCTCCAGCTCACGCGTTCCGCGCTCATCGCCGGTCTCGCGGCCGGCTCGCTCTCGACCGTCCTGCTGGTGATCAACAACCTGCGGGACGTAGGGACCGACCGGAAGAGTGACAAACGAACGCTCGTCGTCCGTTTCGGCGAGAGTTTCGCGAAGGGCGAGATCGCTCTGTTTGCTCTGCTCCCCTTCGGGGCCGTGGTCTGGCTCGCTGTCCTCCGAAATCAGTGGGGGCTGCTCGTGACTCTCTTTGCACTCCCTCTGGCGGTTGTCGTCATCGTTTCGGCGTTCCGCCACGAGGGGAGAGTTCTGAACCAGAGCCTCGCACGTGCGGGAGCGCTTCAGTGGCTGTTCGGTGTTCTGTTCGTGATTGGATCGCTCTTCGAATGAATCTCTGGTTTCATCGATACACGCTGGTTCCCGTTCGGCCTCTGAGCCCGTTGGCGAGTGCGCAACGCCGTGAGGGGGCGTTACTGAGGAGTGATAACGGGTTCGCTGACGTACATCCGTGGACGGAGCTTGGCGATGCGTCGCTGGATGAGCAGCTGGCACTTCTCGCGCGCGGAGAAACGACGCCTATTACGCGCGCTTCGCTCCGCCTTCTGGATGCGGACCAGGACGCCCGCGTGCGAGGAGTTTCTTTGTTTGAAGGACTGGTGATCCCGGAGAGTCACTGGCCGGGAGTTGAGCCTCCTTCCGCCTTCGACACGGTCAAGCTCAAACATCTGGATACGATCCCCGAAGGCGTACGGCTTCGCGTCGATTTCAACGAAAGGCTTACCCCCGCTGCCTTTCTCGAAACTGCGAGTCGGCTGCCCCGAGAGAGAGTCGATTTCATCGAGGACCCGGTTCCTTACGACGCGGAGGTCTGGCGTCGCATTCGTGCTGAGGGTGGTTGTCGGCTTGCTCTCGATCGCGCTCAGGAAGACCGCATGTCGCACGTTGGCGTCGACGTTCTCGTCCATAAACCGGCGCTCTCCGACAGATTTCCATCGTTCGACGGGGAAGTCGTAGTGACGTCGTACATGGATCACCCGATCGGACAGTTCGGTGCCGCATGGGTGGCGGCATCGAACCCTGTGAGTGCTCGCTGTGGCCTGATGACGCACGTTCTGTTCGAGCCGGACGCCTTCATCGAACGGATTACGTGTGATGGCGCAAAGCTCCTGCCTCCGGGCGGAACGGGTGTCGGTTTCGATGACCTGCTGGAGGCGTTGCCGTGGACGCGGCTCCGATGATCGACTGGGAGAGTCTCGAGACCCATCTGCTTCTCAATCCGCGTCTGCCGGACGTCGATAGAACCATGCTCGAGCGACTCGCCGCGGAGACTCCGCTCGAGCGGCATGTGTGGCTCGCCACCTCCGGGACGACGGGATCACTCAAGCTCGTCGCGCTCTCCAAGGATGCGCTGCTTGTCTCGGCCGCGGCGGTCAACCGCCATCTCGATTCGAGTTCCCGTGACGTCTGGGCCTGCGTACTGCCCGGCTTTCACGTGGGCGGACTGGGGATTCATGCGCGCGCATTCCTCTCGGGTGCCCGAGTTGTCGCCACGAGTTGGGATCCTGAGCGGTTCCTGCGTCTCTGCGCAGAGGAAGGGGTGACGCTCAGCTCTCTTGTGCCGGCCCAGGTCGCGGATTTGGTGAAGACCGGTCGCCAGGCGCCATCTTCGTTGCGTGCGGTGGTCGTTGGAGGAGGAGCATTACCCGAGGCCTTCTACCGCGCGGGGTTGAAAGCAGGCTGGCCTCTCCTTCCGAGCTATGGGATGACGGAGTGCAGTTCGCAGGTGGCGACCGCGCGTCCCGGCTCCAGCGACCTGGTCGTTCTCGACCATGTGGAACTAGCCATAGGCGATGACGGACGGATCAGAGTCCGTGGGGAGTCACTCCTGACGGGAGTGGCCACGGTTCCGGCCGGTTTTGACGACCCGAAGGTGGACGGGTGGTTTGTCAGCGAGGATTTGGGCGCGGTGGCCGGGGGGATTCTGCGGGTCGGAGGCCGAAGTGCTGAGTTCGTCAAGGTCGGCGGAGAGTCGGTGGATCTTTCGCGTCTTCAGCGAATTCTCGAGGAGGAGACGGACGCGGATGCAGCTGTAGTCGCTCTGCCCGATCAGCGGCTCGGGCATGCCATAGGACTGGCCGTCGCGGCGGGAGACGGGGCCGGCGCCGTCGCAAAATTCAACCGACGGGTTCTTCCGTTCGAGCGGGCACGGACGATCGTCGACGTGCGGGAGATTCCGAGAAGCGAGCTGGGGAAGATACTGCGGGGAGAACTCTCGAGGCTGGTGGAAGAGGCGTGGCGCGGTGATCCGGATCCGAGACTGGAATAGGCGCGGCAGCTCTGAGGTTTTCCGGTGTCCCTGCACGGGACCTGATCGTTGAGAGAAGCTTGGTAAGTAACTGGGGGCGAGGAAGTTAAGCGGCAGCCGAAACGCCGAAGCTGGAATGCGCGGCGCCCCGGTTCCGTTAATGGCAGGTACACAACGTGGTTGACAGGTCGCGCGCCACGACGTAAGATCATCGACCCCGCAGTTCGCAGTTTCCGGGATCTTTCAAGCAATTCAAAACCGAGCAGCATGCGGCGTCCGGGTCAACCGGAATGGTTTCGTACGATAACGGAAGCATTCCGCTTGACACGGACGGGAGGGTCTGGCACTCTTGCCGCCCTTTCGGCCACGGCCGGTTCTTTGACAACTGAATAGGAAAGCAACGAAGGCAAACGTGATTCCTTAGAGTTTCGTTGAAAGACGAGAACTCACTAGAAACACAAGCGCACTCGAAAGAGTGCATCCGAATGAAGCATCAGTCGTTTATTCGAT
>DASVLC010000230.1:0-5155 GCA_036385045.1 Thermoanaerobaculia bacterium | reverse complement strand
GGATTGTCCAACACCACCGACAGAAACGCTTCGTCCATCCGTCCTTCCTTCGCGAGTTGCAGGAAGCGCGGAATGTTCATGTGCAGCGGGCAACTGTTCTCACACGGCGACAGCGCCAGTTCTTCGCAGACGCCGGCTTCGCAGCGTCGCGAGACGATGTGATCTTCGAACTCGTTGCGGAAGTGCCGCAACGTCGTGAGGACAGGATTCGGAGCGCTCTGACCCAGTCCGCACAGCGAACAGTCGCGCGTGTAGCGGCCGAGGTCATCGAGCATCTCCATGTGCCGCATCGCGCCGGTGCCTTCGGTGATCACGTTGAGAATGCGCAGCGATTTGTTCAACCCGACGCGGCAGGGAATGCACTTGCCGCACGATTCGGAATGCGTGAACTCGACGAAGTAGCGTGCGACGTCGACCATGCAGTTGTCTTCGTCCATCACGACCATGCCGCCCGAGCCCATGATCGAGCCGAGCTGTGCGAGATTCTCGTAGTCGACCGGCGTGTCGAACATGTCGCGCGGAATGCAGCCGCCCGACGGCCCGCCGGTCTGCACCGACTTCACCTGGCGCCCCTCGCCTGCTCCACCGCCGATGTCGTACACGAACGTCTTCAGCGGTGTCCCGAGCGGCATCTCCACCAGCCCGGTGTTCTGCAGTTTGCCGACGAGTGAGAACACCTTCGTCCCGGAGCTCTTCGCGCTGCCGGTCTCGGTGAACCATCCGGCGCCGCGCGTAACGATCGGTGCGACGTTGTACCAGGTCTCGACGTTGTTGATGTTCGTCGGTCTGCCGAGGAGGCCACGCTCCGAAGGGAATGGTGGCCGCGGCCGCGGCCGGCCCGAGTGGCCTTCGAGCGAGGCGATGAGCGCCGTCTCTTCGCCACAGACGAACGCACCGGCGCCTTCGACCACATCGATGTCGAACGTGAATCCCCGACCGAGAATGTTCCGGCCGAGCAGTCCGTACTCCCGTGCCTGTTCGATCGCACGGTTCAACCGGTGTACCGCGAGAGGGTACTCGGCACGCACGTAGATGATCCCCTCGCCGGCGCCCATGACGTAGGCGCCGATCAGCATCCCTTCGAGGAGTGCATGGGGGTCGCTCTCGATCTCGTTGCGATTCATGTAGGCGCCCGGATCGCCCTCGTCCGCGTTGCAGATCACGAACTTCCGATCCGACTGCGTGCGCGCCATAGACTCCCACTTGTTTGCGGTCAGGTATCCCGCTCCACCGCGGCCGCGCAGTTTTGCCGCTTTGATCTGCTCGATCACCGCATCTCGATTTCCGTCGATCAGTACTGAATACAGCGCCTGATAGCCGCCGATCGCAAAGTACTCCTCGATGTCCTCCGGGTTGATGAACCCGCAGTTCCGGAGCACGATCTTCTTCTGTCCCTTGAAGAACGGAACTTCATCCCAGTTCGGAAGCTCGGGATATCCCTTCCCGTACCGGATGTGCGCCGTGATGTGATCCCACTCCTCCACCTTGCACCATGCGAGATCCGGCGTGACGTTTCCTGTCGAGAGGTCGTGCAGGATGCGACCGGCATCACTCGCCTGCACCTTGCGCAACAGGACGTGCGGGCTGCCCGGAATCCGCACCGAGACCAGCGGCTCCTCGCAGCAGGCACCGAAGCAGCCGACGCTCGCGAGCACCACATGAATCCCACTGCGGTCGATCTCCGCTGCGAACGCGTGATAGAGCCCTTCGGCACCGTTCCCGCGGCCGCACGTCCCCATGCCGACTGTGATGCGCGGCACGGCCGGGACGAGTTTCGCCAGCCCCGCTTCACGCACCTCGTTGAAGTCGCCAATGTTCTCGACGCGCATCATTCATGCTCCCGGTCCAGCTGACCGATCTCGCGCTGCAGCGTTCGCTCGTTCACATGGCCACAGATCCGATGATCGACCTCGACGACGGGGGCGAGCGCACACTGGCCGAAGCAGGCGACCGTCCGCACCGTGAACTTCCGATCGCTGGTCGTCACCTGCGCCACATCCTGGTCGCCGGCTCCGCCAGCCAGACCAAGCTCGAAACGGACGCTCTGCAGCAGCCCTCGCGATCCGCGCGTGTGACACGCGGTACCGCGACAGATGCTGATCGTGTGATCGCCCTGCGGCTCGAGATTGAAGAGCGAGTAGAACGTCGCGACGCTGTAGACGCGTGAAGGCGGCACGCCGGTCTTCTCCGCCACGTACTCGAGGATCTCCAGCGGAAGGAACTTGTTACGGTTGCGCGCCTGAACCGATTCGAGCACACCGAGCAGCGTTCCGGGCCGTCCGGCCTGTGCCGCGACGACTTCGTCGACGAAAGCGCGATCCGAGGGGCTTAGCTGTTCCTGAACGGTCTGCATGGCACTCCTTGTCAGTCGGGAGAGATGCGTATGTGCAGACTAACGGGCTAGCCTCCGGAAGGATGTGACCCGTTTCCGCGGCCGGGGTAGCCGTCCATCCGCCCGCTGCAATGCCTTCGGCACCCGCAGACATGGTGGTTGACACAACTTCGGGTGATGGGGGTGGCGGCCGAGTGGGTTGCGCGGCTCGCGAGGCGCCCTCTTGGGGGTCGCGCGGCCCGCGCGATCCCCGCCGGCCTCCCGGCCGGCGGTGGGCTTTGGATGCGCAGACCGACCCATGAGTGACTCGCCTTCCGAGATGCCCATCAAAGGGTCGTCGACCTTCTCCTGAGCGCCCCGATGGCGAGACGCCATCGGCGATCGCGCGAGCCGCGCGACCCCCGTGGCTTCGCCGACTGAGTCATTGCCCTCGCCAGAAAACACGCCTGTCATCCCGAACCGCCGGAGCCCCGGGGGTGGGTGGTTGGGTGGGAGGGGCGGAGGACGGTGAGGGATCCCTTGCCGACGACCGGAACTCGAACGATACGCAGGCCGCTGATGGGCACCACTTCCTGCTGGGTCGTCGACTCAGGGATCCCTCGCCACCCACCCGCCGCCCGCTCGGGATGACAGGCCACTTTTGCCGCGAGCGAGATCAGTCGTTCGGCCTAACGCCCCTCATCTCCTCGCCGCAATCTCCTCCGGCCCATACCGCCCCTCGCCTTCACGCAGCAGCGCCTCGTTCCCCCACGCAGTCAGCATGTGATTCAGCACGGCGGCGAGGCGCGCGTCGTCCATCCCCTCGTAGGTGGGATGCACGTCCGGCTGCGGCGTTCCGTCCGCGGCGCGGACGCCTCCGTCGAGAAGAACGTCGATCAGATACTCGGGACCTCCGGGCGATCGGTACAAAGCCACCGCATGTTCGCGAAGCGGTGGAATGGAATCGCCGACCGCACGCCCATCAGGATGACAGCCGCTGCACTCTTCTCTGAAGACGGTGGCCCCCTCCACGCGCCAATCGAAGGAAACCGCTGCCGCGGGGGGACTCGACGGGCGGCTCCGCTGCCAGGAGAAGAGAATCGTCCCAGCGACGATCAGCGTCGCGATGAGACAGGTGACCCTGGCAACACGGTGCTTCTGCATTGAGATCTCCAGATCAGACTAGGTCGAAACGCTCCATGTGAATCGAACGCGGTGGAACGCCACACTCGAGCAATGCCCGTTCGACGGCGTCCATCATCGGCCCGGGACCGCAGATGAAAAAGGCGCGCACGATCCGCTCCTTCGGCAATACGCGCCGCAGCACGTCGACAGTGATCCATCCCTTCTCGCCCCTCCACTCCACGGGCGGCTCCTCGAGCACGTGAACCACCTCCAGCGCCATCCTCCCCTTCAACTCCTCGAGCTGATCATTGAACGCGGCGTTCTCAATGGTGCGCGTGCCGTAGATGAGCATCACCGGACGCCGGTCGCCGCGATCGGCGAGCGTCCGGATCATGCTGATCATCGGAGAGATTCCGATTCCTCCGGCGATCAACACGTATCCCGCTGCCGGCTGGCGATCGACTGAGAAGGAACCATGCGGGCCTTCGAGATAGACCTTCGTCCCGGGAACGAGTTCCCCGATGCGGTTCGTGAAATCGCCGAGTTCCTTGATCCCGAACTCCAGCCGCTCGGGCATTTCCGCGCTCGAGGAGAACGAGAACGGATGCTCGTCGACCGAGAACGGCGTGCGCAGTGTCAGCCAGGCGAACTCGCCGGGTGCGAAGCGGATCCCTTCATGGCCTACCGGCTCGACAGCGACCGTCCAGGAGCGGCCGCGTTCACGAGCCACCTCCACGACCCGATAGGGACGTCGCAGCATCAGTAGCGGCCGTCCGAAGCGGAGATAGACGAGAACGCAGGTCATCGCCAGCGCGAAGAGCAGCAGGAAGCCCGCCTTGAGGCTCGAGTTCGTGTAGACGCCGACGAGCAGAATATGCACGAGCGCCGCGAACAGCGCGATGAGGGAGAAGAGACTGTGCAGCCCACGCCACCATTCGTAAGACAGCCGAAAGCGCTGCCTGAACATCGAGGTCAACATCAGCGCCACGAACGCGAGGAGCGACACCATCCCCCAGCGGCTCGCCGGCGTGCCGCCAAACGGGTTGAGCAGCACCACGAGCCGCGGTGTCCGCACCAGCAGAATCACGGGGTGGACGACTATCAGCAGGCCGGCGGCGAACGCGATCTGTTTGTGATACTGCAGGATCAGATCGATTCCGTACGGCACCGTCACGTCGCGGAACCGCGCCACGATGACGAACTGCAACCCGAACTGCATGAAGGCGACGAAGCCGAAGGCCACCGAAAGCTCGACCCAGAAATCACGGCCCGAAGGAGCAGGTGAGCGCAGCACGACCCACAACGGCGAAAGAACCACCGCGATGTAGAGCAGCACCCAGAAGAACCCCGCCAGAGTACGCCGCACATCGACCCCCACCCGCGATTCTAGTCGACGAAAAAGAGGCTGCTGAGCCGAAATGCGGCACGGGTGCGCGGGTCATGAGCTGGGTCGCGGCACCGGACCTCAACCAGGCTCACGTGCACTTGTGGGTCGTCCGCAAGGGATCCCTCTCCGTCCTCCGCCCCTCACACCCGCCCACCCCAGGGGCTCCGGCGGCTCGGGATGACAGGGCGCGTTCTCCCCTCAGTCGCGGCGCCGGCCCTCCATTGCACCGGCCCGACATTCTCAATTCCCGGACACAGCCGTCTCAAATACAGGGCAAACTACAGAATCGAAATAGCTTAGAGCCATGCGCCGTTTGGATGACCTGTGCGTGT
>DASVLC010000229.1:0-7470 GCA_036385045.1 Thermoanaerobaculia bacterium | reverse complement strand
GGGTGGGTGGGCGGGTGAGAGGGGCGGAGGACGGAGAGGGATCCCTTGCCGACGACCCACAAGTGCACACGCGCCTCTGTCATTCGAAGCCGCCGGAACCACGGGACTGAACGCCTTTTTCAATTTTCAATTTTCAATTTTCAATTTCGCCCCGCACAAGAACCCCCAACCGCCCTGGAGCCGTCAAACCTGTCCTCGTTCCTGCATCGAGTAGAACGATGTCGCACCGATGATCACGTGATCGACGAGCTCGATGTCGACGAGCGTGAGGGAGTGGCGGAGTTTGGCCGTGAAGGTGAGATCTTCGCCCGAAGGCGCGGGGTTTCCCGACGGGTGATTGTGAAAGACCACGACTCCCGACGCATGTTCGAGAAGCGCATAGCGGACGATGTCGCGTGTGGAGACAAGAGCGCTGTTGACGGTGCCGACGTAGATCTCTCGCTGACGAGTGATGCGGCGGCGCGAGTCGAGAAAGGCCGCCCCGAGGCGCTCCTGCTGGTGGTGCGCGTAGGTGTTGACCAGCTTCGGCCCCAGCACGCGCACGTCGAAAGTCGGAGGATCGTCAGGCTGGCCCGCGGTGAACCGCCGCGAGATCTCGAAGGCGGCGGCGATGCGGGCGGCCTTGGCCGGACCGACGCCTGGCACCTGAGACAGGGAGGCGATCTCCTTCCTGCGGAGTGAGGTCATTCCTTCGCTCAGCAACTCGCGACCGAGCTGGATTGCGTTCTTGCCGCGGAGTCCCGAGCCGAGCAGGATCGCCAGAAGCTCTGCATCGGAGAGCGTTTCCGCGCCATGACTTAGCAGCCGTTCGCGGGGACGATCGTCGGGAGGGAGGTCGGCGATCACGTCCGTCATGAAGCAATCTCCAGCAGCGCCTCGACAATCGGGGGTGTGGCTTCGGCGGCGCGTGCAGCAACTGCAAAGGTGCAGGCGGAGCTGATTGCGCTTGCCTCCGGGTTGATCTCGATCGAGAGGCCGGTATGGAGAGTGACGAATCCCGCCGCGGGATAAACGACTCCCGACGTCCCGATGACGAGAAGGAGATCGGCGCTCTCGATCGAAGCCACCGCGCGGCTGACGATGTCCTCCTGCAGTGCTTCACCGAACCAGACGACATCAGGGCGGAGCAGGCTGCCACAACTGCAACGCGGAGGAATCGTGTCGAAAGCCTCGGGGTGCTGGAACGTCGTCCCCTCGGCTACACAGCGTGTGCGAAACAGGTTTCCGTGCAATTCCACTACATCGCGGGAGCCGGCACGACGATGAAGTCCGTCGACGTTCTGCGTTATGACTACCGCTCTTTCCAGTGAGGCGATTGCCTCATGCGCCGCGTTTGGCTTCGCGTCGCGAATGATCCCGCGTCGCCACTCGTACCACTCCCACAGGAGCGATGGATCCCTTCGAAACGCTTCTGGTGTCGCCAGGTCCTCGGATCTGTAGTTCCTCCAGAGACCGTCCGGCCCGCGGAACGTTGGGATGCCGCTGTCCGCCGACACACCGGCGCCTGTGAGGATGGCGACCCTGCGGGGTGCCTGCTCCCGGATCGCTGCGATCGCGTGATCGAGATTCGTCATGGACGAAGACTATCTCTGAGGAAGGCGACCGTACGAAAACTCTACGCGGCGGAGAGCGATTGATCATCCGAGGAGACAATTCGTCGGGTGGGGCTCTACGAGGGGTGGAAGGTAGAAAAAGAAAAAGGACAGGCAGCGCCTGTCCTTTTTGCTGAACTGCGTGACGCTCAGACCTTCGGGATCATCGGTTCGTTGATCTGAACGAAGGCATCTTTCCGGAGGCTCTCGACGTAGGCCTTGTAGTCACGCTGGAAGGTCTCTTCGCTGGCGTCGCGGCGGAGCTGGTCCTTGACCGTCTCGAAGGCCGGGACTTCCGAAGCGAGGCGCCGCTCGACGCGCACGATATGCCAGGCCGAACGGGTTTCGATCGGGCCGAGCACTGTTCCGCCGGGAGCGTTGAAGACTGCCTGGTCGAGCTCCTGCACAAGATCGCCCTTCGAGATCGCGCCGAGGAGACCGCCCTTCGACGCAGTCCCCGATTCGGACATCGTCGAGGCAAGGTTGGCGAAGTCGGTGCCGGGCTTCCGTGCGGCTTCTGCAATTTCCTGGGCGCGCTGCTGTGCCTCAGCATGCTGCGACGCTGCCTCGGGCTTCAGGACTACGATCTCCCGGAGCTCGGCCCTTTCGGGAAGCCGATACTCTTCCTTCTCGCGGTTGTATCTTTCCCGCAACTGGACGTCTGTCAGTTCACTGCGCTGACGCAGCTCCCTGCCGAAGACTTTGTTCGTGACCAGGGTGTCGCGCAGCCGCGCTTCCATCTCGGCGCGAGTGAGCCCGGAAGAGCGGAGAGAGTCATTGAACTGTTCGTCCGAGGTGATGCCGTACTGCTGCTTCAGGCGGCCGACGGCGTCGCTGACCTCGGCGTCGGTCACGGTGATGCCCAGCCGGTCGGCACGATCGCGGATCAGAAGCTCGCTGATGAGCTCATTTGCGAGGGACTGACGTGCCTGCGCCTTCAGCTGAGGCGCTTCGACCACGGTTGCGGTCTCGTCAATTTCCCGGAACACGTCATTGAGACGGCGTTCGTATTGGGAGCGGGTGACGATCCGGTCGCCGACTCGGATCACAATGGCCTCGAGAAGCTCAGCGGAAGCGCTGAATGCCGTGAGGGAAAGGGCGATGGCGATAAAGCTCTTTTTCATGGTTGGCTCTGTTCAGACGAGTAGCCAGCAGAACAAGTTACGGGAAGATTTATTCGGCCTCGCTCTTCGGGAGGGTTCCGGAGTATTGGAAGGGAAGGCGGCGAGTCAGGACGGCTATGGTCATCTGGCGCCGGCTCTGGGCGACTATCTGGGCGACCTGGTTGCGAAGCGTCTCTTCGCGGAGCCTCGACCGGATCAAAGGGGTGGCGGAAGCGAGGTCGAGCGTTCCGGCCGGACGCTTCTCGTCAATCCGAAAGACATGGAAGCTGTTGTCGGTCTGGATGACCTCGCTCAGCTCGCCAGGTTCCAGCGCGAAAATCCTCTCTTCGAAGAGTTTAGGCAGCTCACCACGGTAGACGAACCCGATCTCTCCGCCTCGTTTCGCGTTCGGTGCAAGGGAGTGCTCCGCCGAGAGCTCGCCGAACTCGGCACCCGTTTTCAACTTCTGCAGGATCTCGCGGGCCAGTGCCTCATCACGGACCAGGATCTGCCGGACCCGCACTGATTCGCCACTGCGGAACTCCGCCTGCTCCTTTTCGTAGTAGGCCTGAACCTCGGCGTCCGTCGCGTCCGGAATGGCGGTCGCGAGGTCCGAGACGAGCCTCTCGCGCCGCATCTCGTCCCGCTTCTCGACCACGGTGACTCCCGCCTCTGTCCTCACCGCCGCCGCAATCCGTTCGGCCGGGACCTCGACGCCGTTTCTGGCGGCGTGCTCGGAGAGAATGACCTCCTCCAGGTACTGGTCGAGCATCGCGCTGGCGACCTCGGGTGTCAGCTGTGCGAGATCCGTCCCGGCGTTCCGTTCGAGATATCTCTTGAAGTCGGCAAGCGTGACCATCCGGTCGTTGATGCGCGCGACGACGTCCGGGGGGATCGAGACACGCTTGCAGCCTGACAGCGCAATGGCGGACGTGAGCAGCAGAAGAATGATGCGTCGGGCGAGCACGGGCAGCTGGAGTCTAGCGCCTTCAACGCCAAATTGAGAATGGGGAAATGCGAGTCGGGATCGATGCGTAGACCGCGGACGTCCTGCCGGACCACTTCTCAATCCGCGGCAATGGTGTCGAGTACGGCTTCCACCGCCGCGATGACGTCGGTCCCCGCGGTGCGGAGAGGGAACGAGAGAACCCCACTTGGGGAGAACTTGGCCATCGGATTCTCGCCCAGGAATGCGAGGAGCCTGTTCGGGTCGATCTTCGCCTGCTGGGTCATCTTGACGACCGCGCGCGCCCCCTCACGAACGATCGAGACGACGCCCAGCTGACGCGCCCGCCACTTCACTTCGACGAAGTGCAGCAGGCTCTCGACGTTCACCGGCAGGGCGCCGAAGCGATCGCGCATCTCGTTCCGGATGTCGTTGAGGCGCTCCTGGGAAGAAGCGGAGGCGATCTTCTTGTAGAAGGTCATCCGGAGGTTCTCATCCGAGATGTAGTCGCGAGGGATGTAGATGTCGATGCCGAGATTCATGGAGGTCTCGACCTCTTCCTCGACCGGCTCGCCTTTCATCTCCCGGATGGTCTCCTCGAGCAGCCGGGTGTACATCTCGAAGCCGACGGCAGCGATCTGGCCTGACTGCTCGCCACCGAGGATGTTTCCGGCGCCGCGGATTTCGAGGTCGCGCGCGGCGATGCGGAAGCCGGCACCGAGATCGGAGAACTCCTGGATCGCCGCGAGGCGCTTTCGGGCGTCACCGGTGAGGACGCGGTCACTGGGGACGAGCAGGTAGCAGAAAGCGAGGCGATCGCTGCGACCGACACGGCCTCGCAGCTGATAGAGCTGCGACAGACCGAACCTCTCCGCGTGATTGATGAGGATGGTGTTGCAGGCGGGGATGTCGATACCGTTCTCGATGATCGTCGTAGCGAGCAGTACGTCGTACTCGCGTCCGATGAAGGCGAGCATCGCCTTCTCGAGCTCGCGCTCGTCCATCTGTCCGTGCCCGACGATTACCCGCACACCGGGGACCAGCCTCTCGAGGAACTCCTTCATCGCGTAGATCGATTCGACACGGTTGTGAACGAAGAAGACCTGACCGCCGCGCTCGACCTCGAACTCGATGGCTTCGCGAATGAACTCGTCTCCCCACGGGACGACGGCCGTCTGAATCGCGAGCCTGTCCTTTGGCGGCGTCTCGATGACGGAAATGTCGCGGATGCCGACGAGCGACATATGAAGGGTTCGCGGAATCGGCGTCGCCGACATGGCGAGCACGTCGACCGACTTTTTAATCGACTTCAACCGCTCCTTCTGGGCGACGCCGAACCGCTGCTCTTCGTCAATGACTACCAGGCCGAGATCCTTCCACTGCACGTCCTTCGAGAGAAGGCGGTGGGTGCCGATCACGACATCGATCTCGCCGGTCTCGACCTTCTTGAGGATCTCCTTCAGCTCTTTTGCCGAGTAGTAGCGGGTCAGGAGCTCGACGGTCACCGGAAAGGACGCGAAGCGCCGAAGCAGGGTGTGGTAGTGCTGGAAGGCGAGAACGGTCGTCGGCGCGAGCACCGCGACCTGTTTGCCGTCCATCACTGATTTGAAGGCTGCTCGCATGGCGACTTCGGTCTTCCCGTATCCGACGTCGCCACAGAGGAGCCGGTCCATCGGACGGCGTGACTCCATGTCGTTTTTGACGTCCTCGATGGCGGTGATCTGATCGTCGGTCTCATCGAACTCGAATGCGTCTTCGAAGTCGAACTGCCAGGGAGAGTCCTTACCGAAGGCGTGGCCCTGAACCATCCTGCGTGTCGCATAGAGCTTGAGCAGCTCGTCCGCCATGTCGCGCATCGCCTTCTTGACGGAGGCCTTGGTGCGCGCCCATGTCGTGCCGCCAAGCTTGTCCAGCTTCGGCTGCATCTCCTCGCCGGCGGTGTAGCGCTGGATGAGATTGAGGTTCTCCATCGGCATCAGCAGCTTCCCGCCGCCGGAGTACTCGATCTCCATTACCTCGCGTTCGTTCTCGCCAAATGCGATCCGCTGCAGCCCGCGAAAGCGGCCGACCCCATGATCGACGTGCACGATGTAGTCGCCCGCCTTCAGATCGCGCAGATCGGAGACGAAGGCTTCGGTGCTCTTCTTGCGGCTGCCTACGCGTGTCGAGGCTGGCGGCTCGAACAGGTCCCATTCCGACCAGGCGACGATCCCGATGTCAGGGAACTGGAATCCGTGTGCGAGCTGCCCTCCCGTGACCGCGAGCTCGCCGCCGAGACCGTTCTCGGCGAACGGAACGTCGAACTCGCGCAGCAGACGTTCGATCTTTTCTCGGCCACCTCGCGTCGCACAGAAGAACAGTTGCTGCGCTTCGGTCGCCAGAACGTCGGCGGGAAATTCGCTCAGACGGTTGCCGTACCGGTTGGTTGCGGGAGTCGCGATCCGAAGTTCTCTCGCGTTCGAAGCGCCTGTGAGATGGATCTCGCTGAACGAGAGTCGAGAGCCTTCGATGAACCCGATCACATCCGGCGCGGGGGCGACGAGCCGCTCGGGTGGGTAGACCGCGCGTCCCTTTTCCGCCGCGATCTCGTATTCGTTACGCAGAAGCGTTTCGTACCTGGAAATCGTGGTGATGATCTGGTCCGGCTCGATCAGAATCAGGTCCCAATCACGTATGTAGTCGGCGAACGTGGCACTCGGTACCGCCGCCGGAACGTAGTGCTCGATTCCCGGGAAGCTTCCGCTCTCCTGAAGGGCCTCGATCTTCTCCGACACGTTTCTCTTGTAGAGCGGATCCATGAAGTCGAGCGAGAGCTGCCGGGCGAGCCGCTGCCGTGTCTCTTTCGTGAGCGGGAACTGCGTTACCGGGTAAACCGTAACGACGCCCGCCGGCTCGTCGGAACGCTGCGTCTCCGGGTCGAACCAGCGCAGCGAGTCGATCGTGTCACCGAACAGCTCGACCCGCAGTGGTTGCGGCGTATTCGGCGGGAAGAGGTCGAGAATACCGCCTCGGAACGCGAACTCGCCCGCCTCGCCGACGAGATCGGTGCGTGAGAAGCCGTTTTCGACGAGATTCTGAAGCAGCTCACGCATGTCGAGCTCGTCGCCCTCCGCCAGCCTCACGATCCGGGCTCGGAAGTCCTCAGCGCGGGGTAACCTCTGAAACAGCGCACGACTCGGGACGATGAGAGCACCCGCCGCGTCGTCGATCAGCATCCCGAGTGCACGGATCTCCTCTCGTACGACACCGAGTGACGGGGCGACGTCCTGGTAGGGGGAGAGGGACGGTGACGGATAGAGCGAGACACAGCCGGGTTCGTGGTGGAACAACCTGAGGGCTGCCTCGAAGTCATCGAGGTTCGCATCGCCCGGCGTGACGATCGCGATGCGATTGCGACGCTGCTCCTGAAGGGACGCGATGAGCAGCGCCCGCCCTTCGACCGTAGCGCCCGTGACGTCGAGCTTCTCGTCTGAGGCGAGGCTGGAGAAGAAGGGAGCTCGGGCGACGCGCTCGCGAAGCCGGGCAATCAGCGGGTCGTGGCGATCCATGAATGTAGGTGCAGCAGCACGGCGTGTTCTAGCACAGGTGGGGGGCTTCGCGAGCACGCGGGGCGAGACGCCCCGCTGCGGACGAGGACTTCCGCGGTACGGCGGACGGGACGTCCGCGCTACACAAAGGCCAGCGTGAGTTCGCAGTAGTCTCGCGGAAACATCCGTACTCGCGAAACATCCGTACTCGCGAAACATGCGTACTCGCGAAATGTCCGCACTTCGGCGAACTCTGCAACCTCCGGACTTCGGCAGCCTCTTGTAGCGCAGGCGTCCTCGCC
>DASVLC010000228.1:0-12654 GCA_036385045.1 Thermoanaerobaculia bacterium | reverse complement strand
CTGTGGTCCCGTCGATGTACGTGGCGGTCGCGCTAACGTTTTCGAGCACGATCATCATCGTCAAGCTGCTCTCGGACAAACGGGAGATCGACTCGCTGCATGGGCGGATTGCCGTCGGCTTTCTGATCGTCCAGGACATCGTCGCCATTCTGGTTCTGATCGCCCTCGCCGCCCTCGGTGGCGATGCAACCGGCAGCGCCTCCTCGTCAGTCAGTCTCCTGCTGATCGCCGGCCGCGCGATTGCGCTCCTCGCCGTGATCGCTCTGCTGATGCGTTACGTCTTCCCGCGCCTTCTCGGGTTCCTGGCCCGATCCTACGAGATGCTGCTCCTCTTCTCGATCGCCTGGGCCTCGGCTCTCGGCGCGCTGGGCCATCACCTCGGTCTCAGCATGGAGGTCGGGGCGTTTCTTGCCGGCGTCTCACTCGCCTCGACCGAGTATCGTGAGGTCATCGGGGCGCGGTTGGTGAGCGTCCGAGACTTCCTGCTCATCTTCTTCTTCCTGGAGCTCGGAGCCGGCCTCGATCTGTCACTTCTCGGCGCGCAGTTAGGCACCGCAATCCTGTTCTCGGCTTTCGTGCTCATTGGAAACCCGCTGATCGTCATGGCGATCATGGGATTCATGGGTTATCGGAAACGCACCGGGTTTCTCGCCGGTTTGACCGTAGCCCAGATCAGCGAGTTCTCCCTCATCCTGGTTGCACGAGGCGAGAGCGTCGGCCATCTGTCGCCCGAGACCGTCGGGCTCGTGACACTCGTCGGCCTCATCACCATCGCCCTGTCGACCTACCTGATTCTCTACTCGCACAACATCTATCAGCTCATCGCTCCATGGCTCTCAGTGTTCGAGCGTCAGGTCCCTCATCGAGAGCAGGCCGCAGACAGCAAGGCGATGCCGGAGAAGGTAGACATCATCCTCTTCGGGCTCGGCCGCTACGGAAGCAATATCGCACGGCGCCTGCGCGACGCCGGACTGTCGATCCTCGGTGTCGACTTCGATCCCCAGGCGGTGGCCAACTGCCGGAACCGCGGCTTCGTTGCGCATTACGGCGACGCCGAAGATCCGGAATTCGCCGCGACGCTGCCACTCGCCGAGGCGCGGTGGATCGTCAGCACCGCGCCCGAACGCGACGTCAACCTCGCATTGATCCGCGCCGTTCGTGGCCACGGTTACCAAGGGCAGATTGCGGTGACGAGTCACGAGTCACGCGATACCGAAAGACTCAGGCAGGCCGGCGCAGAGCTGATCCTGATGCCGTACGTCGACGCGGCAGACCAGGCGGCCGAGCTCGTGGCCGAGTCACTGACGGGTGACAGGCCGCGCTCAGTCGTCGTCTGAGAGCCAGGAGACGAGCAGCCGGCCGAGGTCTCGCTCGCGGCCGGAGAAGCCGTGGTCGGCGGCGCTCATGATCGCGATCTCGACGTTCGTCTTTGCCCCGACAGCCTCAGCGAGTGCGGCTACGGATCGCGAGACGTCGCCGTGGCAGTACTCGTCGTTCTCGCCGTAGAGCAGCAGCACCGGCTTTCGCATCGCTCGCAGGAAACGAAAACGGGGCCGGCGTGAGAGCTGCAGCGACTGCATCGCCTCGAGGAAGGGAAACACGTTGTAATCACCGTCGGGATTCGCCATGTCGTAGAACGAACGCCAGCTCATCGGCAGCGACGACAGCGATCGAGGGACCAACTCGTCGCCGCGCCGCGCACGGATCATCGTTCTCGCCCGCAGGAGAGCTGAGCTGAAGCGGCGCGCACCAAGCTGCGAGTACAGCAGTCCGGTGTCGTCACCGCCCGCAAGAAGCACGTAGCGTCCGGCCTGATTGCGCGGCTTGTAGTGATCGTAGACCGCGATCTTGTTCGCGCCGGTCGAGTGGCCGATCAGATCGATACGGCGGTACCCGCGCCTTCGGAGCTCGCGCATCGCACCGTCGATGTCATGCACGCACTCGCGGATGACCTCATGCGCCATCCCCCCCTGCCGCGGTGCCGGCTTCTGTCCGCGTCGCTCTTCGGCACGCACGTGCGACTCTGTGAACCGAAGTCTCCGCAGCAGATGCGCGCCACGATTGTTGAACGGGAAGAATGCGATTCCACCCGCGAGCAACTCGGCCGCGAGTAGATTCGTCCGGCGCGCCTCGAAAACCGACGCCCCTCCGGTGCCGTGGAGAAACATTGCGGCGTGATCAGTCTGTCGCTCAGGCTCGTAAAGCAGCCCGGCCAGCTCGATGCCATCCGTTGCACCGAACCGTACGACACGGCAGACCGGTTCGAGCGCGATGTCTCCCGCTTTCTTCTTTCCTCTCATCTCGGCTCGATTCGGCTTCCGGTCCAGATCCACTGCCTTTCGCTCGTCAGATGAGCGCCACCCAGCCAGACGTCCGGCGCATTGACGTCGAGATCGTTGACCTCGCCTCGCAAAACATTCTCGCCTGCTGAAGTGATGGCCAGCAGCGCCTTCGGAAGCTCACCGGAAATCGTGATCAGTGGGACATCGCATCCAGCAAGGCGGCGGATCAACCGCAGGATGTCACGGTCAGTGAACCCGAAGCGCGGAATCGAGGCGCCGATGCTGTCGAACATCGCCGGAAAATCGACGGCCCCCAACGAGAGGAGCTCCAATACGTGCCGCTCGATCGATCCGAGACCGTTAGCCCTCGACGGGAATCTCGATGCGTGAAGAGTCAGTCCCTCCCGCAGAAAAGCAAAATCGGCGTTCGCACGATCGATGACCTCGTTCAGACGGGTCGGATCGGTACTCGCGTATGCGCCCCATACATCTGCGGCAAGCTGCAGCACCTTGGGCGTTACCGCCGCGCGCGACTCGAAGAGCAGGTGCAAGCCTTCCTCGTCCCTCTCCGTCAGGGGCTCCGGCGACCAGATCATCGAGAGCTGGGCACCACCAAACCTTTGAAGCAGATAGACGAGATGCACGAGACAGTAGAGATCGTGCTCGAACCAGAGGACGATCTCTCCCTGTCCGGGAGCCGCCTCCAGCATCTGCTCCTGTTCGAGCAGCGAGGTCCGCACTCGGAGAACGTCGTCGCCACTCGTTCCAGCCAGCGCCTGTGCTCGGGTCTCGAGCCAGTCGTCCCCCGGGATCACAGGACCGGTCACGAGCGACTCGCGGAACGCGACGTGGGTTCCGGGGATCCCTGCGCGCCTTGCCACCGCCGCGATCACGTCTCCGTTATGGATGTGAATCATGGGCGCCACCGCATCGCGATCCAGACGTTCGTCTCTTCCTCCGGGAGTCCATCGAGAATCCGTGCGGCGCCGAAGGTGAGCTCGAGCCCTGGAGTTTTCAGGATCGGATTGGGAGATGCATTCCACACAAGCTCTCCGCCGGCCAGGCTTACCTGCGAGGCTCCGAGCTCGTGTCTCTGGTAGAAGAAAGTGAACGGCAGCTGCGGCACCCTGGTCTCGATCCGCCAGCCATCGTAGTCCTCACCCATGAGGAGCGCCACAGGGAGTGCCGGATCAAGAACGCGTCGCGCGTAGGCCGACTGGGGAAGAATGGACGGGGCGGGACCGCCGAGCCTGACGATCTCGCCGCGATCGAGCTGGTAACTCACACCGAGTCTGAAAGCACCCTGTCTGAATCCGAGCGACGCACGCGCGCGACGATGACCGCCGTCGACTTCGCCTGCAATCGCCTGCTCGAAGCGCGACGTACCGACGAGCTGCCAGGTGGACAGCGCAACAGCACCGAACAGTACGTCGTCGCTGAGCGCGCCTCCTTCGACAGAAAGCCGCGCGAGCGGGAACCTCCGCGTCCAGGCACCGCGTGCCTCCATTCCGTCTCCGTCGTCACCGGCCGAATAAAGATGCGCCTGAAGCGTCACTGGCCAGCCTCGCCATGCGGTCATCAGCGCTCCACCTTCGGGCGCGTCACCACTTCCGACCGAGCCGACCAGAAGTGTGCTGAGGCGTCCGGCGACATCACCCAGACGCAGGCCGAGCTCAGTGGAACGATAGCCGGGCGTCACACTCTGACTCATCAGCCACGCCGCCTCCTGACGCCCGATGCCATAACGCCGCGCCGTCACATCGGTCTCTGCGAGCGGTGGCACGGGGGGCGGCTGTGGACGCGGAACCGCCGGCACGAGCGCGACATCACCGGCGAGCGCCGGTGGACGCGGAGCACTTTCGAGCGAGGGAAGTTGCCGAAGGACATAGCCATCGGGATTGAGCGACATGAAGAAGATACGGCCGTCGGCCGCAGGAGCTGCCTGAAAGGCACCACCGCGCGATCTCGTGACGACGGCCGAACCGCCGCTCAATGAAACGCGGTGAAGTTCGGCGAATCCGCCGGAGTACACCGTGACGATCAACTCCTCGTTCGACAGCCATGCGGGGGCAGCGGGATCGCCCGGGAGAGCCACCTGCTCGTCGTCGACGAACAGTCTCCATCTCCCCTCGCGATGATCAACCCACGCAAGCCGGTTACCGTCAGGGCTGACGCGCGGATGCGTGTAAACGATGTCGATCGACGCTTCGCCTCTCGGTGTAACCGCACCAGTCGTGAGGTCGACCGAGACGAGTTGAGACGCACCGTAACGGCTGCGAACCGCCACGGCCGTGCGACCGTCCGGCAGAGGGTCGGGACTCTTCACGTCGGCCAGTCGGGTAATTCTCCGCAGGCCGCCAGTGCCAGGCGTCCATTGGAAGAGATCGAAATGCAGGAATCCTTCGGCATCGGGCATCCTGTGAGCGAAGAGGATCGACTCGCCATCCGGCATCCAACGAGGCTCTTCGATGTCACCGCCGTCGGGCATCACGAGCGAGTGAAGTGCTTCTCTCGGCAGCGGGCGCGTACGCACCGGCGCAACGTCCTCGGGGTCACGCTCGAGAATCTTCGCCAGACGTTCCTGGTACCTCTTCTCTTCGTCGTCGGGTGCAGCGGTGGACCAGATCACGAGCCGCTGTGGTTTTTCGCGATCGCGAACGACGAATGCGAGTCGCGTCCCGTCGGGAGAGACGGCCGGATCGCCACTCGCGCGCGGAGTCTCCTGAAAGAGCTCTCCCTCGACATACTCGCTGGCGCGGTCGATCGCCATTGAAGAGGCAGTCAGCTCGGCGACGAAGCGGCCGTACATCCGGTCGGGCCTGTCGCCGAAGACTCCGATGAACGCCTCGTCGAATGAGCGTCTATGCCGCGCCGTCATTCGAGCCCAGAGATTCCGAAGTGATTCCGGACCGCTCCGCTCTTCGAGCCATTCGAGATACGCGGAGCCCATGAGGTAGGCCATCGACATGCCGAGAAACCGCTGATCAGAGTTGAGCTGTCCGTAGGATGGGAGTCGCCCTGACTCTGCCCAGCGCCGCAGGATGAGTGCGCGAACGGTGCTGTGAGGACGGCCGCTGCCGGTCAGCCGACCTTCGATCACGGTCGCGTAGCCCTCGAGCACCCATCGTGGAGAACGCAGAGTGATCGGGTTGAGGGGAAGGACGGAGCGCTCGAGCATCCGCTGCAGCGGATTCCGTGAAGGCCGCAGCATGTGGACCAGGTGTGCGGTTTCGTGAATCGCCAGCAGGTCGATCCAGTGGCCGTAGGCTCCAATCTGCTCTTCAGGTCCGGGAGGTTCCGCATAAAGGATCATCCTCGGCGTGTCGAGCAGCGGCCAGGCGGTGCCGTTCGGTTGCGCGACCGGATTGACGACGAGCACATCGATCGTCTGCGACGGGACGAAGCCGATCTCCTCGGAGACGATCGTACGCACCGACTCGAGCCGCCGAGCAGCCCGTGTCGCCCACTCCGCATATTCACGCGGATAGTGCACGCGAAAATGCGGCGTCTCGATCGTCATCCAGTCGGCGGACGGCCCCTGTGCATCGAGCGGAACCGCGAGGATGACAGCGAGCGCCACCAGAAGAAGAAGTGGGTACCGAAGCCCGCTGGTGCGCGATAAGCTTCGATGCGTGAAACTGGCTTCAGGCTCAATCGCCACGGGAGGGTTCATCATGTTCAGACGTCTCGCGATCTTCACGGCAGCGATCCTAACTGCCGTTCCTCTGTTTGCCCAAGCGACGAACCAACGCGCCATGCTCGTCGTGCATGGCGGAGCCGGCACAATCACCCGCGCCAGCATGACTCCAGAAACCGAGCGGCAATATCGCGAGAAACTCGAGGAGTCGCTGCGGGCCGGTCACGCGATTCTGGCGAAGGGTGGAACCAGTCTCGATGCGGTCGAGGCGTCGGTTCGTATCCTAGAGGACTCGCCTCTGTTCAATGCCGGCAAGGGCGCCGTCTTCACACACGAAGGTCGCAATGAGCTCGACGCCTCGATCATGGACGGGGCAACGAGGAAAGCGGGAGCGGTCGCCGCGGTGACGATCATCCGCAATCCGATCTCCGCCGCCCGCGCCGTCATGGATCGCTCACCTCACGTGATGATGTCGGGCCGGGGTGCCGAGCTGTTCGCCACGAAGATGGGACTCGAGATCGTCGACCCCTCCTACTTCTGGACCGAGCGACGCTGGAAGGGACTGCAGAACGAGCTCGTGAAAGAACAACAGCCTCCGAAGAGCGGCGCGATCGCTGCTGGCGATGAGACGAAGTTCGGAACCGTCGGAGCACTCGCTGTCGATGCCGCGGGTAATCTCGCCGCCGCCACCTCGACCGGAGGCATGACGAACAAGCAGTTCGGCCGGATCGGCGACTCGCCGATCATCGGCGCAGGCACCTGGGCCGACAACGAGACCTGCGCGGTCTCCGGTACCGGTCATGGCGAGTTCTTCATCCGCTGGATGGTCGGCTACGACATCGCGGCGCTGATGAAGTATCGCGGGATGACGGTGCAGCAGGCTTCCGACGAGGTCATCAATCGAAAACTCGCCGCTGTGAAAGGCGAAGGGGGCGTCATCGCCCTCGATGCAAAGGGAAACTTCGCGATGCCTTTCAACAGCGAAGGAATGTACCGCGGCTGGATCGGCGCGGATGGCAAACCGCATGTGCTGATCTATAGGGATTGAAGGGCGGTGCGCTCTGGAGTGATCGCCTACCCGTGCCTGTCATCCCGAGCCGCCGCAGCCCCGTGGGTGGGTGTGAGGGCTGGAGGGGCGGAGAACGGAGAGGGATCCCTTGCCGACGACCAACAGATGCGCGTAGAGCTCTGCGCCGCGGCAGCGGCTGCTGGAGTTTGGACTTGCGCACCACACCGCGCCGGCAGGCGCGACGGATGGCAGCCGGTGGTGGTCAGCTCAGTATCTTGCTCTCAGAGTCACGGCTCGATGCTCGCAGCCAGCGCCCTGGCGATCTCCCCCGCTCGATCGCGATCGAGATCCGTCAGGTTCGTCAGCACCGCGATCGTCAGCTCCCGCTCAGGGATCCAGAGCAGCATGCTCTGAAAACCGAGAATCGAGCCGTTGTGCCAGATGGAGAGGACAGAGCCTCGTGTGTCGACCACCAGGCCGAACCCGTAGTGCAGGCCGAGGCCCATCCGATTGCCTTGGCCGATCATTCGGTCATATGCAGCGGACGAGACGGCGATCCCGTTCGTCAAAGCCGTGTTCCAGCGGATCAGGTCTGCGGCGGTCGAGCAGAGCGCACCAGCGGCGCCGACGATCGACATGTGGGCAGCAGGAATCGGGATCACCGCCCCTGCGAGGAGGATCGTCCCTGCCGGTGAAGGCGACCTGGTCCCGCAGTAGCTCGTCTGCGTCAGGCCAAGAGGCTCGAAAAACGTCTCGCGCAGAAACTGCTCGTAGGGTCGCCCGCTCGTACGTTCGATGATGATACCGAGCAGGTAGTAGCCGGAGTTGCTGTACTCGTATTCGGACCCCGGGGTGAACAGCGGGCCGGAGGAGGTAATGAGCGCGATGATCTGCTGCTGCGTCATCTCTTCGAATGGATTCTGGAGCTGAGACTCGTAGTCGCGAAGGCCCGAGCCGTGTGTCAGCAGATGGCGGATTGTGATCGCGTCGAACCTCTCGTCGAGTTCCGGAAGATACAAACCCGCGCGATCGTCGAGCGCCAGACGCTCATCTTCCTCGAGCCGCATGATCGCTGCAGCGGTGAACTGCTTGGTGACTGATGCGATCTGGTAGACCGTGTCGGCACGCGCCTCCGTGCCGGAGTCGACGCCCGCTATGCCGTACGAGCGAATGAAGACGGCGGTCCCTTTACGTACGGCAATCGTCAATCCCGGTATCCCCTCGGCCAGGGCGGCTGTTGCGATCGCGTCGGCGGAGGTGATGACGAGCGGATCGGAAGCCGAGGCAGCGCGGCGTCGGGCAGACGCAGGGAGGGCGGCGAGTGCGATGAGGACAAGGAGAAGGAGCCGGCGCATCGCTCGAGTTTAGCCAAAGGAGGCACGGACCAGAAGCGGTCACAGCAGCCGTCAAGAGACGAGAAGATCGATTCGGGATCTTGACAAAAACGAACGTTCGTACTATTTTGTCTTCCAGAGGAGAATTCTCATGAACCGACGACCGCTTGCCCTCAACCTGAACCCCAAATTCGTCTTCTTCTCTCCCCTCCTCCATCCAGCCGACCACAGCATCCTGGCCGAGCACGTCGATCACGCAATCATCGCTCTCGACGGCCGTGCCCCGATCGGCGGCGACTGCTGCCTCGAGATGCTCGAGCCTCCACCCTCCGGCGGCACGCTACGTGTCGAGCTCTGGGTAAACGATCTCGGCGACTTCACCTGCACCTACGGATTTCTGGTTTCGAACGAGGACGGGCATATCCCTTACGCGCGCGGGGAACGGACGGTCGTGAACGTCGATCCGGCTTCCCTCACACCTTCGAAATGGAGTCCGGCGTTCGTCCACCGGCACGAGGAGTTGTTGAAGGACCTCCCTGCATACGCATAATGCTCGCTGTGAAAGGTGAGCGGACACGCCAGAGCATCCTGGAGCACGCGGTCGACCTCGCGTCGCTCGAGGGGCTGCAGGGACTGACCATCGGGAAGCTCGCCGAGCAACTCGGGATGTCGAAGAGCGGACTCTTCGCTCATTTCGGTTCAAAGGAAGAACTCCAGCTCGCGGTGGTAGAGGCGGCGGCCGAGCGCTACATCCGGGAAATATTCAATCCCGCTCTCGAGGCACCCAGAGGCTACGAACGCCTCATGGCGATCTGCCGATCATGGCTCTCTTACGTCCACCGCGGTGTGTTTCCAGGCGGGTGCTTTTTTGCGGCCGCCTCCTTCGAGTTCGACGGTCGCCCCGGCGTCGTCCGCGACACCATCCGCGGCCTCATGGATGACTGGATCGGAGCACTCGAGAGGGCGATCCGGATGGCACGGGACGAAGGGCATATCGATCCAGGCGTCGATCCGGCGCAGCTCGCCTTCGAGCTCAACGCTCTCTTCTTCGGAGCCAATTTCGCCTATCACCTGCGCCACGACGAGCAGGCGCTCGAGCGCGCCCAGCGCGCCGTCGAATCGCGGCTCGAGGCGCTGCGGATGGGTTAGGCTCGGCCTCGCCGAACACGATCTTTGTCGCCCCTCTCCCGCGACTAGCGGGGAGAGGGTGGCCGAAGGCCGGGTGAGGGGTCGCGCCACAGGCTACACGCGTGCCGCTTCGTGGGCGCCTCTCAGAAAAACCCAACCCAACCCGTGCAACCAAACGTTCACCCGTCCGTAACTTCCATCGGCGCCGTTTCGGCGTCAATAGAGGAAACGACTCACAGGAGGGTTTTCACGTATGGCCGACGACTCGGGTCTCACCCGCCGTACTCTGATCGGCGCGGGCGCCGCTGCAATTGCGTCCGTGGCTGTTTCGGATCTTCTCGACCTCACTTCAGTTCTCGCGAAAACGGGACCGACGCCGGGTATCGGCTACTTCTCCCGGTTCGGCGTGACCGAGAAGCTGGTCCGCGACACGCTCTCGGCCGCCCTCTCCAAGGGTGGCGACTATGCCGATGTTTTCTTTCAGCATCGAGTCACCAACAGCCTCGCCCTCGAGGACGGTGAGGTCAATCGCGCGTTCTCGAACGTCGGCCTCGGCGTCGGGGTGCGCGTCGTCAAGAACGACCAGACCGGCTACGGCTTCACCGAGGACCTCACCACCGATGGCCTTCGCCGAGCGGCACTGACCGCGGCTGCCATCGCTCAAGGTCCGGCGAAAGGGGGTCCCGTCCGCTTCAAGGTGATGGAGACGAAGCCGGACCGCTATCCGACGAAGATCCGCTGGGAGGACATCCGTCCGCAGCAGAAGCTGGCCGTTCTGAACGGTCTGAACGAGAAAACCCTCAAGGCGGACGCACGCGTCAAGAAGGTCAACCTCAGCTTCATGGATCAGGGAAGCGTGATCCTGATCGCCGACTCGCATGGCCGGATCGTCGAAGACGCCCAGCCGATGACGAGTATCTATCTCGCCGTCGTCGCGGAACAGGACGGCCGTCGTGAGAACAACGGCATCAATCGCGCTGCGCGCGCTGACATCGGCTACTACACGCCGGCACGACTCGACACGATGGTCTCCGAGGTCATCGACAAAACGATGATCCTGTTCGAGGCCGAGCAGCCACCAGCCGGCGAGATGCCGGTCGTGATGGCGGCCGGTGCCGCCGGAATTCTCCTGCACGAGGCGATCGGCCACGGCATGGAGGCGGATTTCAACCGCAAGAACGTCTCGATCTACTCCGACAAGCTCGGCAAGCCGGTTGCGAAGCCGTTCGTCAACATCGTCGACGAGGGAACGCAGGAAGCTGCTCGCGGCGCATTGAACGTCGATGACGAAGGCAACCCCGTCGGCCGCACGATGCTGGTCGAGAAGGGCAAGCTGACGAGCTATCTCCACGACTCGATCTCGGCAAAGCACTATGGGGTCAAGCCGACGGGCAATGGCCGCCGCCAGGGTTACGAGCACGTGCCGATGCCGCGCATGCGGTCCACTTACATGCTTCCCGGGCCGCACAAGAGGGACGAGATCATCGCCTCGGTCGAGCGCGGGATCTACTGCGATCTCTTCAGCAACGGCCAGGTCAACATCGGCGCCGGCGACTTCACCTTCTACGTCAAGAACGGCTACATGATCGAAAACGGCAAGCTGACCCGCCCGATCAAGGACGTCAACATCATCGGCAACGGACCGAAGGTCCTCGAGTTGATCGACATGGTGGCCGACGATCTCAAGATCGACGAGGGTGGCTGGACCTGTGGCAAGGACGGGCAGAGCGTCCCTGTCTCCCAGGGCATCCCGACCGTCCGTGTCTCGTCGATCACCGTCGGCGGTCGCGCCGAGAAGAAAGCGTAGGAGCCCCTCATGTCGAAAGAGAAGAACAAAGAACAGGACATGCTCGCCATCGCAAAGTCGTGCATCACGATTGCGGAGAAAGCAGGCGCGAAGGAGGCTGCCGCTCGCGCCTACCGGGTCCGCGACGTGTCGCTCGACTACCGCGATGGAAACGTCGAGAAGATCTCGGAGTCGACCACGCGAGGTGTAAACCTCCAGCTCTTCGTCGCCGGCCGCTACTCGAGCGTCTCGACCAGCGACCTCCGGCCCGAGGCTCTCAGCACGTTCATCACCGACTCGATCGCGATGACGAAGGCTATCGCAGCCGATCCCTTCAGGTCGTTGCCTGACCCCGAGTTGTACAAGGGACAGTCGGAAATCGATCTGCAACTCGAGGATCCGAAGTACGCGTCGATCTCGGCGGACGACGGCAAGAAACTGGCGAAGGTCGCGCACGACGCGGCGCGCGCGGTCGATGGAAATGAATCAATCCTCTCGGTCACGGCTTCGTTCTCGAGCAATCTCGTCGAGGACTGGAGAGTCACGTCCAACGGTTTTTCAGGCAAGAACCGCGCGACGTCCTATTTCGTGTCAGCGCAGGTGAGCGCGAAGGACTCCGACGGCCGTCGCCCCGAGGACTTCGACTACGCCGGCTCCCGCGGCTGGGCGGGTCTGGGCGATGCCGCGGCGATCGGCACCCGTGCAGCGCAACGCACTCTGCGGCGCCTCGGCGCGAAGAAAGGGGCGAGCGAGGAGATGGCGATCATCGTCGACCATCGCGCTACGGGCCGCCTGCTGGGAATGTTGAACGGAGCGCTTCAGGGCGCATCGCTTCAGCAGCGGCGTTCATTCCTCGAAGGGCGACTCGGCCAGGAGCTCTTCAGCCCGCTGCTGTCGATCACCGACGATCCTCTCATTCCACGCGCCTTCGGATCCCGCAAGTTCGATTCCGAAGGCATCGCCGCAAAGCCGCGTGTCATCTTCGACAAGGGCGTGCTCAAGTCCTACTACCTCGATACCTACTACGCCCGTAAGCTGAAGATGGAGCCGACGAGCGGCTCTCTGTCGAACCTCAGCTGGAAACTGGGCGACAAGTCCCAGCAGCAGCTCATCGCAGATGTCGGTGAAGGTCTGCTGATCACCGGGTTTCTCGGAGGAAACTCGAACAGCGGTACCGGAGACTTCTCAGTTGGAGTCGCCGGCTTCCGCATCCGCGAAGGCGCAATCGCCGAGCCGCTCAGCGAGATGAATCTCTCCGGGAATCACCTGGACTTCTGGAAGAAGCTCGTCGCGGTCGGCAACGATCCATTCCCTTACTCCGCGCTGAGAAGCCCCAGCGTGGTGTTCGAAAACGTATCAATCGCAGGAACGTGATCTCGGTTCATGAGGTTCGATGAAGGGCGGCCGCGAGGCCGCCCTTCGTGTTTGTCGTAGCGCGAGAATCGCTTCGTGTTCCCGAGAGAGGTTTGTTGCATCGG
>DASVLC010000227.1:0-10198 GCA_036385045.1 Thermoanaerobaculia bacterium | reverse complement strand
TCTGCTCTGGAGCAGGAAGAGCGACTTTGAGGTCGCCGGCCTGTACAGCTTCTTCGGCGACAACGAAGCAGCAACATGGATCACTCTCGCACGGCCCGGAATGAGTGACGACGATGTGAGCGAGTTGCGGAAGAAGATCCGGAAGGACCTTCCCGAGATCGCCGGCGTGCGCGTCTACTTCGATGAAGATTCGGAAGAGGGAGGGAACACCCGTCGATTCTCCGTACGATTCTTCGGCCAGGACAGCGCCGTGCTGCAGCGGCTCGCCACAGAGGCCGAGCGGCGGCTCGAGGCGATTGACGGGATTGAGGACATCACCTCCGGCAGCACCGCGGCGAGGCAGGAGATCCAGGTACGGATCGATCGGGCGAAAGCACTCAAGCTCGGCCTTTCCGCGCAGGATCTGTCGGACATTTTCTCGTTCACTCTCGGCGGTATGCGGCTGCGCCGTTTCAATGCCGGAGACCATGAAGTCGAGACATGGATGGCGCTTCGGATGGAGGACCGGACGAATCTGGACGACCTCAAGAAGCTGCAGATCAGAACGACGGCCGGCCAGGATGTTCTCCTCGGGGACATCGCCGCATTCGAGCTGATCCGGAGCTCGGAGGCGATCCGTCGTGAGAACCGCAAGGTCCGCGTCGCCGTCCGTGCGAACTACGAGGGAAAAGAGTGGGACAAGATCCGCGAACAGATCGCGGGACAGATGGACGCGTTCGACCTTCCACCCGGCTACTCGTGGTCGTGGGATGACCGCATCCTCGAGCAGGACTCTCAGGGGAAGGAGATGGGGGTCAACTTCCTGCTCGCGCTGCTGCTCGTCTATATCGTCATGGCTTCGCTTTTCGAGTCACTTGCGCAGCCGTTCGCGATCCTCTTCTCGATTCCGTTCGCGGTCACGGGCGTCGCCTGGTTCCTGGCAATCACCCGGACTCCCTTCAACATGATGGCGCAGATTGGACTCCTGATCCTGATGGGCATCGTGGTGAACAACGGCATCGTCCTGCTGGATCACATGAACCAGTTGCGCAAGCGGGGACTGACGCGCGAAGAGGCGGTGCTGCAGGCGGGCCGTGACCGGCTTCGCGCCATCCTGATGACCGCATCGACGACCGTCATCGGGTTGCTTCCGCTCGCCATCGGTGGCTCCAACGTAGGTGGACTCTTCTACTTCCCGCTGGCACGCACGGTGATGGGTGGGCTGATCTCCTCGACTTTCCTGACGCTGATCGTGCTGCCGTATATCGACACGCTGGTCGAGATGGTGGCCGACTGGTTCCGCAAGCTGTGGCGCAAGTCGGCTCCGACCGCGCGGGTGACGCCGGCGCCGGTCGTTGCGACGGTGACGGAGGGGTAAATAGGCGAAGCCGAGGGGGTCGCGCGGCTCGCGCGATCGCCGATGGCGGCTCGCCATCGGTGGCGCTCAGGAGAAGGTCGACGACCCGTTGATGGGCGCCTCGGGAAGGTGATTCACGCGTGGGTCGGTCTGCACCTGCAAAGCCCAACGCCGGCCGGGAGGCCGGCGGGGATCGCGCGAGGCCGCGCGACCCCCAAGGTTCGCGTCTACGGAACCAGTTCCGACAGCATCGTCGCGCCGCCCATGGCGGGCATGACGGCCGTTGCCTTCACCGGCTTGCGGGATGCCTTGTCGATCCAGAGCGTCATGCCGCCCGGATCGCCTGCCGGCTTCGTCTCGACCTTCCAGGTGTCGAACGTCCCGGCAGGAACCGTGATGCTTTCGCTGCCGACGACCTGCAGTTCCATCAGCTTCACCTTCTGCGTCTGCACGTCGAAGTTTCGATAGCTGGTGTTGTAGCCTTCGGCGAGCGGCAGCGCTGCAATGACCGCCTGTGAGCCGGCACCCTCGGCGAATACTGCTCCTTCGAGGTCGACTTTGATCGGGCGATCCTGACCGCTCATGCTCATCTGTCCCGAGATCAGCGAGTCGGTGTACTGGAGCTCGATGGTGACCGGCCCCTGCTTGACCGTTCGGGAGAGCGGTGTGAGCGTTGACTTGCTGAGGAGCGTCAGGTCGGAAACCTCTCCCATCGGTCCCTTCGCGGTCTCGTGGGCGATCCAGTGATCGCCGCCGTCGCTGATCTCGCTCTGCGTATCCATTCCCATGCTCTGCCCGCCCATCGAGATGGTGAGCTTGTACTTGAGCGTGCCCGTTGAGAGTTCCGTGGCGGGCGAGGGTGTTGCCGTTGCTACGACTACCCGTTTCGGCATCGTGACGGTCTTGACGTCGACGGTGATCTCGCCCAGCCGTTTGGCTACCTCGGGAGTCATCTCCTTCTGGTGCCGTCCGCCGAGATGCTTCGCGAGGAACGCTTCCGAGGAGGCGAACATCGCCATGTTGTTGACGGGGCGGGCGAAGCCGTGGCCCTCATCCGGAGCGACGAGATACTCGACGGGGAAACCGCGCTCACGCAGGGCGACGACGATCTGATCGCTCTCTGCCTGTTTGACCCGGGGATCGTTGGCACCCTGGATGACGAGCAGAGGGCTTTTGATCTTCTCCGCGTGATTGAGTGGTGACTGTCGTTCGAGCTGCGCTTTCCCTTCCGGCGTAGCAGGGTCGCCCATCCGCTGGGTGAACATCTTGCGGATCGACTCCCAGTAGGGAGGGATCGATTCGAGCAGAGTGATCAGATTCGATGGGCCGACGATCGAGACTCCGGCGGCGTAGACGTCCGGTGTAAAGGCCAGTCCCGCGAGTGTTGCGTAGCCGCCGTAGCTGCCGCCCATGATTCCGACGCGCTTCGCATCGACCACGCCGGTCTCGACGAGATGCCGGACGCCCCAGGTGATGTCGTCCTGCATCTTCTGGCCCCACTCGTTATTGGAGGCATTGAGGAACTTCTTGCCGTAGCCGGTCGAGCCGCGGAAGTTAGGCTGCAGGACGGCGTAGCCGCGGTTGGCGAGGAACTGCGCCATGCTGCGATATCCCCAGCTGTCGCGCGCCCAGGGGCCGCCGTGCGGAACGACGACGAGGGGAAGGTCCTTCGCGGCCACGCCTTTCGGAAGAGTGAGAAAGGCGGGAATCTCGAGGCCGTCCGACGATGCGTAACGGATCGCCTGCATCGGCGCGAGGTGCTCGCGAGCGATCTTCTCCCGCAGACGGTACTGCGGAGTCAGCTTGCGTGTGGCGCGCTCGAACAGCAGCGTCTCGCCCGGCTCGGTATCGCCACTCACGGAGACGAGCCAGAGTCGCTCGTCCCTGGTGGTGGAGTAGGGATTCACATCGCGTCCGGGAAACTTTTCCTTCAGCCAGTTGTAGTCGCTTTCAAAACTCTCATCGAACCAGACGATGCGGGAGCGCTCGTCCTCGTAGGTGACACCGAGGAGCTTCTTGCTCTTCGCAGAGAAGATCGGGTTGCCGAGGTCTACTCTCTTGAGCGGATCGGAGGTGACGTACTCCTGTTTGCCATCGGCCGGATCCATCAGGACGAGCTGCGTCAGGTCGAGATCGCCCTTGTTCGTGACGAGGTAGAAGCGCTTGTTGTCACCGTGGAAGAGATACGCCCCGCAGCCCTCGAACACGTCGCACGAATAGATCTGCTCGAACTTGTCGCCGTCGACACGGAGGATCTCGGTGTCGCCATTCTCGGCAGAACGGGAGGCGAGCCGAAGCTTCCCCTCATGGTCGAATGTCCAGCTGACGATTCGCTCGGTGTTGGTTCGAAGGAGCTTCCGCTCGCCGGTCGAGATCTTGACCTGATAAAGGTCGTGCCACGCCTTATCACGATCGTTGAGGCCGATGAAGATCGTGTCGGGAGCCGATTCCGGAACCGCGTAGATGATTGCGCGGATCTCCTTCGCCTCGGTGAGGTTCCGGGCCGCGGGAACTTTCTGACCTTTCGCCGGCTTCGCAGCCGGGTCGACGGCGTAGACGTTGTAGTTCTCGTCGCCCGCCTGATCCTGAACGAACAGGATGTACTTGCCGTCCTGCGTCCAGAAGTAGCCGGGAATCGGACGGCGGGTGTCGGCGGTGATCGGCCGTGCTTTCGCGAATGGCTCGTCGGTCTTCTTGACCCAGACGTTCCGGGTACCGTCGAGCGGTCTGATGAAGGCGATGTGCTTGCCGTCCGGCGAGAGCTGTGCGCCGGCAATCTCCGGATCGCCGAAGAAAAGCTCCCGGTCGATCAGTGGAGGTAGTGCTCCCTTCTCCTGCGCCACGAGCGGAAGCGCGAGGACGACGAGAAGCATCAGCAACAGACAGCGGACTCCGGGATGGCGATTCGAGGGATTGGCTCTCATGGGTTCCTCCAGAAGGATGGTCGATCTCGCCGCGTCAGGCGGCGAGAGGGTTCTGAGCGTCAGATTTACAACGGGTGGGCGAGCGTGGGGCTGATTCTGTCGCGTTTTGGCTATTCTGTCATCCCGAGCGTAGCGAGGGATCTGGGTGGATGGGCGGTGCCATCCACGTGCATCGCACAGCCCGCCCACCCAGATCGTCACGCTACGCTCAGGACAGGCCTTTGGCGTGTTCTTCGGGGTTGCGTGTTGCATGCAGGACGACGGAGCCAGTGAAGGCTTCAGCGTCCCGGCAGATGCTGCCGGATAGCTCGTGAAAACCGCTCGTCCAACGGCGAGCGCTGTGCGACCGCGTCGATCCGGAAGGTCTCGCGAAGTCGCTCGAGCGGGAGATCGGAATCGATCATTCCGAGCTCGTGCGCCACGCGGTCGGAGTAACCGGGAAGCACGGTTCTCAGGTCGGCGCGGATCTGTCCCGGGCTAATCGTGTTGACGTGGCGGACGATGTTGCTGCTGCAGGAGTTGAGCAGCGTGTCGTAGAGCTCTGGCTCGACCGCGAGCTTCTCTGCGCGACCGACGATATCGAGGAATGTTCTCTGGAGCGTTTCGCGGCCGGCGCGGATCGGGTAGAGCGTTACCGCCTCTCGCCAGACATTCGTTCGCAGCCCGATCAGATCGCGTTCGGTGCCGATGACGTAGATCAGTTCGTACTGACCGAGAAGGCCACGAATGGGTGAGTAGCTCTCGGTCGCCTCCTTCCGCGCTTCGACGGAGACGGCGACGTATTCGTCACCAAAGCCGAAGGAGAGGAATGCGTGGGCGAGACCCGGCACACTGCCGAACCGGCTGACGACGTACCACGCCGAGTCGAGCTCACTGAGGTCGTACGTCCTGTCCTCATAACGGATATCGAAGTCGGTCTCCGAGCGCCATGTGAAGTCGCGCAGGTTCCGAATGTCGACGCGTTCGTCACTTGCAGTGACACGCGGAGCGATCCGCTGCGATTCCGTCCATGCGCGATCGTTGGAAGCGCTCCGGGTAAGACGCAGTGCGACGAGGGAGAGAACCGCCAGCGTCACGGCTGCGAATGCCAGCAGGAGGAATCTGCGCATCTGCCGTGATGATCACCGATTGAGAGGGCCGAGGGAAGAGGGCCGGGGGAAGAGGGCCGGGGGAAGAGGGCCGAGGGAAGAGGGCCGAGGGAAGAGGGAAGAGGGCCGAGACAGGGACGAGGGAGAAGGGGCGAGGAGGGGCGAAGGGATCGTAGTTTTCAATTTCCACTTCGCTGTCATCCCGAGCGGGTGGCGGGCGGGTGGCGAGGGATCCCTGAGTCGACGACCCATGAGGTGGGTCGTCGGCAAGGGATCCCTCTCCGTCCTCCGCCCCTCCGCATTCACGCCCGCCCCCGGGGCTGCGGCGCGGGTCGGGATGACAGGGACGATGACAGGCGTGACACTCCGAGGAACTCCGAGGAACTCCGAGGAACCTTCACTCCCCCTGCTGCTCGTACTCCTTTGCTCGCCGCTCCATCTCTTCAGGAGAGAGATCCTCGACGTGCGTGGCCACGGTCCAGATGTGCCCGAACGGATCGGTGAGCGTTCCGCTGCGGTCGCCGTAGAACTGGTCGGCGAGCGGTTTGATCTCTTTCGCTCCACGACTGATCGCCGCCTGAAAGCAGATGTCAGCGTTCTCGACGTAGATCATGATGATTACCGGGGTGCCACCGACCGCGCCGGGGCCTCGGAAGCCGAGATCCGGATACTCGTCGGCGAGCATGATGTGAGCGTCGCCGATCCTGAGCTCCGCGTGTCCGACCTTGCCGCTCGGATCCTCCATCCTCATGACCTCGGTTGCACCGAAAGCTTCTTTGTAGAAGTCAATCGCGCGGGCCGCGCCATCGATGATGAGGTAGGGGATTACGCTGTGATAGCCATCGGGAATGTGGTGAACGGGCATTGTGCCTCCTTGCTCACGGAGCCTATCGCATGGCGCGCCTGCCGTCGATTTCCGCCGGCCGGATCGAAGCAGTCGGGGCAGTGCGGGCAAATGACTTGGTACACTTGGGCCATCCCCCTATGTCGATGACGTGCTTCGGCTGCAAAGCCTCGATCGGAGATTCGTTCCGCGCGTGTCCCCACTGCGGCGCCGTCGTGACCGACTTCGAGCGGCGCTTCGCGAACGAACCGCTGGATGGCAAGTACGAGATCGTGGAGCGTGTCGGGGTTGGCGGCATGGGAGAGGTTTATCGTGCCCTGCACAAGTACCTCGGTGCGACTCGCATCATCAAAGTCATACGGCCCGAGATCTCGGGGAGCGACGACATCCACGCGCGGTTCCTTCGGGAGGCGCGAGCGGCGACGAAGATCCAGCACCCGAACGTTGCCGCGCTGCACGACTTTTCGCAGTTGCCGGACGGCTCCCACTACATGGTCTGGGAGTACATCGACGGCGAGAACCTCGCACAGCGGCTGCGCGCGAGAGGACGGTTGTCGACAGGCGAGGCTCTGCACGTTGCGGTTCAGGCGCTACAAGGACTCGAAGCCATTCATCGCGCGGGAATCGTGCACAGGGACATCAGTCCGGAGAATCTGATGGTCTCGCACGACGACGGGACGGTGAAGATCATCGATCTCGGGGTCGCGAAGTTCGACGACCCGACGGAAACGTCGTCGACGCGCACTGGCATGTTCGTTGGCAAGTTTCGTTATGCCTCGCCCGAGCAACTCGGCTTCCTGCCCGAGGGGGAGAGGATCGACGGTCGAACCGACATCTATGCGGTTGGAATGGTCCTTTTCGAATCGCTGACCGGCAGGCCGCCATACGAAGCGAAATCACCTCATGAGTACTTTCTGCTCCATGCGCGGCCGCTTCCCTCTGCCGGTGTAGAGGTTCCTCCTCACGTTGCCGGAAGTCCCCTCCTGCAGCCGATTCTGGATCGGGCGCTGGCGAGGGACAGAAACCAGCGATTCCAGAGTGCTGCCGAGATGGCGATCGCGCTCGAGGCGGTTCAGCAGTTCGTGGCCCGGCAGACGCCAGCCCCGACGGCTGAGAGGTCATTCACGGCGGCAGGCGTGCTGCCGCAGCAGGAAACGCTTCGTACACCGATCCCCTCTCCTCCGACCGAGCCGGCGACCCTAGCTCCGGCAGGACATACGACGCGAGTGGAGTCGTCGCCACGCAGGAGTATCGTCTTCCTGGGAGCGCTCCTCCTCGCCGTGTCCGTTCTGGCCGTCTACCAGTTCTGGCCCCGTTATGCTTCTTCGACGGAGACGCCTCGGCCCATGGTCGTCGCGCAGGTGCAGACTCCTGAGAAGGCGCCGGCGCCGGTGCAGGAGAGTGCAGTCGAGGTAGTGGTGGCGACCGAGACCGCGGCGCCCGCAGCAACTCCAGCTCCCTTGCCGGTTACAACGGCGCCGAAGCCGACGCCTGCTCCGGCGCGCGAGAGGCGCGTGGAGCCGGTCAAGTCACCACAGAAGGCACCGGCCAAAGCTCCTGTAGTGGCTGCACCTGTCCCCGTTGAGCCCGAGCGAAAGGTCGCTGTGTACGTGGATGGTGGCGACGATTCCACGCTGAATGAAAGACTGCTCGAGGTGCTCAGGGAAGAGACGCAGGGGGTGAAGACCATCGAGCTGCACGGCGGCTCGATGGACGCCGAACTGCGACGCTCGTTGCGTGAGTACATTCCTCACCTGGAGATCAGCACATCCGCGGCGGTCGTCGTCCGGTTCGATGGCGCCATGGAACGGCTCGGTTACGGTCGTAAACGGCGTGTCGGCCACGGAAGTGTTTTGAAGAATGGGCGGGTCATATTCCGCTACGAGCTGCCTGACGAGGTGTTCCGGGTCGGGATGCATCCCAATGATGCGTTCGCCAGGGTTCTCAGTTTCGCGTTCAAGCAATGAGCATCCGCCGACGCGTCTGATTCGACCTGATACGATCCGGTCATGACCTCCCTGGACGAGGCGCACTCAGCCGAAACGCTGCGTTCCGGAGCCATCAGGGTTCTCAACGACGTGCTCGAGGTAGTTCGTACTCAGCGGGGCCTCGACTTTGGCGCCTACCGGAGAGGGACTCTCGAACGCCGGCTGTTGAATCGGATGGTCGCGGCACGCGTCTCGAGCGCCGACGCATACCTGTCACTGCTTCATAACTCGGAGGATGAAGTCGACCGGATCGCTTCCAACCTGACGATCAAAGTGAGCCGTTTCTACAGAAATGCGAGCGTATTCGAGGCGCTGCGTGATCATGCGGTGCCAGCCCTTCGTGAGCGCTATCCGCACGAGTCTCTCAGAGTCTGGAGCGCGGGATGTGCCACGGGAGAAGAGGCGTGGACGCTGGCCATGATCCTCGGAGAAGACCGGGTCATCGCCACCGATATCGACATTGAATCGCTTGCGATTGGAGCACGGGGTCGCTACGCGAGTCACAGTCTCATCGAAGCTCCGGCAACGACCGCCCTCTTCCCGATGGCCAGCGACCCGGGTGTCTGGAGTGTGAGCGACGAGTTGCGGCGAAGGGTGACGTTTCTTCGTCACGACCTCGCCGCCGCGAACGGGCCGCCGGGGGAAACGCGGTATCACCTGATCTGCTGCAGGAATGTTCTGATCTACTTCGAACGCGATCTCCAGGTGCGGACATTGAACCTTCTCGTCGCCAGTCTTCTCCCGGAAGGTGTCCTCTGCCTCGGGGAAGCCGAATGGCCAGGCGCGGTCATTGAGTCGCTCGAAGTTCTGGACCGGCGACAGAAGATTTTCCGCCTGAGGAAAGCGATGGAGATCCAATGACGAGACGTTGGGATATGAGTATCGGACAGCGGCTGTACGCCGGTTCCGGTGTCATCGCTGTTCTCATCGCGATCCTCTCGGTGATGATGATTGTCTCGGTCACCCGCGTCAGGGAACTGCAGCGGGAGCAGGCCGAGGTCTTTGCACCGCGTGCCGCCGCGGCCGCCGAGTTGGAGATCGCCATCTATCAGCAGGCGGTTGCCTTTCGCAATTACGTGATCACGCTGGCCCCGTCGGAACTGGAGGAGTTCCGGCGCGCAGAGCAGCAGGTCGACCTGCAGATGCGGAGCCTCGCCTCCTTTCCCAAGGGGAATGAGGGTCAGGCGCTGTTCGACGACATGGTGCCGATCGCCAGCGAGCTTCGGAGGGCCTTCGAGTCATTTCTAGTCCTGGCTCGCGCAGGCGCCGACAGGGACACGCTGAGACAATCCGAGCGCGAGATTGCTGCAATCCGCAACAGGCTTCTTGACGGGGTTCGAAGGTTCGAGACCCTCAAGTCCAGTCAGAACGAGGCGGCTACCCAGGAAATCAGTGCGGCAATCGCTACGCTGCGAAATACCGTCATCATCGTCACCCTCCTGATGATCGTCGCTCTGTCAGTCAAGAGTGTCATCGTCGGCCGGTCGGTGAGAGAGCCGGCGGCGAAGCTCGTTGCGGCGGCCGAGAGTCTGCGTGCCGGTGATTTCGAGCCGGCTCTCGAACTGGAGAAGGACCGCAGTCCGGCCGGTGCCTTCCGCGACGAATTGCGGGAGGCTGCGAGCATCTTTGGACGGATGGCCGCCGCGCTCCAGCGTCGTGAAGAGCGGCTCGCCGCCCATGCGCGCCTTTCCGAAGTGCTCAGTTCGAGCCTCAACCCTTCCGACGTCGCAAGTGCCGCACTGAATGAAGTGAGGGGATACAGCGCGGCCGAAGTGGGGGTGGTCTATCTCAACGACGAGGGCTCCAGACTGCGGCCCGTTGCGACGGCTGCGTTGGACGACGGCGCAGCGGTCCTCGCAGTGGGCGAAGGAGTCCCCGGTCAGGCTGCCCGCGAGCGGAAAACGATCGTTATCCGGGACCTTCCTCCCGATACGTCATTGCGGCTGCGGCTGGGAATCGACCAGTTACCTCCGACGTGTGTCGTGGCGTCTCCGATGCTGATCGAAGAGCGTCTCGTG
>DASVLC010000226.1:0-37116 GCA_036385045.1 Thermoanaerobaculia bacterium | reverse complement strand
CCTGCCTGCTGCGAGGGGCAGTCGTAGAGCTCTTCGTGATGAGCTGCAGGGTGATCGGACTGGGAGTGGAGCATGCGCTCCTTCGCGCGGCCATCCGCGACAGTGGGGCGCCGGCGGTGCAGGGGCGGATCATCGCGACGGATCGGAACCTGCCGGTCCGCAACCTATTCAGGGAGCATGGATTCGAGGAAGAGGGAGAGCTGTGGCGTCTCGAGACGACGCGGAGTCCCGTTTTGCCGATGCTCGAGGGTGTGCAGATCACAGAGTGAGACGTATGGATCTCAATAGGAGCCGGGACCCTTACGGAATAGAGCGCCGGCTCCATTTTTCGAGTCTTCACATTTACGTCGATTCTGTAACTGATTCAAAAGAGGTCACTTACCGTCTTGTTGCCATTGGCACGCCGGCTGCTCTAGGGAGAGACATCCCAAACCGGTCTCGAGGCGCACGTCCCTGCCGGGCGCCTGAGTGGAACAAAAAAGGAGAAACACATGGCAACTGAAGTGTCTCGTGGAGAGATTCTCGACATCATTGGTGAGTTTGCAGCCAAAGACCCGAACTATCGCGCAGCTCTGCTCGCGAACCCGAAAGACGTTCTCTCGAAGCAGATGAACCAGGCGCTTCCGGACAGCCTGAAGGTCAAGGTTCTCGAAGAGACCGCCGACACGATCTATCTGATCGCGCCGTACGTCCCGCAGCAGGGCGATGAGCTCAGCGACGCCGACCTCGAGAAGGTTGCTGGTGGCAAGGGCCAGAAGGGCGACCGCTCTGAGAGCCGCAACTCCTACACCTGCAACGACTCGATCGGTATCGGAACCCGCGTCGAAATTCAGTCGATCGGCTGATCTTCGGCAACACAGAAACGAACGGGCCGCCCCTGGAGCTGGGGGAGGGGGGCGGCCCTTTTCATTTCTACCGGTATCCTGTCGCTCGACTTCGGACACCAGACCAGGCTGGACTGAACTATCGAAAGGACACAAAGGATGAGCGACATCACTCGCGGGGAAATGCTGGACATCATCACGGAGTTCGCAGCAAAAGATCCCACCTACCGTGCTGCGCTGCTGGCCGACCCGAAAGCCCTGCTGGCAAAGCAGCTGAACCAGGTTCTTCCCGAAGGCCTCAACGTGAAGGTCGTCGAGGAGACGGCTGATACGATCTACGTGATCGCACCTCACGTCCTGCATTCCGGTGATGAGCTCAGTGATGCGGACCTCGAGAGAGTGGCTGGAGGGAAGAGCGGCAAGGGCGGAACTTCGGAGAACCGCAACTCCTACACGTGCAACGATACGGTCGGCATCGGAACGCGTGTCGAAATCACTTCGATCGGCTAGGGCCATCCGAAGATTTTTGAAGTTTGAGAGTCAAAGACCGGGCGCGGGCTCGGGCTCGGGCCCGGGAAGAACGTCGCGGGATCGAGAATCTCGGTCCTCCGCACGATCATCTGGCCATGATCAGGTCTCGCCGCCCGAGAGCACCCGCGCCCGAGCCCGAGCCCGCACCCGGCTTTTGACGTTAAACTCTGAGAGACATCCTTAGCTCGGCTCCAGGAACCTAGTGGCCCATCTTCGCGACGCAGTTGCTGTTGCCATGACGCTGGACGAACGTCTCTCGAACGCCCGGTCGCCAATCAACGTCTCTCCTCTCGCGAAAGCTCGATACGACCGCTGGGTGCGATACCTGGGCGGGGGGGAGGAAGGTCCCCTGCTCACGCGCCTCTCATGGGACGGTTTCGACCGCGAGCGGGCACTCGCCGCGCTCGAAGACGCAGCTGCGGCCGTTCCTTCAGATGACTCGAACCCTCCACACGAGTCGCTCTTCGCCTTTATCGAAGAGGCCGTCGCGGGTCTCGACGTAAACGGATGGAGCGCTCGCTCCAGACTCGAAGAGCTGCTCCAGAATGAGGTGGAACTTCCTCCCTTCGCCGCCTTTTCACTGGCGCTCGTGCAGCCAGTGTCACGCAGACTCGAGTCGCGGCTTTTCGCCGCGCGCTTCTCGTCAGCCGCTGCCGCGCAGTTGGAGCTCGGCGCCGTACGCACGCTCGCCTCCCTCCTGCAGTACGTTCTCTACGAACGATTTTCGGGGCAGCGGCAGGCGGGCGACTCCAGCGGCGGTGCTTCCTATTCACGTTTCGTTTCGAGACTGATGCGGGGTGACGCGGCGCGAGAGCTCTTCGTTTCCTACAGTTTTGCAGCCCGCGGTGCCGACCTGCTTCTTCGTCAGTACGAGGCGAACACTCTCAGGCTGGCCGAACGGCTGGAAGCCGATCGCGCGTCGCTCGAACAGCAATACGGCCGGCCGTTGGGCGATGTGATTGCGGTCGACCCTGGCCGTTCGGATCGGCATGAGGGAGGGCAACAGGTAGCAATCCTCACCTTCGAGTCCGGCCTGCGTCTTGTCTACAAGCCGCGATCAGTCGAATTGTTCGCGGTCTTTCAACGTCTTCTCACATGGCTTCACGAAACGTGCTTCCAGTTCGCCCCTCCGGCGTTGCGAGTGCTCGCGAGGCCCGCCTGGGGCTGGATCGAGTTTGCCGTCCCTGGCGAGCCGCTCGACGAGAAGGGGGGCACGCGCTACTACGAGCGTGCCGGTGCCCTCCTGTTCCTCTCCTGGCTCGTCTCCGCGCGCGACCTGCACATGGAGAATGTGATCGCCTCTCCCGATGGTCCGATTCTGATCGACCTCGATGCGATTGCCGGCCCGGAAGCGGCAGCCGGCGGGGCGGGTACCTTCAATCAGGCGCAGACACGCATCGGACGTTCGGCTCTCGCCACCGGATTCCTGTCGTTTGCCCACACCGACGCCGCAGGTCGCATCTACGAGGCGGGGGGCCTATGCGGGACTGGAGGCCATGTCGCCGCCGTCGATGTTCCAGTCTGGAAGGAGCTGGAAAGCGACGCGCTTCATCTGGTTCGCGAAACTCGTCGCGCGGAGCCGGAGACCAACGTGGTGACGCTGCACGGAGTCGTGCAGCGGGCGGAAGAACACTCTGACGCGATCGTTCACGGGTTCAGAGCAGCCTGGGATTTCGTTGCACGGCAGAGAGACGCGCTGCTGGCCGAGGACGGTCCTCTCCGAGCATTCCGGTCTGGTCGGACACGCGTGATCTTCCGTCCTTCGGCGATTTACGCAGCGATCCATGCACGGCTGCTTTCACCGGCGCTATTGCGCGATGGGATCGAGCCTTCGCTCGTCGCCGAGACGCTGAATCGAGCGTTCGTCAACGATCTGGAGCGGCCTGCTCTATGGCCGCTGGCCCGCGAAGAACGCCAGGAGTTGCTCGCCTGGGACATCCCGATTTTTCATGTCGACACCACCGCGACCGATCTCGAAACTCGGTCGCGCGAGATCATCCGCGGACAGTTCGCGCGATCAGGCTTCGACGTCATCGTCGATCGTGCCGGCACGCTCGACGACTCGGATCGCGATCTTCAGTGCGAGTTGATTTCGGCCTCGCTGGCGACTCCTGTCTCACGCCCGGCGGGCGACCGGTCGCTGCCCGACGCCGAGCCGCTCTCGATGGAGAGCGTGATCGCAGAGGCCATCACTCTTTCGGATCTGATCTGGTCGCGCGCAGTCAGCGGTGATGACGGGGGCGTGACATGGATCGGCTCCCGGCAGCTGCGTCAGGATGATCGAAGTGATCGTGGCGTCTCCTACTATTTTTACGACGGGAGTCCGGGCGTCGCGCTGTTCTTCGCCGCACTTCATCTCTTGACGGGTGAAGAGCGGCAAAAGGAGCGGGCGATGGCCTGCGTGCGGGTCGTCGAGCTCGCGCTTCGTTCCCCCCACGCCGCGGTGCTGCTTCGCAGCGAGGGAGTTGGCGGAGCCAACGGCATCGGCTCGATCGTGCAGGCGCTGGGGCACCTTTACCGACTGACAGGGGACGCTTCGCTGCTCGAGCTCGCTCTCCTCGCTGCGCGATTTCTCACGCCCGGGAAGATTACGGCCGATGCACGGCTCGACATCGAAGGGGGGGCGGCCGGCGCCCTCGCTGCGCTGTTGCAGTTGTTCGAGTTGTCGGGCGAACGTTCACTGCTCGAGAGTGCCGCGCATGCCGCCCAACGGCTGCAGGCCTCCGCAATCGACACAGGCGACGGAGCCGCCTGGCCGACGTCCGGAGGTGCGCTGCTGGCGGGCTACGCCCACGGAGCCGCGGGGATCGCGGCTGCGTTGGCGAGGTACGGCGCTCTGAGTGGCGACGGAGCCTCGATCCGGCTCGCTCGGCTTGCGATGCGTTACGAGAGCGGAGTCTTCGACCGAGAGCGTGGCAACTGGCCTCTGCTCGAGTTGCCGCCCGGTGGTGCGCAACCTCTCTTCATGAACGCCTGGTGTCATGGGGCGACTGGTGGAGTACTCGCGCGACTCGCGATGAGAGATGTCATCGACGATCTCGAGATCGAAGGGGACCTCGATGCGGCGATCGAAACCGTGCGTGTCGCCGGAGCCGCGACCGTCGACCACCTCTGCTGCGGAACAGCGGGACGTATCGAAGCGCTCGTGACGGCCGCCGATCTTCTGCAACGGCCGCCTCTGCAAGAAGCAGCGCGGCGGCTCGTGGCGGGGCTCGTGAGCCAGGCGGAGGCGAGTGGCGGCTACGTGTTGCATCCGCCGCCTCATCACAGGGTCTTCGAGGCAGGCTTTTTCCGCGGCCTGTCAGGAATCGGATACGGCTTGCTGCGAGCTGCGAATCCGGCTCGTATCCATTCGATTCTTTCGTTCGCAGCTCCCGTCACCCGGAGCGAGGCATGGAGTAAACGATGACGAACAATCAGATGACTGTGGATGTAAGCACTCTGAGCGCCGAGACCGCGCAGCAGTTTGCGGCGATGACGTTCCCTTCCTATCGCCATCTGCTCTCGCTCCAGCAATCGGTGAGGCATCCGAATGAGAATCAGCCGCGAACCATTCAACCGTTCGCGATCGGAGCAACAGTCGAAGGGCGGCAGGCCGGGCTGCTCATCGGCGAGCTGCCGGTCGCCGACAATGAGCCGCCCGAGATTCTCTCGCTGTTCGTCGATGCTTCGCACCGGCGTCAGGGAGTCGCAACGGCTCTGGTACGTGCCGCGGAAGAAGAGGCCTCACGCTTTGGCGCCGGCGAGATCGCAGCGGTCTATATGACCGGAAAGCCGAGCATCGAGTACGTGGAGAGGATCTTCGCAACCTGTGGCTGGACTTCGCCCGAGACGAGGATGGTCTCGGTCCGCTTCACGACCGAGAGTCTCACGGCGGCGCCCTGGATGAATCGTTTCGAGCTGGGACCGGAGTACGAGATTTTCTCCTGGTGCGATCTGAGACCGGAGGAGCGCGAGGAATTGATCGCTTCCCAGGAGAAGCTCGGCTGGATCGCTCACGATCTACAGCCGTGGGACTACGAGCAGAGCGGGTACGACCGCGAGACGAGCGTCGGCGTGCGCTACAAGGGGCGCGTGGTCGGCTGGGTGATCAACCACCGGCTCACCGAGGACACGATCCGCTACACGTGCAGCTTCATCCATAAGAGTCTCGGCCGCCTGGGCCGGATCCTGCCCCTCTACAGCGAGTCGTTCCGCCGGACTCTTGCCGCGGGGTACCAGCAGGGGATGTTCGTAACTCCGCTTTATCACAAAGGGATGGCCAGGTTCGCACTCAAGTGGTTCGCGCCCTGGTCGTACTTCGTCGGTGAAACGAAAGGGTCGAAAAAGATTCTCCGGCCGTAGTCATCGTCTCGCCGGTTGAGTGTAGAATGCCCCCGTCCAACCGATAGTCCTGATTCAATGAGCAGTACGGTTTTCGAAGGGCCGTTGCTCAACCGCGAGCGTCCTCGAAAACTCATTCGTGTTCCCTGCGGAAGAGGTGGGTAATGGAACGGAATCGCAAGCTTACGGCGTTCATCGCGTTCGTAATTCTCGGGTTCAGCCCGATAGCAGTTCTTGGGCAGGCCCAGCCCGAGATCCCGATCGACGAACCATGGGTAGAAGAAACACGGCGGAAGTACGACCTGCCCCAGGTCGAGTACGCGCCGCCGCTGCTGACGCGTCCCCGGATCAGCGTGATGGATGCTGTCAGGACTGCCCTTTCTCACGATCCGAACATCAGGCTGAGTGAGGTCTCGGTCAATCTTCAGCGCGGCTTCGCGCAGGAAGTTTCCGGCGAGTTCGACACCGTGCTGACCGGAAACTTTTCATTCGAGATGGCGCGCCAGGAGCTCAACAGCGCGGCTCTCAAGGGAGAGACCGATAAACGTCAGTCCGGCCGCGAAGAGGCGGAACGGAACCGGGAGAAGGCCGAGCGGGAAGAGATGCTCCTCGAGCAGATCCTGCTCGTGCAGCAGGACCCCGACGCTTTCGAGGTCGATGCACCCGAGTTTCAGAGCCAGATCGACATCATCAACACGCTGATCAGCGGCGAAGAGGATCCGATCCAGCAACAGAGGCTGATCGATGCGCGCGCCGAGATCATCGAGCGCCTGCGGGTTCTGCAGGTACAGAAGGTAGCCGACGCCCGTGACGAAGAAGCGAAGAGCCTCGACCGACTCCGAAAGCTCGGCGGGATTCCGTCGATCGACCAGAGTTTCGGAGGATCGCTCGATCTCCGCGTCTTCAAGCCGACGCGTACCGGTGTCAACCTGGGTGCATTCCTCACCATCTCGGGCGACGGCAGCAACTTCCTCGGTAAGGATCGCAGCACGAGTCTCGGCGGCAAGGGCATCACCGATCTCTATCGCAGCGACGCCGGAGTGTTCTTCGATGTGCCTCTCGGCCGTGGCGCGGGCTGGGAGACGACGACCGCGCGTGAGCGCGCCGCGAACATCGACCTCGAGGCGAGCCGTCTCTTCCTCCAGCACGCGAGTGCGCAGACGGTGCTTCAGGTCGTGCTGGCTTACTGGGATGCCGTCGCAGCCGAACAGACCGTCGAGGCGTTCCAGGAGTCGAGCCGGCTCCAGACACGTCTGGTCGATCTCACACGCGCCCTGATTCAGGGCGACGAGATGCCGGCAGCTGAATTACCGCGAGTTCAGGCGAGCCAGGCGGGCATCGGTGGCACGCTGATCTTTGCACAGCGCAACCTCTACGACGCACGCGTGCGTCTGGCTCAGGCGATGGGCATTCGCGTCGAAAGCGATGCGAACATTCCAGAGCCGACGAGCAGCATTCCCGAGCCGGTTTCTCCCGATGAACTGCGGAGACTCGATTCGGCCGGCCTGGCGGCGGCGGCTCTCGACCGTCGATTCGATTTCGCCGGCGCACGCCAGCTTCAGGAGTCGGGAGGCGTGCTTCTGCGTGCAGCGCTGCTCGATCTCAAGCCGGTCATCGACCTCAGTGGTGAGCTGAAGTACAGCGCCGCCGGAGAGAGCCCTTCGATCAGGCTCGGACTTGCCCGTGCGCTGTTCGACAAGTGGGTCGGACCGAGTGTGAAACTCGGCCTCGCCGTCGACTACCCGCTCGGGAACAACATTCAGAAAGGGCGCGCGGCACAGGCGCAGGCAGGATTCGATCAGCGGATGATCAACGCCGAGAACCTCGGCCGTGTCATCCGTGCAAATGTCATCCTCTCGCATCAGGCGCTCATCGAGGCGGCGGCGCAGGCGCGCTCCAGCGCAGAGGCGATCCGCTACTACAACGAGCTCGTCGAGTCCGAATTCGAGAAGCTGCAGCTCGGCAGTTCGACCCTCATCAACACGATCCTGACGGAACAGCGTCGCACCGATGCGACTCTCGGCTACATCTCCGCGCGGCAGCAGTACGCACAGCTTCTGGCGCAGCTTCGTTACGAGTCGGGCACTCTCGTCGAAGTCACACCCGACGGCAACCGCATCGATCCGGAGAACCTCTCTCGACCGCCCGCTGCAAACGCGCGCTGAGGAGGCAGGTGGAGAGTGAGGCGGTGAACCGATGATCAAGAAATATCAATGGTCGAGCCTGGCGATCGGGATTGTGGGCATGTTCATGCTCACAGCGAATGTCTTCGCACAGACGTCCCCTGATCTGCCGCTGGCTCCACGTTACGACCAGCCGTCCATATCGGCGGGGCAGGCCGTGCAACTGGGCCTGACGCACGACCCCGGCATTCATCTCGCTCAGAAGCGCCTCGAATTCGAGGAGGGGCTTCTTCAGGAGACGTCGGGCCAGTTCGATCCCTCCTTCCAGCTCGGGCTCGACCACTCCAACCAGAGGGGGCCTCTGCTTCCGGGACCGCAGCGGCGAGCGGCGGGGCAGCGCACTCTGTTCAGGATTCTGTCGAACGTTCTGCAGCGAGTCGCCGATGACCTTCGTCAGAACCTTGCGGACAACGCCGGCGAGCGCGTGTTCATCGATTGCGACCGGCTTGCTGCCGAAGGGGGCGAAGGCGTCCTCAGTCAGGGCAGTGAGATCGTAATCATCAATCCCGAGACCGGCGAGCGAACCGCGATCCGATGCACGACCGCGGCCGAGCGTGAACTTCAGGAAGCGAACGACGCCTTCCTCGACGCTCTCATCGCGGCGGCGAAGGACGACGAGCAGAGAGAGAAACTCGAAGCACTCCGACTCAGGGGGATCGAGCTCTCGCGTCAGGTGATCCAGGAAGTGATCGAGATTCTCGACGTCGTGGCAGCCGAGCAGCGTGAGCGACTCCGCATGCTCGGCGTCACTCCGACGATCCAGCACCAGATTCTGACCTCTCTCATCGTCGGCTATCGGATGCCCTTCCGAAACGGCGTAGCCATTACACCGACGTTCGCGCTGCAGCGAACCGACGAGTACCTCATCGCAAAGAGAACGATCAAGAACGGCTTCGGTGGCCGAAGCAAACCGACGACCTACCAGGCGGCCCTTGGCCTGCGGGTCGAAGCGCCATTGCTGCGAGGTCGCGGCTATCTTGCGGCCGCCGGGGCGGAGCGCGCGGCGGAGCTTGGCGTCGACGCGAGCGAAGACGACTACTGGCAGATGCAGAGCGCAAGCGCGTTCCGCACGCTGCTCAACTACTGGACGCTCGTCGCCGCGCAGCAGCGGCTTGCGCTTTTCGAAGAATCGCTCGGTCGGCAGAGAGAGCTCCAGGGAATCGCCAGGACCCTCCTCGAGGCCGACGAGATCACCCGCCTGGATGTCTTGAGCGTCGACGCGAGAATCTCGGACGCGACGAATGCGGTGTCGTCAACGCGTGCGGGCGTCAATGCCGCACGAGTGGCGCTTGCGCGCGATATCGGACTCCGGATCGACCGTCTGGAAGACGCGCCGCTGGCCAGTGACGATTTCCCCGCGGTCGCTACCGAAGAGCAGCTGAATGCGCTCAGTGAAGAGATGCTGCTGCACGCGGCCCCCGCACGCCGATTCGATCTCTCCGCCGCGTCGCGACGCGTGGAAGCCTCGAGAGTGATTCTCGGCACCGCCAGAGAGGGACTTCGGCGGAGACTCGATCTGGGACTGACATTCGGCTATCTCGGGTTCCACGAGAGCCAGAATCTCAGTAAGGGACTGAACGGCGCGTTGTTCGACGAATGGACTGGCCCCAGCGTGCTGTTGACGCTCGGTTTCGAGCTGCCGCTCGGTAACAACGTAGCGCTCGGACGCTTCGCACAGGCCAACGCCCTGGAAAACCAGAGCGTGATCGCCCGGACCGAGCTCGGACGGCGGGTATCGACCAGGATCGTTCAGGCCGTCGCGAACCTTCGACACGCGGCCGCGGCAGTGCGTAAGCAGGAGGAGGCGGCGAGCCTCTATCGCCGTACCATCAGTGACGAGTACACGAAGTATCAGGCGGGCGTATCGACGGCGATCGACGTGATTCTCACGGAAGAGAACCTGACGAATACGCTCGCTTCTCTGATCGACGCGAGGTTTGCGTATGCGACCGCCCTCGCGCGACTCCGTTTCGAGGCGGGATTGCTCGTTCGCTCCGATGCAAACGGAGCCGCGTTCCAGTCGGCTGACGCGTTCCGTCTGCCGTACTGATCTTTCATCTGTTTCACGGTACCCGCACGGCTCATCGAATGAGCCCGTGCGGAACGTTTTTCCCAGGAGCGATTGATGGCTGGCGAGCAGAAACTATTTCGGAAAGCAGCACTCGACAAGCTGTCCTCACCCGAACGTCTCGACGTGCTGATGGAGGTCACCTCGCCGGCCGGATGGCTTGCTCTGGCGGCACTCGGAGTCGTCCTGAGCATCATCATCGTCTGGAGTGTTTTCGGATGGATTCCGACGAAGGTGGCGGGGCAGGGGATCCTCATACGAGGCGGTGCCGTTCTCGCCGTCACCTCCGACAACCAGGGACGGCTGACGCAGATCACGGTCGCTCCGGGCGCGACGATCGAGCAGGGGCAGGTGATCGCGAAGATGAGCCAGGATGATCTGCTCGCGCGCATCGCGAATCAGAAAGCACTGCTCTCCGACATGGAGCGCCAGCGCGGTACCTTCGGGACCGGCGCGATGGAAGCGCAGCTCCAGCAGAAGCTGAGGTCGCAGGAGCAGCTCGTTGCCCGAGGTCTGCTGACGCGGAGCTCGCTGCTCGCGACGCAGCAGGAGTTGTCGGCGCTGCGTCAGCAGGGGGCAGGCCGCTCCACCCAGATTGATCAGATGAAGCGCGACATTGCGGATCTCGAAGGGCGCGCGGCCAGTGCTTCACAAATCAAGTCCCCTTACGCCGGACGGATCCTCGAGATCACGACTAACGTGGGCGATCTCGTCGGTCCCGGTGCGCGGATTCTCACCCTCGAGGAGCTCGACGCGCCGATCGACGCAATGATCTATATCCCGGCAGGAGAAGGCAAGAAAGTACAGCCGGGCATGGAAGTGCGCGTCTCCCCCTCGACGGTGAAAGCCGAGGAGTATGGCTTCATCATCGGAGAGGTGACTAAGGTTTCGGATTATCCGGTGACCCCCGAGGGGCTGATGCGGGTGCTCAGGAATGAGGCGCTCGTCAGTGCCATGTCGGGCTCGAGCGCACAGATCGAAGTGAACGTCAGGCTGATTCCCGATGTCGAGACGCCCAGCGGGTTCCGCTGGTCGTCTTCGAAGGGTCCTCCTCTGCGGGTGCTGAGCGGAACGCTCGCCTCAGGGCAGGTCGTGGTTGAACGGAAGCGACCGATCTCCTACATCCTGCCGATCGTGAAGTCGACCCTCGGAGCCAACTGATCTCATGGCCGACGCCCCGAAACCCGATACACGCAAGCCTCCAAACAAGCGGGTCCGAACCCCCACCGTCATCCAGATGGAGGCGGTGGAATGCGGCGCCGCCGCGCTCGCAATCATCCTCGGCTATTACAACAAGATCGTTCCGCTCGAAGAGCTCCGTATGGAATGCGGCGTCTCTCGCGATGGCAGCAAGGCGATCAACGTCATCAAAGCCGCGCGCAAGTACGGACTCGAGGCGAAGGGCGTCAAGTACGAACTCGAGGATCTCTACGACAAAGTTCAGTTTCCCTGCATCCTCTTCTGGAACTTCAACCACTTCCTGGTGCTCGAAGGGTTTCGGGGCGGCAAGGCTTACCTGAGTGATCCGGCGACCGGTCCGCGCGTCATCACGATTGAAGAGCTCGACGGCTCGTTTTCGGGCGTCGTACTCACTTTCAAGCCGGGACCTGAATTCAAACGAGGCGGCCGCAAGCCGAGCATGGCCGCAGCGCTGCGCCGGCGGCTGGAGGGCAACGAAGCGGCCCTCATGTACGTCGTTCTCTGCGGCCTGATGCTCGTCATACCGGGCCTCATTGTTCCGACGTTCACGAGAGTCTTCATCGATGAATATCTGATAGGACAGAGAACGGGACTGATCAAACCGTTACTCGGCGGGATGGCCGCAACCGCGCTCATACGAATGGCGCTGACGATTCTCCGCGAGTACTTTCTGCTCAGGCTGGAAACGAAGCTTTCACTGATCACGTCGAGCGGCTTCTTTCATCACATTCTCCGGTTGCCGGTTTCCTACTTCTCGCAGCGGTTCGCGGGCGAGATCGGCTCGCGTGTCGCGATCAATGACAAGGTGGCGAGGATCATCTCCGGGCGTCTTGCTACGACGATTCTCGACTGCCTGATGCTGCTGTTCTACGGGGCACTGATGCTGGTTTACTCCGTTCCCCTGACGCTGGTCGTCTGGGCACTGGCCGGCATCAACATCGTCGCCGTGAAGATGGCGGCGCGGAAGAGAAGTGACATCAACCGGCGGATGATGCAGGACGAAGGAAAGCTGATCGGTACCGCAATGGGTGGTCTCAAGATGGTCGAGACTCTCAAAGCGACCGGTTCGGAGCCGGAGTTCTTCGCCCGCTGGTCGGGCTATCAGGCCAAGGCGCTCTCCGGTGCTCAGGACCTCGGAAAATTCAACGAGTTCGTCAATGCCGTACCGCCGCTCGTGAACACCCTCGTCACCGGGTCGATTCTGCTGATCGGCGGATTCAAGGTGATGAACGGCGATATGACGATCGGTATGCTGGTCGCCTATCAGACTCTGACCGCGAGCTTCATGGGACCGCTGTCGACGTTCGTCAGTTTCGGCGCGGAACTGCAGGAGCTCGAGGGCGACATGAACCGACTCGACGACGTCCTCGACTACCCGCAGGACGTCCAGTACACGCGGGCAGCACCCGCCACGGTGGCGGGTCCGCGGATGATCAAGCTCTCGGGCAGGGTGGAGCTGAAGAACGTGACCTTCGGCTACAACCCCCTCGAACCACCGCTGATCGACGACCTGAGCCTGACGATCGAACCGGGGCAGCGCATCGCTCTCGTCGGCGGCTCGGGCTCGGGCAAGTCGACGGTGTCGAAGCTGATCGCCGGACTCTACGAGCCGTGGAAGGGTGAGATTCTGTTCGACGGGATTCCGCGTGACCAGCTGCCGCCGGGCCTGATCGTGAACTCGATGGGTGCCGTCGACCAGGACATCTTCCTGTTCAGCGGCACGATCCGCGACAACATCTCGATGTGGGATTCGACGATTCCCGACATCAACATCACTTCAGCCGCGAAGGACGCAGCGATCTCGTCGGTGATCGAGAATCGCGATGGTGCCTACCAGTCTCTGATTTCGGAGGGAGGCGGAAACTTCTCTGGTGGTCAGCGTCAGCGGATGGAGATCGCCCGCGCTCTGGTCGGAAGACCGACCATGGTCATTCTGGACGAGGCCACGAGCGCTCTCGATCCTGCCACCGAGGTGATGATCGACGATGCGATGAGGCGGCGTGGATGTACCTGCATCATCGTCGCTCACCGGCTCAGCACGATCCGCGACTGCGACGAGATCGTCGTGCTCTACCGCGGACGGATCGTACAGCGCGGCACACACGAAGAGATGAAGGATGCGCCCGGGCCGTACGCGCATCTGATCAAGGAATAGGTGATCCCCCATGTCCACCGCTGAAAACTTTGCTCCTGAACCTGGACTGCTGGAAGTCCTGCAGACCGAGGCCGTTCTCGTCCAGGCAAGCGGCAACAAGCCGATGCTGCTCGATGATCCCGAGAGCGTCTGGTATGTCGAGAGCGGACGCGTAGAGATCTTCACCGTTTCCGTTCGCGGGGGAGTTCCCGTCGGCGCCCGCTCGCATTTCATCACCGTTGATGTAGGTCAGTTCATGTTCGGCATGAACCTGGCCGAATACGGGATGGGCTCCGGCTTTCTTGCCGTGGGGCGTCTCGGTACAGGGTTGCGGCGGCTCAAGGTTTCGCGCCTCCATCAACTCGCGGCAGATCCGAACCTCGGTGAGGAGATCGCTCGTCTGGTCGATCTCTGGGTCACGAATCTCAGCCGCAGTCTCACGCGCGAGATCATCCCCGGACCGATCGTCGACGTGAACCTGACGGAAGGGGAGGAGGTCACACTCTCCAATCAGCAGAAGGCGCGTTCCGCCAAGAGTGTGATGTGGCTCGACGTCCGGAAGGGCGATCTGTTGTTCATCGACCTCGAGCCGATCACCGTCGACTCCCGACGTGCACTCTTCCCGGTCACTCCCGACACCTGGATCGAAGTGTCGAGCGACAGCGCCGGCACGGTGATGAAAGCACGACCCTCGGACGTCGTCGTCGCCGATGCCACGTTCTGGTCAGGTCTCGATCTGTTTCACGCAGCTCTCTGTCAGTGCGAATTCATCAACAAGAAACTCGCGACCGTCGATGAATTCAATCGCCTCAAGTCGAAGGCCGAGTATTCGAGTCAGGCCGAGCAGGAGGCCTACCAGAAGCTGGCCCGTGTTCTGACGCAGACGGCCGACCAGGAAGAGACGTACTCCGCTGCCGACGACGTCGACGCTGTCTTCGAGGCATGCAGGGCCGTCGGCGAATACTCGGGCATTCAGATGAAGCGGCATCCCGCTCCGCGACAGCAGGCGAACAACGAGGAGCGCATCGCCGAGATCGCGAAGATGTCGCGCTTCCGTACCCGCCCCGTCGTTCTCCGCGACGACTGGTACCGACGCGATCAGGGTCCGCTCATCGGTACGATCGAAGCGACCAAGGATACGGTTGCGATCATTCCAACCAGTCCGACGAGCTATGTGCTCATCAATCCCAAGACCAGCTCGCGGGAGAAGATCAACGAAGAGGTCGCCGCGACTCTGGCGCCGTTCGCGCTCACGATCTACCGGCCATTCCCCGACGGGAAGCTGGGGGTCAAAGAACTGGCAAAGTTCGGTGCCCGCGGCCTGAAGAAAGATCTGCTGATGCTCATCACCCTTGGGTTGTCGATGGGAGTCATCGGTACGCTGACTCCGTATGCGACCGGACAGATCTTCGACCAGGCGATTCCTCAAGCGGATCGCAGTCTTCTCGTGCAATTCTGTGTCGCCCTTTTCGTGGCGGCAGCAACCTCGACTGCCTTCAAGATTGCGCAGAGCATCGCGGTCTTGCGCGTCCAGGGGCGGATGGACTACTCGATTCAGTCTGCATTGTGGGATCGGCTTCTCAACCTCCCTGCGACCTTCTTCACCAGGTATGCGGCCGGTGACCTGGCCGACCGTGCAAGCGGCGTAAACAAGATCCGCGAGATCATCGCAGGCTCCGGTGTTGCGGCGGTCCTCGGTGCGCTCAGCTCGGTCTTCTACCTGGCAATGCTGTTCAAGTACAGCGTACCGATGGCAGCCCTCGCGGTTGGTCTGACGATCATCTTCGTTTCCTTCACCAGTAGCATGAACATCCTGCAGCTCGGCTATCAGCGCAAGATGATGGGGATGGGGGGCAAGATCGGCGGTCTGGTTCTGCAGCTCATTACCGGCGTCGCGAAGCTCCGGACCAGCGGGGCGGAGAATCACGCGTTCCGCGTCTGGTCCGAAGAGTTTTCCGCGTTCCGCCGGATCGCGTTCAAGGCCGAGCGTATTCAGAACATCCTGGCGACATTCAACGCCGGATTCCCCGTCTTCTCATCGATGGCGATCTTTTTCATGCTCGTCACGGTCCAGTCGAAAGCGCAGGCGGGAGGGCTGGTCGGCGGCATGTCGACGGGCGATTTCATCGCGTTCTCGGCAGCCTACGGCCTGTTCCTCATGGCGATTCAGGCGCTTAGCGACGCGTCACTCGGAATGCTCAGCATCGTTCCGACCTACGAGCGTCTCAAGCCGATCCTGGTCGAGCCGATGGAGACCGACGAGACGAAGGCGTATCCGGGGCGGCTGACCGGTGAGATCGAAGTCTCACACGTCAGCTTCCGCTACAGCGAAGATGGTCCCTGGGTACTGAAAGACATCAGCCTGAAGATCCGCCCGGGTGAGTTCGTCGCCTTCGTCGGAGGTTCCGGTTCGGGCAAGTCGACTCTGTTCCGCCTCATGCTCGGATTCGAGAAGGCCGAGAAGGGGACGGTTTACTACGACGGCCAGGATCTCAGCACCCTCGACCTCCGCGAGGTGAGGACGCAACTCGGAGTAGTACTTCAGAACAGCCAGGTGCTGCCGACTGACATCTTCCGTAACATCGTCGGGACGACGTCGTTGACTCTCGAAGATGCATGGCGCGCCGCGAAAGCCGCGGCCTTCGACGAAGACATCACTGCAATGCCGATGGGCATGCACACGTATGTGAACGAAGGAGGAGGCGGATTCTCGGGCGGGCAACGCCAGCGCCTGCTGATTGCGCGAGCCGTCGTACGCAAGCCGCGCATCATCTTCCTCGACGAAGCGACGAGCGCCCTCGACAATCGGACCCAGTCCATTGTCACGGAGAGCATGGGGAAGCTGCAGGCGACGCGCATCGCGATCGCTCATCGCCTCAGCACGGTCATCGGAGCCGATCGCATCTGTGTAATGGACCAGGGTCAGATCAAGGAACAGGGTAATTACGAAGAACTGATGCGACTGAACGGAATCTTTGCCGATCTCGCTCGCCGTCAGATCGCCTGAGAGATAGCCCATGCAGCCGGCCGCGCCACCGCCCGCTCACAGAATCCGCGAGTCACTGCTCGCGGCCCGCGCACGCCACGGCGCGTCCGCGCTCGCCCGGCTCGAGGATGCATTTCTCCGCGCGACAGGGTCGCGCCCACCCCTCGTTCCGTCGCACCCTCTGCAACGCCCTAACCTCTTCTTCCCCGGCCTGGATGAGCGTCCCTGGCTCGAACGCGGCGATCTCGAGGCGATTGCGATGCTCGAGGCCGAATGGATGACGATCCGCGATGAAGTCTTCGACGCACGTGTGGGCGGCTTTCAGCGATTCAACGACGGAACCCCGCACGAAGGAGACTGGAACGCTCTATACGTCCGTTACGGCGCGAAGCCGGTCGAGGTAAACCGTTCCCTCATCCCCCGCACCATGGAGATCGTCAATGCTCTGCCGCGTATCGGTGTCATGGCGATGGTGTCCGCACTCAATGCAGGCGGTCACATCGCACCGCACTGCGGCGTTCATAATCTGCGCATTACGGCCCACCTCGGCCTCGAGATTCCCGAAGGCTGCAGCTTCCGGGTGGCCGATGAGATCCGGCAGTGGCGCGAAGGGGAGTGTCTCGTCTTCGACGACAGTTTCGAACACGAGGTCTGGAACCGTGGGACGGGAACGCGTTACGTCCTCCTCGTCGATTTCTGGCATCCGCATCTGACGGATGTCGAGATTGAAGTTCTCGACGAGGTCGAGGGAATGATGGCGAGCGTCCGGTCTCGGCTCCAGGAAGGTAAATACGGCGAACCGGTGCAGTGGTGGGCATGACCTCTTTCGAGCTCGAGCGGCGCAGGGTGCTGGCCGAAGCTGGAGCAGCGGGCGAGGTTCTCGACGAACTGCTCGCCTACAACGAGAATCAGTTCGACGCCGCGCGGTTCGAGGGCCTGACGTTTCCTCTTGTCGACGAGCCTCATATCGAGGCGTGGCGCGAATATGCCGCCGATGCGGCGACGCGCGGTTTCACGACGGCGGTGGGGGAGCGTCTGCCGCAGCTGCGCTTCGCGATCGCCGACGGAGTCAGCCGCGAGCAGGATTACATCGCGGCTACTCGCCGGGGCGTGATCTCCGATGCGGCCCCGTTTCTCTCACTCGTGAGTCCCGATACCGTCCGACTGATGATCCATCAGACCATTGCCGGCGCGCTGCCTGTGATTCTCGCGGGTGAACGCCGTGATTTCGAGGATCTGGTACGCGCCTTCTCCTGCCGCAACGAGCCGGACGACGTTCCCGACTCGATGGGCGCGTGCATCGTGACGGGACTCAACAACTGGGACAGGATCCGAACCTATCGAAAGAACTGGGAAACCGCCCATCCCGATGCAACCGAGGCACAGTGGAAAGAAGAGTTCTCGCGCGTCGTCCCTCGCAAGGAGCTCTATCAGGATCGATTCCTGATTCTCAGCTCGGGACCCTACAGCGCTGTTCCGGCGGAAGCCGCCGGCTTTCCCACCGACGAGTGGCAGGAAAAGTCGGTCCGGATACGACTCGAGCACGAGTGCACGCACTACTTCACCTATCGCGTCCTCGGGTCGATGAGGAACAACCTGCTCGACGAGATCATCGCCGACTACGTAGGGCTGATGAAAGTCTTCGGCGCTTACCGTGAGGATCTTGCGCTGCTGTTTTTTGGTCTCGAGAGTGCGGGCGAGTACCGAAGTGGCGGACGGCTCGAGAACTATCGTGGAACGCCTCGACTCGGTGATGACGCCTTCGCAATCCTCCAGTCGCTCGTGCGAGCAGCAATCGTAAACATTGCGGAAGTTGAGCGCCGTCTGCCTGCTGATTCGTCCGATCCGGGCGGCTTCGCGCATCGCATCGTCGCCTATGCCTCGTCGTCGCTCGAGATTCTGGCCTCGTCGGCAGAGGTGGTTCATTCGTTGGTTTCAACAGACCGGGTAGCAGGGGCGGACCGGATCGATCTGGTCATCCACGACGAGCCGGGACTTCAGAGAGCGATCGAAGAGTTCCGGAGCTTCGCCGGAAGGCATCGCCTGCCGATCAAGTCGGTCAGCGACGTCTGCATCGTGCTCGACGAGCTTCTGTCGAACGTGATCAAGTATGGATTCAAAGTAAACCGCGGACAGATCGAGCTCTCCCTGTCGCTATCAGGCGACGAACTGACGGCGGCCATCGTCGACGATTCGCCCCCGTTCAACGTGCTGGAGGCGCCCGAGCCGCAGACTGGGCTGCCGGCAGCCGATCGACCTGTCGGCGGACTCGGAATTCACATCGTCAAACAGCTGAGCGACGAAATTCGGTACTCACGCAGCGACGGCCAGAACCACCTGTTCATCCGCAAGCGGGTGAAGGGCGAGTCATCCCGAGCGTAGCGAGGGATCCGGGCGTGGGTGGTACCAAACACGTGCATCGCACCGCCCGGCCGGATCCTCACGCTAGGCTTTCAAGGAACTCCAGCTTTTATACGGTTCTGAGCGCCGCGTAGCGGCAGCCGGATGGTAGCCGGGGGTGCGAAGCGGAGCGGAGCACCCCCGGGTTTGTGTGCACCAACCAGTGTGCCGCGTAGCGGTACCGGACAACACACATGCATCCCGCGTAACACGATAGTGGTCCGGTGCCGCTACGCGGCACACTGGGCTTACTACGTTGACCGGGGGTCTGAGCGCGTTCGCGCTCAGACCCCCGGCTACCATCCGAAGCCGCTACGCGGCTAAGGGCGGAACTCATCGAGCCTCTTCTATCAGCTGCGGCACACCGGGTAGTCGAAGAGTGTCAATGACACGGCGCGATCGTGGGTCGCTGCACGCCAGCCTCAACCGAAACGGAAGATGAATTGTCGCGTTCCGATGTCGACGAGATCTCCATCGGAGAGCAGGCGATCAGCGACCTTCTGCCCGTTGACGACCACACCGTTGTGCGAGCCGAGGTCGACGATCCTATAGCCGTCTGTTGCGAGCACGACTTCGCAGTGTGCGCGCGAGACTGAGTCGTCGAGCACCTGAATGTCGTTCTTTGCCGTCCGGCCGATGGATGTCCTTGCACTCAGTACGTACTCCTCGGCGGGCTGCCCATTCATGATGGCCACCAGCTTGGGGATCGTGAAGACGACTGTCGCACCGACTTGCGAAGAGGCCGGCTGGGGAAGTGTCTGTTCCGGTCCCGCTGTGCCGGGCAGCGTCATTGAGGGAACCGTATCGCCGGTCCGTGTCTGTTCCTGTGGAGTGTCTGCGACCGGCGCGGGCGCGGGCGCAGGTGCAGCCGGCTTTGGCCGGGCCGCGCTTGCTGCCGGGGGACGCGCAGAAGGAACGGTCTCCGAGGGAGCCTCAGTGGCGCGTGGAGGCTCCGGGGGGGGAGCGGCACTGCGGGGAGGTGGTGTCGCAGCGACCGGAGCGTCGAGCTCTGCTTCGGAGGCGAAGGCGCTTCTGAAGTCGTCCCGCAGCGCCGCGGCAGCATCGACCCTCGATTGCTGTTCGGCCAGCTTGCGATCGAACTCGGCGATCTTCTGTTCGAATTCACCGTCGGCGAACTCGCCGAGCTGATTGCGGAACTCGAGCTCCTCCTTGTCGAGGGTGACATCCTGCAGCGACTTCGCGTAGGTCGCTTCGAGCACTTTCAGTTTGGCGTATTCGCGACGAGCCGCTTCTTTCAGGGGGCGAGCTTCTTTTTCGAGTGCGTCCAGCCGCTTACGGTAGTCGGCGCTCACTCGCTCGTAAACCTGAGGCGACACTTTGGTCTTTTCGCTTTCAGCCTTGGAAATCCGCTCCCGCAGAACATCTTCGTCCTTGCGGATTCGTACGAGTTGCTCGATTGCCGAACGGTCGATCTGCATCAGCTCTTCAGTCATCGAGATCCTCCGGGTGGCGGCGTTGCGCATGCAATTGAGTCAGAAGTGTTAAGCCTAGCAGAGATCCCCCCGGTGCGTCTCTCTGTGCCTTTACGCGGAAGAGGCACCCGCCTATGATCGGAGCGATGCCAACGATTACATGCAAGGGGCCCCACGGGACCCGTATCTTCCAGCTGAAGGACTCGGCTGTGCTCGGCAGAGGGGTCGCAGCGGACCTCGTCATAGCCGAGGAGACTGTCTCGCGGCGGCACGCCAGGTTCTACCCCGAGGGTGGCCAGTGGTACGTGGAGGATCTCGGCAGTGGCAATGGCATCGCGGTCAATGGAGTCGTCGTCCAGGGAAGCTCGCAGGTCAACAACGGCGACGTGCTGACGGTCGGGAAGGTCGAGGTCCGCTTCGACGACGTCGCGGAATCCGAGACCCGGGCTCACGTCATTTTCGAGAGCGGAGAAATCAAGGAACCTCTGCGCGTGCTCGACAGTCGGACGAATCCCGGGAAGGCCGCCGGCTCCGCGGCGACGCGCCGGCTCCAGATGGTGGCCGAGTCTGCCAGCGCGATTGCGCGGGCGGTCGAAGAGGCACCGCTGTTCGCGATTCTCGCAGAGCGTGTTTTTTCGATGTACGCACAGGCTGATCGCACCTGCATCATCTCGGTTGACGAAGAAACCGGAGCGCTTTCCCCTCGTCTGGCACTGACCAGGTCTGGCACTGCGGCCACGATTCCCGTCAGCCGGACCCTTCTCGGAGAAGTGATCGGCAAACGGAGGGGAGTCGTCTCCGCGGACGCCGTGAACGACGAGAGATTTGCCAGCGGTACGATGGTTGGGTTGAGCCTGCGCACGGTGATGTGTGCACCGATGGTTGCGGGCGACGTGGTTCTCGGCGCGATTCAGATTGATTCGGCCGATGCGACGCGCCCCTTCCTGGAGGACGATCTCGCCATGCTCCTCGCACTCGCAGCCGTCACCGGCGTGGCTCTGGCGAACATGAGGATGAATCGGAAACTGGCCGTCCAGCAGGTTCTGGCGCAGGACCTCGCTCTGGCAAAACGCGTCCAGCGCCACTTCTTTCCCGATGCACCTCCCGTGGTTCCCCGTCATACGTTCGAGAGCCACTACAGCCCAGCCCTCGGGGTCGGCGGTGACTATTACGACTTCATCAAGCTCTCCAACACGCACTACGCGGTCGTCGTTGCCGACGTCTCGGGCAAGGGAATCTCGGCGGCGCTATGCATGGCGAAGCTGAGCAGCGAGATGAGATTTCAGTGTGGCGGGAAAACCGATGCGGCCGACATCCTGAAGCGAGTCAACAAGGCGATGGTCAAGGAGTTGACCGACGGCATGTTCGTTACCATGCTGCTCATCGTTCTAAACACATCGACCGGAGAACTGCAGCTGGTCTCGGCCGGCCATATGGGACCTTTCGTCAGAAAAGCGAACGGCGAACTGCTCCAGCTGCCGGTGCCGCAGAACGGGCCCGTGGGGATGCCGAACTACGGAGGGTTCGAAGATTCCACGTTCAAACTCTCGCCCGGAGATGTCGTCGTAATGTTCACCGACGGAGTCTCGGAAGGGATGAACCACAGGCAGGAGATGTTCGGGGAAGGACGTCTCGAGGAGTCGGTGAGGAAAGCGGCCACTCCGACGCCGGCAGGAATCAAAGACCGGATACTGGTGGATCTCGAAGCGTTCTGCCAGGGAGCCGACCAGAACGACGACATCACGCTGATCTGCTTCGGCCCGGAGAAGTAGGGGGTTACCAGTTCCTCGGAGTTCCTCGGAGTTCCTCGGAGTTCCTCGGAGTTTACTCGGTTCCTCGGGATTCCTTGGGCTGGTTGGTGTCAGTCCCGCGCCGGAGGCGGCCAGGGTTGGCGCGAAGCGACTACCCCTGGAACGGATCGCGCGACACGCAGGTGCCCCTGCCGGGGCACCGGGCTGCCATGGGCGACCGACCTGGGGTAGCGCGCAGGCGCGCAACCCCAGGCTACCGGCAGAAGCGCCTCCGGCGCAGGTGAATGCCTGCGTGCGCCAACCGCACTTCGAGAAGGAGCGAGACACCCAGGCATCCGAAGCCTGTCCCTAAATGTCGCTCCGAGGAACCCGAGGAACTCCGAGGAACCCGAGGAACTCCCGAGGAACTCCGAGGAACTCCCGAGGAACTCCGAGGAACTCCGAGGAACTCGGAGGAACTCCCGAGGAACTCGGAGGAACTCCCGAGAAACTCCGAGGAACTCCCGAGGAACCGCCCTACCGCCCCCCCGCCTCCTCATCGGCCCGAAGGTCACGTTCTTCGGCGATGGCCAGAAGTTCGGCGGCACGCCGGATCGCACGGGCGGCTACGTCGTCCATCTGTTCTTCATCGCCGCCCGAGCGTCGGATCGCCATGAGGCGGGCCGCAATGTGAAAGATGCGGTCTGCCTGAGGACGCGAGCTCCCGCGAGCGACGGCATCCGACCGGCTCTCCACGATGGTAAAGATGTTGTCAAAGCCGGCAATCTCGAACACCTCACGAACACTGGCGTTCAAAGAGCAGAGGATCAGCTCACGCTCGCCTCCGTCCGACTTTTTTGCCAGCATGAGCAGCACCCGCAGTCCGGCGGAGCTGATGTACTCGGTCGCGACCAGATCAATGATGAAACGTTTCTGGCCGGCGGTGAGGTGCTGGGCGACCTTGTTCTCCAACTCATTCGAGGTCCGTGTATCGAGATGGCCTACCGGCTCGAGAATCAGGAAATCGCCTGCGCGTGTCTCGTTGATCTCCATCGATCGTTACCTGGTCACGACGCGCGGAACACCATCGCGACACGACCGAACGAGACGACGTCGTTGTCGGCGAGGAGAACGCGAATGCCGGTCTTGACCCGTTCACTGTTCACGAATGTCCCGTTGGCGGTTCCGATCTCTTCGCAGACGAAGAACTGGTCGTCCTCGCGAAACAGCTTTGCATGACGGCGGCTGACCGAGCGTGCTGTGTCGTATGCCGTGAGATTGATGTCAGGAACGGTGCCGGTCACCGGATCGGGACGGCCGACCGTGATCTCATGCTTCTCGGGTAACACGATCTCTTCGCCGCCTTCTTCGAAGACCATGCGGAAGGTTCGCGTTTCGGGAGCGGAGGGAGGAGGCGCTGCCGCTTCAGGTTCTCCTGCGACGGCTGGAACCGGAGAAGCCGGTGCAGGAGCCGGTGCAGGAGCAGGAGCCTGTTCATGATGTTCGAAAGAGTCCGCGATTACATTGCGCAGGCGCCGGGCCAGCTTTCGCAGCATCCGGACCGCGATCTCCGGGTTTTGCCGCAGCATCTGATCGAACATCGACTTGTCGATGCGCAGCAGCTGGCACTCGCTTCCGGCTCTGGCCGACGCCTCGCGCGGCTGGTCATCGAGGACGGACATCTCGCCGAAGAAGTCGCCCTGCTCCAGTTCGGCGAGCTTGCGTTCTTCCGAATCGACGGTCTTGATGATCTCGATCAGGCCATCCTCGATGATGAACATCGAGTTGCCGGCGTCGCCCTGCTGGAAAACGTATTCGCCTGTCTGGAGCTGGACGAAGTAGTCCGTCTCCGAAGTCCCCTGGCCTCCGCTAGCCATATAGCCTCTGCTTGATCATTGCGCATACCGGCGGCTCGTCGTCAGGGACGGGAAGAGCGGTCGATCACGCGGTCGTCAATTGGAACCTCACGTTATCTCATCCGTCCAAGAATGGTCAATGAACTCTCTCTGTCGTTTCGATGGCGGTCGCTCTCGGTCCGTGTTACCTTTTCCCCACACGATTGCGCCCGGAGAATTTGTGACGGGGTGGGTGGCCGGCACATCGTCGAGCCCCGCGGCGGCTATGGCCGTCTGGACCGTTGTTCCGTTGCTGCAAGCGCGGTAGATGCACTCGAGGAGCCCACGGTGGAGAACGCGAAGAAGCCCGGAGATTCGAACACGCCAGTCGCACCTGCGGAGAATACGGATGGCCCCACTGTCATGGTCCCCCTCAAGGACCTGATGGCGGGAGCGAAGGGCTCGGCAACTCCCTCGAACCCTCCCGTAGATGAAGACGGGGCGACAACCACGATCGATCTCAAACAAGTGCTCGGCGCCGACCTCGCGAAGGCGAGGGCCGAGATTCTGGCCAAACTCGATCGCGGGGGTGCTGCCCCCCCCGCTGCACCGCCCGCAGCTGAACCAGATCCGGCAACTGAGCAGCCAGACCTCGTCTCGCAGAAGACGCTGCAGTCCGAACCGATCCCCGCACTTCCGCAGTCGGAGCCGCAGGCCTCCCCGCCAGTTCCGAAGCCGGCACCTGTAGCCGCCTATTCGGGAGATGCGACGGTCGTCTCTTCCGACCTGGCAACACCGCCGCAATCAGCACCTCACGTGGATGCCGGTGATGCCACTGTCGTCGACATGATGATTCCGACGGCGCCTCCGACTCCCGCTCCCCCCGCTGCACCGGCGGACGTCGATGCAACCGTGGTGGGCGCCGCCCTTCCGCTGCCGCCCAAGCCCGCGGCTCCACCCAAGCCTGCCCCCGCAGCCGGAGGCTTCTGGGGGAACGCGGCTCCGGGTGGAACCGGGGCAAAGGCGCCGGCCCAGCCAGCGAAACCGGCTGCGCCAGCGAAACCGGCTGCGCCAGCAAATGCTCCTGCTGCGGCCGCAACTCCGAAACAGACCCCCCCGCCCCCGAAGCCCGCCGCCCCTGTTCCACCGCCACCCGCGGCGGCGAAGCCCGCATCGCCGCCACCGGCCCCGGCTCCAGTGCAGGTACCGGCTCCGGCACCCGTCGCCGCAGCGGCCGTGAGCGCTCAGCCTGACGCCGCCGCCGGCGGAAGTGGAAGCCGCGCGGTAAGGCTCATCGTCTGGATCGTGATCATCATCGGCGCGATCGCCGCCGGCGCTTACTTCATGCTGAAGGACTACCAGTTCGAAGAGACGCCAGTCGTGAACGTTACTCCGGCTCCGGTCGCTGAGCCCCCGGTGGTTGTTCCGCCTCCGACCGACCCGCCACTCGCCGCGTTTTCCGACGGGCTCACCTCGACGGGCTCTGTCGAGCTTACGCAGCAGGTCGCGGACGTGCCGAGTGAGCCACAGGTCGCGCCTCCTGTGACGACTACGGCGGCGCCGGCTCCGCGACCGGTCCGAAGGCAGGCAACGCCGTCGCCGCGCGCGGCCGTGCGCGAAGTGACACCAGAGGAGCCTGTCGCTCCACGAGAGGAAGCACCGCCAGCTCCGCCACCCGCGGCCGAGGGAGATCTGGTGCACATCGATCAGCCGGGCGTAACGCCGCCGCGGTTGACGATCGATGAGCCGGCGAGGTATCCGGTTCGGGCGCGCATGGCGGGAGCGAAGGGAACGGTCACACTCTCGCTGTTGATTGATCATCAGGGACGAGTTGCCGAGGCCACCGTCGCGCGATCGGCCGGCAACGATCTGTTGGACAACAGTGCCATTCTCGCTGCGAAAAAGTCCGTCTATGCGCCGGCGACGAAGGATGGCGTTCGGGTGCGAGTCTGGATCTCGCGCGACTACTCGTTCCAGCCGTAACGATGTTGGATGACGCTGCGACGGTGATACATCGGACAGCGAGTGACGTCAGAGGAGACCACCCATGAGCCGCTCGCTCGACTCGCAGCTGTTTCTACCGACCAACGCGATCACCGATCGGATGCGGGAGATCGAATTCAACGGGATCAAGGTGGCGTATCGCCGCAGCCTCGACGGCAATGGCAGCCTCTTCGCCCCCCTGATCGTCGAATTCTTCCGCAATCGCGTCGCTTCGGTCGGTAGCGGGCAGCGCTTCGAGAAGGCCTATGAGTGGTGCAGCGGCCCCGGCTTCATCGGATTCGCACTCCTGGCCGCGGGCATCTGCGAGACGCTCTGTCTTGCCGACATCAATCCGCGTGCGCTCGAATGCATTGAGCGTACGGTCAAACGAAACGGCCTGGAAGATCGCGTCACGTATTACCTGAGTGACAATCTGACGGCGATTCCGGATAGCGAGCGATTCGATCTCGTCGTGTCGAATCCTCCCTGGTTCTATCAGATCAATCCCGCCCATCCTCTCTACGCAAAGCTGCGCGACGACCTGCGTCCGAACGATCCCGGCTGGAAGCTCCACGGTGACTTCTTTCGTGGAATCGGCAAACATCTCGTCGACGGCGGCCTCGTCTGCATGTCGGAAAACGAGGTTCATAACGCCAACGTCGTATTGCCTGGATTTGATGGAGTTCCCTACGACATTCGCCCGCGTCCCGCGATCGACGACTGGAAGATGATGATGGAGGAGGGTGGTCTCGACTACGTCGACACACTCTTCTTCTCGACTCCCTACGGCTTCGATGGCGAGATGGTCGTCGCCGCGAAAGCTCCACATGGGACGTATCGCACCAGCGACCTCGGATGGGGTCGCAAAGTCATCACTCGCACCGTCTGAGCGCGACGATCTGCTACTGATTCGTAGACAATCGTCCGATCAGTAGCGGAACGACGCGGCGACTCCCGTATCCGTCGGCATCGTGTCGTGGGGCACGACGAAAACGCGGCCTCCCATCCTCTCGACCAGAGTGCCGAGATCGTCCAGCACATCGTCGATCTCGGGGTCGGCGAGGTCCGTGAGCTCGATTCCACCCGTTGCGGAGTCAAGGCGGCCACCGATGCTCTTATCGGCATCGATCAGCAGCGTGGCGACCCGTCCTGTCGCCGCCGCTGAGGCGACCTCATGGAGATCGTCGCTTCCGAAACCCTTCGCCTGTGACTGCCCGAACGCCTCACCGAGTCGCGTCAGACGCGAAACGTATTCTGGCTCCATGGTCTGCCATGCGCGGGCTCTCCAATCCTCTGCGGCGATCGCCGGCGGATGCGCCACGATGCCCGTCGCCATGAGAAACGGATTGTGCGTGACGCGACGGAACACTGCCTGCTGCTCGGCAAGTCCAGCGAGAATCAGCGGCAGACCGCTCGGGCGGGAGTGATGCGCGAGAACCGCCCGATCGACCGCGCGAAAGAAGCGTTCGTCGTCAATCGCGGTGTCGTCTTTCCTGCCGCCGTGGCCGTGGTGCATCGCAGCGCCGCCAGCTCCGTTGTAAGACGCGACGGTCTGATGCGGCTCGCTCAATTCTTCCCCGAGAGCCTCCGTGATCGTGCTCGGCACCTCGGACGCCAGATCAACGCGATCGATTGCGTCTCGGTTGCCCTCGAACAGCTCCACTTCGTGGCGCGTCAGTGCGAGTACCTGGTAACGGTCGATCGACTGGATCAGACGGCGCAGAGGTTTGGTGTGAAAACTGTCGGCGACGATCGCCATCTCCCGAACGGGACGTTGCAGCCGGAAGACGCGAAACACCCCCTGCGCGCTGAGCACCGCCAAACCGTCGAGCGTGTGGTTCCAGAAGCCGGTGTCCTGGCTCAGCTTTTCGAACGGCTCGAGAAGCAGCCGTACCTGATCGGCAGGAATCGTCGTGCGCAGCGAGGTCTCCATCTCCCGCACCAGATTCCGGAACCGGATCGGGTCCTGTTCGTTGGCGGGACGATGGCGGTGCGTCGGCTGGTAAAGCGACAGGCACGGTGGGTTCGGGTTGGAGGGAACGTGCTGCGTCAGTTGTTCGAGTGTAGAAAGCATTCCTGACTCTGTTTCACGAACCGCGCCCAAGGCAAGCACGACCGCGCGATTCAGCCTGCGATCAGGGGTGTTTCGCGGTCCAGCGAGGAGTAGTAGGTGACGGCGGCCTTGCCGACGGCGCGCATCGATAAGTAGTTGATCGATCCGCCGGCTACGCTGCCGATGAGCGGTGCAATCGCCGGGATGCGTCGGACGAGGAAGCGCCCGAAGATCTTACGTGCGATTGTGCCGGCGGCGGCGCGCTCGAGCCCCTTCGTGATCAGGATCCTCACGCCCTGGCGGCCCGCCGATGCACCGGTGGCGACTGCGAGCGTCGCGAGAACTTCCTTGAAGCGCTGCTGGAGGCCCGGCTGCTGATCGTAGAGGAACGCGATCGAGAGCACGAGCCGGCTCTGCTGAAGGACGAGGTTGAAAATGTCGGGAGCCATCGCCAGTACGGCGAGCGCTCCCCCTGGGACTCCTGCCGCCGCGCCCACTGAGGCGACGCGGACGGATGCCCGTTTCGTCAGGTCTTCGGCGAGTTGCGCACGAGATTTCTCGGGCTTCGCCTTGCGCAGCGCGGCCACCTCGGCCTGGATCGATTCCTGATCGATTTCCTTGAAGAGTTTCTGCAGCAGGTCATAGAAGCGTCCGTGGTCGTCAGCGATTTTCTCAGTCATGGCTCGTCTCGCCATTTCGGGACGCAAAGAGCGCGCCGGGCGGGACATCATCTACAAGTTTGCGCCATCAGAGCATGAGATGACGCGATTGCGTCCGGCGCGCTTCGCCTCATACAGCGCGGAGTCGGCCGCCTCGATCAGCGCGGTCGGGTGGTCGCCGAGACCGGGGACCATCGTTGCGACGCCGATGCTGATCGACAGCACGCCTGTTGGCGAGGCCTCGTGCGAGATTGCGAGCCGTTCGACGCTGTCGCGGATCGTCTCGGCAAACGCGGCGGCGGCCTCCTGTCCGCATTGCGGAAGGACGACAGCGAACTCCTCTCCACCGTAGCGTGCCGGGAGATCTGCGGCGCGGCGTGCCAGCCCGGCGAGGACCTCTGCGATCGCTCGCAGCACGCCGTCTCCGGTCGCATGACCATAGCGATCGTTGAGCGCCTTGAAAAGGTCGACATCGAGCATCAGTAGCGATAACGGCGTCCCCTCGCGCGCTGCACGTCTCCACTCCGAGTCGAGGCGTTCATCGAACGCTCTCCGGTTGGCGAGCCCCGTGAGCCCATCCGCGGAGGCGAGCAGTTCGAGCTCGCGGTTGGCAGACTCGAGCCGCCCCTTCGTCGCGAGCAGGTCCTCGTAGAGCCTCGACTTGCCGATGATGAGTGAGAGGTGCCCGGCGATCTGGGAGAGAAAATCCACATGCGCCGCTTTGTAGGTGTTGGGCTCGAAGCTGGAGAAAAAGATGAACCCGACGGGACGGCCGAGGGCACGCAGGGGGCACGTCAGGCTCGAGCGAATCCCTTCGCTCAGAATTCGTCTGGTCGACTCGGAGTCTGGATGCTCCGCGAGATAGGCCTCGAGGTCGTCGATGACGCGAGGCGTGCCGGTGTCCAGAAGGGGTGCGAGGCTCGAGCCGGCGACGGGCGCTTCATAACCCTGTTCGATGCCGGTGGCTGTACGCTCACCGCGCGACCAGACCGCTCGCAGGACGATTCGATCTTCATCGAGGAGCGCGAGCCCGATCCGGTCATAAGGGACGATCTCGCGGAGATTCTCGTACAAGTGGTCCAGTACGTCCTCGAGTGTGACGGCCGCGTTGATGATCTCGGTAAGTTTCGCGAGACGTGCGAGCTCCGCGGTTCGCCTTTCAACTTCGAACTTCAGAGCCGTTTCCCGTGCCGCGGCCCGTTTGAGCCGCCCGCGGTGGATGAGCGCGACGAGCGCCACCAGCAAGAGGGCACCGAGAAGGTAGACCCACCATGTTTCCAGAGGGTGCGGCTTCATCGTGAAGGTAAAGCGGTCGCCCACTTCGTTCCAGACGCCGTCCTCGTTGGAGGCAATCACATGGAACGAGAGATTACCTTTTGGAATCGAGGCGTAGGAAACAGCTCTCTGGTTGCCGGCATCAATCCACTGATCATCGAACCCCTCGAGACGATAGCGGAAGCGGACCTTTTCGGGCGCTTTGAAGGAGAGCGCCGTGTAGTTGATCTCGAGATTGCGTGCGTCGGCGGGGAGCTGAATATGTTCGGAATGGCGGTCGATTTCCCTGCCGTTCACTCGGACTCGAACGATCTGGACGGGAGGTCCGACGCGGTTTCTCACCGATCGCCGCGTGTCGAACAGCGCGACCCCGGAGAGCGTCGGAATCCAGAGCACTCCATCTCGATCGATCGAGCCGGCTGGTTGCCCGCCACCGTTCGTCTCTGTCGAGGGCATTCCATCGCTGACGTCGAACAGATCGATCGACACGCGCTCACGTTTTCCGAGGGCGACCTCGTCGAGCTCCGAGCGGGCGACCCGCGTAACTCCGCGATTCCCGCTGAGCCAGAAACGACCATGGTCATCTTCGAGAATGCGCGAGATCGCGGGGTCGACGAGCCCGTGTCTGGAATTGAAAACGAAAGCCTCATCTCCCTGGAGACGCACCAGGCCCCCGCCATAAGTGCCGATCCAGGCCACGCCGGCACGATCGCGATGAATCGCGCGAACCGTCTGGACGGCTCCCGGGGGACCGAGTTCGATGGTTCGAAGCCCCTCGTTCGTGAGCACACGCAAGCCCTGCCTCGCACCGAGCCAGACTTCCTCATCACCGGCTCGAGCATCGATGAAGAAGACATCGAGACTGGCGGTTGTCTCCACGAGCTCGAATGTCCTGCGGATTCGGTCGAATCGGAAGAGGCCCGCATCGGTGCCGACGAGTAGCCAGCGCTCGTCCTGCTCCGCGATCGCCCGCACGAGGTTCTCAGGTGTGACCGGGCCTCCGGCACGCTCGATCGAGCCGTCCGGTTTCCTCCAGTAGAGACCATCGCCGTAGCTCCCAATCCAGAGGGTGCCGCTACGATCGAGCAGCAGCGACCAGACACACTGGTTGGCAAGTCCGTCGCCGATGCCATAGAGGCGGGTTCCCAGAGGAGTCACGCGCGCCAGGCCGGCGCATCGAGTGCCGACCCACGCATGGCCGCCGCCCTCGGGGACTACCGGCAGCACCGAGAGGATCTCGTCGTTGTGGCGGATCTCCACCCCTGTCGCCAGCCCCTCGCCGAGTTTCAGGATCCCGTCGCCTCCGGTTCCGACCCATAGGTTGCCTTCGCGGTCTTCGAATAGGTCGTAGATCGACTCCGGTGCCGTCTTTTCGCGATCTCTGAGTGTCTCGATCCGCGGCATGATTCTTCGCACTCCGCCCTCGTACAGACCGATCCACAGACCGCCGTCGCGATCCTCGAGGATCGCGCGGACCCGTCCGTCGCACGAGTCGCAGGCGATCCGTTCCACGCTGTCGCCCTGGCGGCGATAGAGCCCCTTTTCGGTTCCTATCCATATCGTGCCGTTGACCGAACGGTGAATTGTCTCGACCATGATCCCGGCAAGCGGATCACTCCAGCCGGGTGCGATGCAGCGGCCCTTGAGATACAGACAAAGCCCCTGCCGGGTGCCGACCAGGATCGAGCCGTCCGGCTGCTCGTCGGCCGTCATGACATTGTCATGAGGAAGACCCTGCGCCGTGGTGACGCGCGAGAAAGCGGGGCCTGTCCGAACGAGACCGTTCACCGTGGCGGCGAGAATCCCGCCCGCGCGTGAGGGTCGGATCTCAGCGACCCCTCCGATGTCCTGACCATCGGGAGGAGCGAACGGGACGAGCACGCCATTGCGAACGACGCAAAGTCCCGAGCGTTCGGTCCCAACCCAAAGCTCTCCCTCCGGATCGAGTCCGAGCGAGAGGATGCGTGCGCTGCAGCGGCTCGGAATCGCCGTGACGGTTACGCCATCGAAGCGTACGAGACCGCCGAAGGTGCCGATCCAGAGGTATCCCTCTCTGTCTTGAACGATGGACGTTACCGAGACCTGCGGGAGTCCATGCTCGACCGACCAGCGCCGCTGTGTGTACTCGCCGAGCGCTCGCGAGGGATCGAGTGCGAAGGCATCGATGGAGAGAACGAGGGCGAGTGCGGCAGCCTGCGCCGCCCGGTTCCAGAGTCCGGCAGGATGAGACTTCGTTCGGCTACGCCTCAGCCACACACCGGACACCACACTCTCCCAATCAGCTTGCGCAAAGTTGGACCGACCGTGATGGTAGGAGATCGAGCGTCAAAAAAAGGAGGAGCTATCGGGAAGAGCGCGTGATCGTGGCTGATCCACTGATGCAGCTGCGGCCGGAAGCGGAGTTCGTCGAGCAGATTGAACTCGTCGTCGGGTTCGAGGTTTCGTAGCCCGGAATGCTGTCCCTCTGCTGCATGGTTGCTCCTCGTACAATTCCCCCATAGCTGAAACAGGAGTGGCAGATGACCACGATGGAATCCGAAGCCTCACTCTCGCAGGTCGGAGGGGTGACAGGAGGGCTGCGACGTCCGCGGCTTCGCACGGCGACCGAGAGGAACTGGGTCAACTCGCTTCTGCTCGTCCTCGCGAGCGTGGCGGTCTTCTACGTCGGGTTTCTCATCGAGATGGACAGGGGACTCTGGAATCGGGAGATCCGCCTGGTCCGCGACCCCAGCGAAAGCGCGATGCGATTCACTGCGCTTTCCCATTTCGTGGTGGCCATTCTTTTCATGATGACCTCCCGCCGGATGAAGAAGGCCAGATCGTGGCTGTGGTTCGGCGTTTCCCTGATGGCCGGCATTGTTCTCTGCGTCGGGTACTACAGGCTGGGCATGGTGAATCCGATGGTGGCAACAACGCTTTTCTTCACCTACTTTCTGATTCACGACTACCGCGACCAGGTCACGTTTTACGTCGCCAACGGTGACAGTGGAGAATTGAGCGAGCGTGGCGCTCGCAACCTTTCGATCGCTCCTTTGATGGCTATCGGCACTCTCGTCGTCATCGTCACCATTGCCGCGGCATTCGGCATGCCGGGAACCGCGCCGGTTCTCCCGAGCTTCGGCAGTCTGGGAGACCAGCAGAGAATGATCGTGGGATCTATCCTCGGCGTGGCGTTGCTTGCTGCGCTGACAATGTTCACCAGGAGCTGGAAGTCGACCTTTCCGATGCCTCTTCGGGAAGTCATTCGCCAGCATCGCCCGATCGCCATGGTGTTCGTCGGCTCCGTCGCTGTCCTCGCGGCCAGCGCGATCGCCGGAGCCAGTGGTGATGCAGTGATTCTGCTTCACGTCTGCTCATGGTACGTGTTCACGATTCACCAGCTCTCGAAACGGAAGCCGGAGGTCACGCCTCGCGTTTTCAGCTGGAGATGGATTCGTTCGACCGTTGCCGGCTTCAACTTCGTGCATGTCGGTTCGTTCGTGCTGATCGTCATCGCTGCCTCGGTGTGGGCGTATGGCTATCGCAATGACGCGGGGATGGATGCGTTCGCGCTCACGCTCGGTCGCTTCATGTTCCCGTTCTGGACGATCCTCCACGTTACCGTCTCGGTTCCAAGGAGCTAGCTAGCCCGCATTTCTCACAGTCCCTGTTCGCGATACAGTCGAGAGTGAGGTGGGTGCGAGGCACACCGCTTAGCGCGACGTCGCCAGGTCGAGTTCCGCTAAACTCACTACAACTTCCAGCCGAGTCCTTCGAGATAGGCTCCCGAAGCGGACTGAGAGTCGAGCGTGATCTCGCAGTCGTCTCCTTCAATCGGAAGTTCGATCGGATGGTGTCCCGGCTGATTCGACGTCCAGCGGCCGCCGCAACTCGTCGTCACGGTCGTCAATCCCTCGTCGTGGAAGGCCACGAGCAATCGTGCCATCCCGGGCGCGCTCACGCCTTTCACTCGGATGCGGGCGCCTGAGGTGAAAGGCTGGCGCGCGCGTGTCTGCGTGTCGTCGAGCGTTTCCCGGTTGCCCCATCGCCCCACGAGCTCGAATGCAGGGATACGACTGGGAGATCCTGGTACGACTACCCTCGCGACTCGATAACCGCGGGGCCCGGCCTCCACCCCCTTGGTGAGCAATGGCCACCTGTAGCCGATCACGTCGTCGTAAAGTCCGACCTTCAGGCTGTAAGTACCGGGAGCCAGCGGCTCGGCGAGTGCAGACTGGCAGAGAGCCACTTGATACGCGACCTGTTTACCCACGCTCCATTCGATATCTAGCCGGTGGTCGAACGTGCGCACGAGGTTGTGGGGTCCGTCGAGCAGATGAACGAAGACCGTCGGATTTCCCTCGCGTCGCTCGAGTGGAGCCGCAGGTGTCCACGTCAGCGTCATGGGTGTGCACTGGCCGGCACGGAGCACGATCGTTTCGGGCGAGACGACGAGCTGCGCTACGTAATCTGGCTCGCGCGAACAGCCGGTGAGAGACAGTAACGCGGCGACCAGTAACGTGGCTGCGTTCATCGATCGCCGCATGCAGGGTGAACTGTAGCAAGAAACGGTGTCAGCAGTGCCGATCGACCACGATCTCACCAGGCTCGCGCGGGAGAATTACGGCTGCGCTTTCGGGGTCAGGAACCGGTGATTGCTTCGTTCTCACGAGCATGGATGACAGGTTGATGCGATCATTGCGGCGAGCTGTACCAAGTCCGGTCCGAAGGAAGAGAGACGTGAAACCGCTCGATGGAAAGATTGCCCTGGTTGCTGGTGCGACACGCGGCGCGGGACGAGGCATCGCCACCGCGCTCGGTGAGGCAGGAGCGACCGTCTACTGCACTGGACGAAGCGTTCCGGGGAACCCCGGCATGGAGAATCGTCCAGAGACGATTCAGGAGACGGCCGCCCTGGTGACAGCACGCGGCGGACGCGGGATCGCCATTCAGGCCGATCATACGATCCCAGAGCAGGTCGCCGCTTTGTTCGAACAGGTTGGAGAGATCGACATCCTCGTCAATGACATCTGGGGCGGCGACGATCTGGTGGAGTGGGGGAAAAGGCTGTGGGAGACCAGACTCGACGACGGACTCCTGCTGATCGACCGCGCCATCAAGACGCACATCATCACCTCGTATTACGGCCTCCCGCGTCTCCGCGAAGGAGGACTCGTCGTCGAGATCACCGACGGCGATGCCTACTTTTATCGAGGCCATTTTTTCTATGACCTCGTCAAGACCACCGTCATTCGGATGGCCTTCGGGCTCTCCCGCGAGCTGAAAGGGCGCGATGTGACAGCGGTCGCCGTCACGCCGGGATTCCTCCGATCCGAGTGGATGCTCGACAATTTCGGCGTCACTGAGGAGAACTGGCGCGACGCAGCGGTGAAGATGAAATCGTTCATCGCCTCGGAGACGCCGCTGTTCGTCGGTCGCGGCATCGCCGCACTCGCGGCGGACCCGAACAGGCGATCGAAGAATGGGCGTGTGATCGCTTCGTGGGACCTCGGAGACGAGTACCAGCTGTCGGATGCAGACGGCTCGCGGCCGCACTTCGTAAGGTGGCTCGAGGCGAACGAGCCCGAGATGGCCGCCGGTTGGCGAAAGCTCGACGACACCTTCTACTCGTACTGGACCGACGCACCCTACGACACTCCGGGGTGAGCAGCAGGCATCCTCAGCGCATCGGAGACGCTTCCCGCACGACTACCTTTGACCAGCGGCTACATGCCGGGACGCCTCCAGCGTCAGTTTCTTCCCACTCGTCGCGGTCTCAGCCCGGTATGCGGAAGGTGTCTGATGTGATTCCGTTCTGCGTGGTGCCGAGGGGGCTCTCGATTGAGGTGACGTAGCGATACTCGCCGGCTGGGAGGGTGGCCGGCAGTTGCTTTTCGAGGGTGGCGTCGTGACCTGGATTGAGGATACGGAGATCCATCGTACAGACGTCAGACGTGCCGGCCTGGGTCCAGGTGTCCCCGGCTCGTCGTTCGAGCGCGCTGTGACAGAGGTTGTATCCGATGCGATGCTCTGCACCGTTGTCGAGCATCAGGCGCACCGTCGTGGCGGAGACGCGCTCGACCGAAAAGCGGACTGCATCAATTGACGAATGCTCCGGCGGTGGTGCGTTCTGAATCGGCGCACACGCCGCAGCGAGGAGACAGACTGAAAGCAGGAACATCTTCATAGTCGCGCATGATGCAAGATCCGAGACAGCGCGTCGAGGGAAAGCTCAGGGGTTGCTCCTCTCCTGGGCTCGAGCCGTACAGAGCCACAAGGACGGCCGGGCGGGTAAACTACGAGCTTCGCCGCGGGAGGTCTCATGAGGTTTCAAGCTATTGTTCTGGCGCTGCTGATCCCGGCAGGTATTGCCTGCCAGACCGACCCGAGCCGCGGAGAGAGCGGCGATCACGCACCCGTTCCCTCCGCCGCAGTCGATGCAACCATCCGCGACCATCATGTTCATCTGCTCAGTCCCGGCCTGGTGCGCGACTGGAAGGGGCTCGGTGTGCCGTTCTCCCGACCCGACGATGCCTACACGTCGTACGCGACGATTCGCTCGGCCCGCGGTCGTGTCAATGATGCGGTGCTCGTGCCGATGGCTCACTTCTATGGGAACGAAGAGTTCCGCATGGGGCTGAAGCTGACACTCGAGGAGGAACGCGCGCGAGCGCGCGGCGAGAACGACCATGTTGCGGCGGAGGCTCGCACCGCTGGTGATGGCACCGTTGCGTTCTGTTCGGTCGACTACCTCCGTCCCTATGCGTGGGAAGAGATTCGCAGATGTCACTCGGAGCTCGGCAGTCCCGGCCTGAAGCTTCATCTCGCGAGCGCCGGAACGGATCTGCGGAGCGAGAAACATCTCGACCTGCTGACTGAGATCGCGAAGTGGGCGGCTGACGAACGAGTGACGCTGCTGATCCATTTCGATCCGCAGCGCCGAGGGATCAACGTCGACGATGTCGAGCGCTTCATCCAGCGAGTGATCGAGCCGCATCCAACGCTCGTATCCGTCATTCCGCACCTCGGCGGGAGCGGCGGCTACGGACGGTGGACGCAATCTGTATTCGGAGTGTTCTCAGACTGGGCGGCCCGGAACCCGGATCATAGAATCTATTTCGATATCTCAGCCGCTGTCCTCGAGTCCGAAAGCGAAGGGGTACCCGCTTCGACTGAAGAGGAGCTAACGCTCTTTGCAGCGAGCCTGCGGCGGGCGGGCTTCGACCGCCTGCTCTTTGCAACCGACTACCCCTTGACCACCGCCGACCGCTACGCCACGTTTCTCCGCAACCGAGCGGGCTTGACCGAGGAAGAGTTGGCGCGTTTGATGGCGAACCGGCTGCCATGACGGTTCCTCGGAGTTCCTCGGAGTTCCTGAATTCCTCGGAGTTTCTGAGTTCCTCGGAGTCTCTTCGTTCTTCGTTTGTTGCTGGTCGGTGCTGCGCCGGGCGGTGTCACGCCACCGGCCACAACCCGAGCCCCTCCGAGGAACCGAGGAACTCCGAGGAACTCCGAGGAAC
>DASVLC010000225.1:0-22000 GCA_036385045.1 Thermoanaerobaculia bacterium | reverse complement strand
GAGTTCATCAGCTCGACGAACCGGGTGTAGCTCCCGCGCATGGGGGGAGAGATCGTGTGCCATCCCCTCCACGCTTCGAGCAACTCCGCCGGATTGCGGCTCGTGCGGAGCACATTCGCGATCTCGCCGACATCGAGGCAGTCGTCGCCCGTCTTGCCCGGAGGGCAGTACTGGCCGGCGCCGTAGGTCGCTTCGAGTTCCGAGGCGATTCGTGCGAGCTCGGCCGTCAAAGCGGGATCCGAGGGAGCAGGAGAGGTGAGTCCCAGTTTGATCGTGTCGAGCTTCCGGCGGGTGTCGTAGGGAAGCTCGAGATCGTCGAATCGCGCAGCACTCTTCGCCAGCTCTACGCCCGCGTTGATCAGCTTTTCGTTCTCGCGGGCAGCAATGATCTGTGAGTCGTGGCTGATGTAGGTCGACTGAATCCACGCGGCGCGCATGTAGTCGACATTGAGTGCCGCCAGACGTGCTTCCGCTTCCACCACGAAGCGGGCCGCCTCTTCGGCAGTCGGAGGCGCCGGTGTCGTCTCGGCGACCGGCACGCTGTCGATCAGAATCGTGTTTGGTGGCGTTGACGTTGCGCAGGCAGTGAGCGCGAGCACGACGAGAATCAGCGCTGAATGACGCATGAGACCTCCATTGATGACGTCGGTTCGAGGCGACGAGAGCCGCCCCGCGAAGGCATGGCAGCGGGAGTATAGCCAACGTGTTGCAGGGGCGCTCCGTATAGTAACGATGCAAGTGTTACCATCGGGTGACACTCTGCGCGGAAGGCGAGTGGCGTGCCACCAATGCTGCCGCGCAGGCCGACAAGACCCCAGAGGAGACCCATGACCCCCAGCATTCTTCTTCGCCGTTCGCTTTCTGCAGCTCTGCTGCTCGTTCTCGTGTTCACATTGCCGGCATTCGCAGCGGGCAAGCGGCGCGCGGTCGCGCATCCAACCAATCCGGACTCGAATCAGTTCAAGATCACCGGTGTCGTCCTGGACAATGCGACCAGCGCGCCGGTGGTGGCGGTTGGCGTTGAGGCGGGTGAGCGCACCGGCTACACCGACAGCGAAGGGCGTTTTTCGATCGAGACTTCCGGAACTCCGCCGATGCAGGTTACGTTCGCCCGGACGGGATACAACAGCAAAAGCGTTTCCCTCTCCAGTGCCGGTATCCACGATCTCACCGTCAGGCTCGATGCGAAGCCGACCGTGCTCATCGAGCGAAGCAACGGCACGCAGCTCAACATGGATCTCGAGTCGATTACCTTCGGCTATCCGAGCGTGTTCAGCGGCTATGTAGCTTCGCAGTCGATCGAGTTCTGCCGCGGCGATGGCAGCCGCGTGACGGTACACCGCACCGAGATTGCAAAGATCATCGGACCGGCAACCGTGACGGCGCAGTCGGGTTGCTGCGCGGCAACGCAACTTTTGCGAGTGAACGTCGAGTTGAAGAACGGCCAGAAGGGTGACCTCTTCTTCGTGGACTCCTGCTTCACCACATCGATCGACATCATTGGACGTAATCATCACACCGGTCTCTTCGAGTACATCCGATTCGCCAATATCAACGAAGTGGCATTCCCGTGATCTCCGGCGAGCAGCGCGGCGAAGGGAGTGAACGACCTTTCACCGCTGCTCGCGTTGCGTCCGGCGACGCTTCCTTCGAAGTAGAGCTGGAACGGATCTACGCTGCGCAGCAGCAAAATCGTGCAGCCGTCGCGGCGTCGACGGCTGCGCAACGGATCGAGAAGCTGCGCCGGCTGGAAGCCGTGCTCCTAAGGCGCCAGGATGAAGTGCGCGCCGCGATGTGGCAGGACAACCGTCGCCCGGCAGCTGAGGTCGACCTCGCGGAGATTTATCCGGTCGCCAGCGAGGCACGCCACGCAGCCAGGCATCTCCGTTCATGGATGAGGCCTCGGCGCGTGCGGACCAACCTTGCGTTGTCCGGCTCGTCCTCGTCCATCGTCCACGAGCCGAAAGGGATGGTGCTGATCATCGCTCCCTGGAACTTTCCGTTCAATCTGACGCTCGGTCCCCTCGTCTCAGCGGTAGCCGCGGGCAACTGCGTGATGTTGAAGCCGTCCGAATTCGCTCCCGCCTCGAGCGCGTTCATCCGTGAGATCGTTCACGAGACCTTCGATCAGAACGAGGTTGCGGTTGTCGAGGGCGACTCGTCAGTCGCCGAGGCGCTGCTTCGCAGGCGCTTCGATCACATCTTCTTCACTGGAAGTGCTCCCATCGCCCGGCACGTGCTCCGCGCCGCGGCCGAGCACCTCACTCCCGTGACACTCGAGCTGGGAGGTAAGTCGCCCATCATCGTCGACGCCGGTGCCGACGTTCGCGAGGCGGCCAGGAAAGTGGCGTGGGGCAAGTTCTTCAACAGCGGTCAGGTCTGCATCGCGCCTGACTACGCTCTCGTGCATGAGTCCGTGCAAACGGAGTTCCTCGAGAATCTGCGTGAGTCACTCGAAACATTCGGCGAGAGCTGCCGCGGACATCTCATCAACGATCGCCACGCTGAGCGGATCCGAGCGATGATCGAACAGGCCGTCACCGAAGGCGCGCGAATCGCGATCGGCGGTGCAGTCGATGGGCGAGAAGCTGCTCCAACTGTCCTGACCAATGTGAGCGACCAATCCAGCGTCATGCGCGAGGAGATTTTCGGCCCGGTTCTTCCGGTCCTCAGCTGGCGCGATCGGGAGGAAGTGGTTGCCCGGATTGCGACCCGCGAGTCGCCGCTGGCGATCTATCTCTTCACGAAGGACCGTTCACTGGCTGACTACGTCATTCGGGGCACTCGAGCGGGAGGAACGGCGGTCAACCACGCGATGGTTCAGTTCTTCCAGCTGGAGCTCCCCTTCGGAGGCGTTGGGGGGAGCGGCATGGGTAAAGCCCACGGCATCCATGGCTTCGAGACCTTCTCGAACGCCAGAAGCATTCTGCGTCAGTGGCTTCCCTTCAGTCCCATCGACCTGCTGTTCCCTCCGTATCGCGGATGGCTGAAGCAGAAGCTGATCGACTTCACCGTGCGGCGGTTGTGACTGGCCGGGTTACTCGCTGCGGAGGCGGATCTCACGCCACCGGCTGGAGCCGCTCCGCAGTTCGATCAGGGTCCGGACCGTGAGCGGCTCGCTCGGCATCGCCGTCCGGGTGATTGCCGTGGCCGCGATCGTAACGGTGGTGGCCTCGCCGGGCTGGATTGTCTGATTCACCATTCGTGACTCCCGGCGGAGGGTGTACTGCACCATCCCCGGTGAGTCGATCTCGACCCGGCGGACGGTGATCGGGACCGCCGCGCGGTTGCGGATTTCCACGTCGATCGTCGCGGCGGCTGTCGAGCTTCCTCCGAAGAAAATCGGGTGGGCCAGGTTGACGGAGATGTCCGGCGAGGCGATCCCGTCAGGCCGGGCGGGCCCCGAGGCACAGCCGGCGAGAAGGACAATCATCAGTAACGAATAAGCACGATGCATGAAACCGCCTCCCACTTTGTGTTATGGAGCCATCATGAAAGCGATCAGCTCACTCCTTCTGCTCATGTTCCTGACCGTGAGCGCCTCGGCCCAGGAGAATCTCACGCGGCTTTTGCGCCAGCCTGACATTCATGGCAACCAGGTGGCTTTTGTCTATGCCGGCGACATCTGGCTCGCCTCGACCTCAGGTGGTGAAGCCCGCCGCCTCACCTCGGACGAAGGGATGGAGTACTTTCCCAAATTCTCGCCCGACGGTCGCTGGATTGCCTTCACCGGTGAGTACAGCGGAAGCGTACAGGTATTCGTCATCCCGGTCGAAGGCGGCCAGCCGAGACAGCTGACGTTCTACAACGACGTCGGTCCGATGCCTCCGCGCGGCGGAATCGACAATCGGATCCTCGACTGGACTCCCGACGGCAAGCACATTCTCTTTCTTCCGCACCGCCTGCCATGGGGTGACCGGATGGCGCGCCCCTACGTCATTCCCTTCGAAGGCGGTATGGAACGTCCCCTCGCGATACCGGAGAGCGGGGGAGGCATGTATTCGCCCGACGGTACGAAGATCGTCTACACCCCGATCGAGCGCGAGTTCCGGACGTGGAAGGGCTATCGCGGCGGACGCGCTCAGGATGTCTGGATCTACGACCTGGTGAGCGACCGTGCCGAGCAGATCACCGACAACCCCTACACGGACAACCAGCCGCTCTGGATCGGCAACCGGATCTACTTCACCTCCGATCGTGAGGGAGGACGGCTGAATCTCTGGTCGTATGACCTCGGGACGAAACAGACGACGAAGGTCACGAACCACACCGAGTACGACGTCCTCTGGCCGAGCTCGGACAGAACGCAGGCCGTTTACGAGTACGGCGGGTACATCTGGCGCTTCGATCCCGCGAGCGGACGGAACGAGCGGATCCCGATCCGTGTATCGAGCGACCTGCGGCGCACGCTCCCGTACTTCCGCAACGTGCGGGACAACATCGAGAACTTCACTCTCTCTCCCACCGGCGCGCGAGCATTGTTCGTCGCACGTGGTGAGGTGTTTACCGTTCCTGCGAAAGATGGGGAGATTCGAAACGCCACCCAGACGCCGGGGATCCGCGAGCGCGACGCGAGCTGGTCTCCCGACGGCCGGTGGCTGGCCTACCTGAGTGACCGCTCCGGAGAGTACGAGTTGTATGTGCGTCCGGCCGAGGGTGGTGGGGAAGAGCGTCAGATCACGAGAGCCGGCACCGCGTGGCGTCTGACTCCGCGCTGGTCACCCGATTCGAAGATGCTCGCCTGGGCGGACAAGGACCGGATGCTTCACGTCGTCGATGTGGCCAGCGGCCGGATCACGGCGGTCGACCAGGACGAATACGGTGACATCACCGACTATCGCTGGTCGCCCGATTCGCGCTGGCTGACCTATACGAAACTGAACCAGGCACGATTCTCGTCGGTCTTCGTTCATAACCTCGCCGAAAGAAAGACGCATCAGCTCACTAGCGATATGACGGATGACGGGAACCCGGTATTCGATCCGAAGGGCCGGTATCTCTACTTCACGTCGAATCGAGATTTCAATCTGACATTCAGCTCGATGGAGTTCAATTACGTCAATACCGATCCGACGCGCGTCTACGTTGGCGTGCTCGCGGCCGACGGGCCGGCGCTGTTCCTTCCGCAGAGTGATGAAGAGAAGCTCACCGCCCCTCCGGCGCCGGCTCCCGCGGCGGCCGACGCGAAAGCGGCGGCTGCGCCACTCGTCGTGAAGATCGATCCCGCCGGATTCGAGAATCGGGTGCGCGCGATTCCCGGCGCTCCCGGTCAGTACACCTCCCTCGATGCCCTTCCGACCGGCGTGCTCTATGTACGTGGTGCGGGCGAGTCGCGCTCGCTGAAGTTCTACAACATCGACGATCGCAAGGAAGAGACGATTCTCGATACGGTTCAGAATTACGTGCTTTCGTCGAACGGCGAAAAAATTCTTGCACGCGTTGGAAACAACTACTCGATCGTGAACGCGAAGCCGGCGCAGAAGCCTGCAGACTCGACGCTCAATCTGACGAACCTGCAGACGCGGATCGATCCGCGGGCAGAGTGGGTTCAGGTTTACAACGATGCCTGGCGAATTCTCCGCGACTGGTTCTACGACCCTGACATGCACGGCCTCGACTGGAATGCGATGCGCGAAAAATACGGTCAGCTCGTCCCGCACGTCGCTCATCGCGCTGACCTCGACTACATCCTCGGCGAGCTCGGAGGGGAGCTCAACGCGGGCCACTTCTATGTCGGCTCACCACCCGAGCTCACCACCCGCCGTGTCGACAACGGGTTGCTTGGTGCGGAGATCGTCGGCGACAGCGGATTCTTCCGAATCGCGAAGATCTTCCCGGGAGAGAACTGGCACGAGCACTTCCGCTCTCCGCTGACTGAGCCTGGGGTGAACGTCCGTTCCGGTGACTACATCCTTGCCGTGGATGGCATTTCGACGCGAGGAGTCGACAACTTCTACCGCCTGCTCGAGAACAAGGCCGACCGAGTCGTCACTCTGCGTGTGAACTCACGGCCGGACCTCGCCGGTTCGCGTGAAGAGAAAGTTCGCCCGATCAAGAAGGAGACGAACCTCCGGTATCTCGACTGGGTGCAGTCACGACGCGACTACGTCGACAAGGCATCTGGCGGCCGCATCGGCTACATGCATCTGCCGAACACCGCGCAGGAAGGGAACCGGGAGCTCTTCCGCAGTTTCTACCCGCAGGTCGACAAGGACGCTCTGATCATCGACGATCGTTATAACGGTGGCGGATTCATTCCAGACCGGATGATTGAGCTCCTCGACCGCCAGCCGCTGAACTACTGGGTGCGCCGCGGCATGATTCCGACGGCGACGCCTGCCTACGCTCACGTCGGCCCGAAGGCAATGCTGATCAACGGCTATTCGTCGTCCGGCGGTGATGCCCTCCCGTACTACTTCCGCAAGCGTAATCTCGGCACGATCATCGGTACCCGCACCTGGGGTGGTCTGATCGGCATCTCCGGCAACCCGTCGCTGATGGACGGAGGCTCCGTCACCGCTCCCACGTTCCGCTTCCTCGATACCGACGGCATGTGGGCCGTTGAAGGCATCGGCGTTGCGCCCGATATCGAAGTCGTCGACCGGCCGGATCTCGTTGCCGCAGGGCAGGATCCGTCGCTCGAGGCGGCGGTGAAGCTGCTGCTCGAACAGCTCGAGAAGACCCCACCGCAGCGCATCGTCGTTCCGCCGGTGACTGTGGAGCGGTAGAGAGTGATTTGCGCGTCGCCGGACCGTGAGTGGTCCGGCGACGCAGTGGGGTTGGCGAGCTGGTCTACGAAACGGTTTGACGGATCAGCAACGGCAGCTCAGTTCACCGCGATCGCTTGTACCAGGCACATTCATTGCGCCCGCATTCTTCGGCACTTGATCCTCGGATGCCGCCAGGACCACGCTGTGCGAAGAACTTCGGAATCTGAAATTCGTTATCCACGCCTTTTGCAGGTCGGTCTCCTCCTCCTCCTGGTACTCCTCGCAGATCGTTCCCTCGCGCAGCGGAGACGCGCGGTCACACCGCCAACCACCAGTTTCGAGAGCATCCTTATCCCTTTCCATGGTGACATATGGGTCGGGTCGAGACTCTGGTCTACCAGTCTCTGGCTTCAGAATGGTGGCCCACGTTCGATCGAATGGTTCAAGCCTTTTGTGTGTGCGATCCTCTGCCCACCAGGCCCCCGTCCTCTGCGAGTCCTACAGCCGGGTGAGATGTTCGGGAACGAGCAGTTCATTGCGCTGCATGGCATGTTCCTTTCGGTCACCTCGGGCACCGGCGACTCGTTGTTCTGGTCCTTGCGTGCACGCGATGTCTCCGGCTCCGTTCTTCCCGATGACCCGATTCGTGCCAGCCTGGCGACCGAGATCCCCCTCGTTCCGGAGACCGAGTTCCGATCCGAAGTTCATCTTCTCAACGTTCCCTTCGCGCCGACCGTCGAGAAACGGCTCCGCATCTACGCCCTCGGGACCGCTCCGGTCCGTGTCCTCGTCAAGGCGTACACCATCGGCTGGAGTGCGGGATCGGAAGTGCGAAGTGCGGCTCTCCAGCTGAGCGCCGGCCAGGAGGAGGATGGCTTTCCGTCGTACCCGGGATTTGCCGACCTCGATCTCGGCCCTCTCGTGAACGGTTTGACAGAGTCGTGGGGTCCCCGCATCGGGATCACCGTCGAAGCAGAGGACGACGCGCGCATCTGGGCTTTGGTTCTCGCCGCAACACCCGAGGAGTCGACCCTCGCGGTCGTCACCCCGCGCCGCTGAGGTTTTGCGGGCCGGCAAGGATACGGCTTCCTCTGGAAATTGGTTGTTTGCGTCGGCGGATCACGATCCGGCGAAGTGACAAACACGAGCAACCTCCTGTCGTTAACCTGTCTTCCAGACTGTCATCCGAATGGCCTTAACGTAAGCCCGTTAGGCTGTCATCCTGAGCGTAGCGTGAGGATCTGGGTGGGCGGGCGGTGCGATGCACGTGTTTGGCACCGCCCATCCGCCCACCCTCGGGGCTCCGGCGATTCAGGATGACAGCGAGGGGAACTGGCTCGCCGCTCCTGAAGGAGGCGGTGGCGTCACATTCCTGTCGATTCGCCGCTCAATCCGCTTGCGTCCGCCGCGCCCGCATGCGCCGCCACGCGACTACCGCACAAACAACCGCAGCGACTGCGGCGAGAACACCGGTGACGCTCCAGATGGCCGCGGCGCGGGCGTGTCCCGGATAGCCCGGGTTCGCCACGCTGAATGAGGCGACCATTGTGTACCCGGCCCACGAGTAGAGCGTCACCACCACGAGCGTGACCGCGGTGACGATTGGGATTGCCGGACCGGGGCTCTTCTCCATCATCAGTTATGGTAACCCCTGAGGTCTGCGTCCTCGATGGCTCCTTCCTCGAGCCAGTGGACGACGAGCCGGCGAATCCTGAAGGCGTCGGCAGGGAGGCGCCCCTCCCACGATGCGACGGCTGCGCCGGAGATTGTCCGGCGCCAGACTTCTTTCATCAGTGCTGGATCCTTCTCGTCCGCGAGAGGAGTAGGGCGCGGTCCCTTGTGTTTGAATGCTGCCCGGTCAGGGACGAGCACACGGTAACGAATCAGGCTGTCGTGACGACTCAGCCCTTCGACGAGAAGTGGCGTGATCTCGGCGCGGAGGCTTCCGTCCCTCACTTCCTGCGATACGAACGTGAAGTAGCCCGCTTCCGGGTGTTCGATGAGATTGAAGAAGGCCTCGTCGTCCTTCAGTGCCGAAGACTCTGCTTCGAGAACGTGCCCCGCGTGAAAGACAAGACGTCCGCGAGGCCGGCGATCGGCTTCGGCGATGGTCAGCTGGCCGGTCGCCTTCGACTCGCCGAGTGACTGAACGAGTTCGGGCAGTCCGAACGGCCGAAGCTCCCCGCTCTCTCTTCCGATCGGGCCTGGTTTTGCCGCAGCTGCTGCGATTCGGGCGCGGGCCGTCTCGAGCTGTGAGAGCGTCGCTGTCGCGACAGGCCCGAGCTCCAGACGCTGGTATCGGGATGCGATCTCCGCGAGCAGCTCGCGAACGGCAGGAGTATCGGTCGAGGAGAGGGCCTGTATCAGAGGAACGGTGTTCGCAGCTTTGCCTATGACCCTGCCGAGAACGCTCGGTAACTCGGCGCGTATGCCGGCCGTGAGTCGGTCGAGCGCTTCGGAGGCAGAAGAGAGGTCGAGCTGAGCCAGAACCGAAACGCGACCGCGCGTATCGCCCAGCATCGGCTCGGTCCTCAGGCCGTGCATCACGACCCTGCGAAGTGCCTCGGGGCTACCGACTTTCGCCAGGCCGGCGATGATACGGTCGACCGTGCGGAGGCTCTCTTCAAGCGGTCCACGCGATTCGTCGCCCCGCAGTAACGCGTTCTCGAGCTCGGTCAGCCGCTCGTTCAGCAAGCGGCCGGCTGGGATGGTCTGGATTGTTCCGATCGCAGCGATCGCCTCTTTGACGACATAGATCATCTGCTCTCGCGAAGAAGCCTGCCTCAGAGTCTCGAGCTCTTCGTCGGCACTCGATTCGTCCTCGCGTGGAATCCGGTGGAGAAGGAAGATCGTGTTCCGCAGGAACCATGTGTCGGCGCCGGGCCCCTGGTCGAGTTCCGCTCTGAGGCGATGCAGCGCTGCGTTCCGGCCGGCGGGTCCCCACGCCTGCAGCAGCGCGAGGAGAGTGCGTCTGCGATCCTGACGGCGTTCTCCGCGAAGGTCCGAGAGGATCGCACCGCTTCGGAGTGACGGAAAAAAGCCGAGGACTTTTCGAAGAAGAGGGTGACGAGAGGGTTCTCCGACATAGTTTCGCAACTGGTTCGGGTCGAGAGTTCCCGCTGCCTCGCTGCAGATCCGATCGACGACATTGCTGGAGATTCCTGGTTCAGTTAAGGCGGTGCCGGCGAGATCCAGCATGACGGAGGCAGCGAACAGTGACCCCGTGTTGAACTGTTCGATCGCAGCCAGAATGAGCTCTCGAAGTCGCTTCGCCCGTTCCAGTTCATCCGAGCTGAACGAGATGATCTTGTGCATCGCAGGGATTGCCGAAGGAACGAAGGGCTTCTCATAGCTCGGCAGCACAATCTCCCACGGTGGGATCGACCGGGCCATCAGCTGGAAGACGTTGCCGAGTTGCTTTGGATCGACGAGGGTCGGAATCCGCCTCATCATGTCGCGCAGATCGTTCTTGCTGCCGGCGGTCGAGGCGGCGAGTATTACCAGCTGCGCAAGTGCGGCGAGAGCCTCTTCCTGCCCGATTGCCCTTCCCTCCGCCTGTTCTTTCGTAATACGACCGACGATCAGCTCGAACTGCTCGCTCGCGGAGGCGGGTGGTGTTTCTGGCGCGACAGGCGGCAGTGCACTCGGCACAGGAGGAATCTCGACGGGGATGGCGATGATGGGTGGATAACTGGGAGTCAAAGGGACGGCCACATTTCCAGAGAAGGTGGGGACGACGCTCACCCGATGCGTCATCGCCGCGATACGAGCGCGGAGGTGAGGACGTTCATCATGCGGCGACGACTCGACTGCGAGAGGAAGGAGCCAGTCGAAGAAGGCGTCGACGCGTTCAGGATCGACGATGCCGATTTCTCCGATCAGATACAGCTTTCGGATCGCGTGAAAGACGAACTCCGAGGCGGGTGTTGCGGGGTTTGCCTGGCGCTGGTCTCGCACCCATGCCTGGATCTCACCGACGATCCGCTCGGGAGGGAGCCCTACCAGGGTTCTGAAGAGCTCTCCGGCTCGGAGCGGAGGGGTCAGGCCTGAGAGATACCGGTGCAGCTCTATGACCGCATTTTCGACTTCGTTTGACACGCGCCACGCCCTTTTGGCCTACGCCCGGCGTCGAATGGTACCTGATCCGCGTGCTGGGTGGTGCCGTCCGGAATGATTGACCTGTCATCTCTCTCGCTTTCCGTGGAGATCGCTCTCGCGACTTTTGCCGCATTCGTGATCGGACGGTTGCTGGCTTTGCCGATCCGATCCGGTCGCGCACTCCGCATTGGCAAAGGCGTTGTCATCGCGCTATCGGCACTCGTGGCACTGTACTTCTACTTCTCTCCCAGCTCCCGCTACGCGCTTCTGCTTCCCGCGGCGTTTGCGTTTGGTTTCCTCTCTTACCGTCGGCGGAAGAACACGACGCTGTTCGACCGGAACGAGTGATTGGCAGGAGGCAGGCCTGCGCGCATCTGCCACACGGATACTATTGTTGCCCTTCTCCCCCCCGCGCTTTTTGCGGGGGGAGAAGGTGCCGAAGGCGGATGAGTGGGGCCGAACAACTGCCCTGCACTTGCAACTTGCTCGTATGTGGCCGATTGCGCGACCCCTCACCCGGCCCTTCGGCTTCGTTCAGGGCACCCTCTCCCCGCCAAGATCGCGGGGAGAGGGGCAACAACTCTCTTGTTCGTCCGGCTCGCGGGGTTAGGCTGTGCATCGCCGCGTCAGGCACGGTTAGGCCATCTCGATGGGTCTGAAATAGTCTCAGAGCCAACGCAGCTTGTTATCATTTGCCCATGGGCGAGGGAAGCAGAGAAGAACAAGGGGCCGTCGAAGAGATCAGGGAGATCCTGTTCGGCGATGTCGCGCTGGAAGAGTGGGGGCACGGAGAGCGTGACCTGCTGCCATGGGCGCACTTTGCAGAAGCGGCCGACCGGCTGACGAGCTCTGATGCGGCGGGGGCGATCGCGAGTCTGAGGGCTGTCCTGGACACGCCCGATCTCGAGTCGCGGCATTACCTGCAGGCGTGGCACCACCTGCGGCTGCTCGGCGTTCCCTGTGAGGGCGATAGCGAACGAGTACTCGGTGTGGTGGTCGAGGTGGGTCTGGACGACGGTCCGGCCTTGCTGGCTGCCTATGCCGATCGTTCTGCACGATTCTTCAACTCGAGTGGAACCGGGATCATCTGGGACCGGCCCGACAGCTCTCTCGACGGGCGGATCGACGAGTTGCTGACCTCCGCCACCGCGGTGATCCCGCATATCGGACCATGCGACGGTCCGCGGCCGGCGGCTCCTGCGTATGGTGATGCCCGGATCAGCATGCTGACGCCCGGTGGACTCTATTTCGGCCAGGCGCCGGTCGAGTTGCTCGCCGGCGATGAAATGGGCGGGCCGTCGTTTCATGCGGCGGTGGCCCTCATGAAGGCGTTGATCGAGATCGAGCCGGCCTGAGCGAACGACAGTCTTTACGGCAGGAAGAACGAGTCGTACGAACCGCCGGCAAGTGCAGCGTCGAAGTCGGCGGCGATCCTGATCATCAGCGATGAGTCCTGACCGCGATCCATCCAGACCCCAACATGCTGGCCGGTGAACATCACGTTCACATTCTGCCCATCGACCGAAATGATGTCAGTCGACGAATACTCGCGTCTCGGAAGGAGCGTTCCCTTCATCGTTTCGCGCAGGAAGTCGACGACCGCGGTCTGCATCTCCTGTCGGACCGGCTGAACGCGATACTCCCGATACGATTCGGCGTCCGTTGTCAGGCGTCCCCGGTGGCGAAGGGGCGCAAAGCTCTCGCGCGGCACCAGGAGGCCGTCCTTCCATTCGAGGTGATGATCGATCCATGCTGCGTCGATGGACTGCAGATCGTTGTAGCGCATCGTCGTCCGTACGATCGGCACTGAATATGTCTTCGGGCTCACGAAGTCGAAAACCACCAGATGAAGATCGTCGTCCTGCGATGCAAAGCGAACGAAGCTCTTGCGATCCGGCGAGATCATCAGAGGTGCTTCGTGGGGAAGCAGAAAGAGGGACGACTTCTCCAGAGGGAACGCCTCGAGCGTCGTCGTATCGAGGACCGTGTCATTCCCGAGCAATAGATAGCGGCCGCCCTCGAGATGCGCACGATGGATGCCGAGTTTTCTCTCGAGCCGCGGTGAGCCGGGAGCGGCGTCGAGCCAGTCAGCCGCCACTCCGCCCGAGGCTTCCCCGAGGTAGATGGCCTGGGGCTTCCCCTCGGCCTCGCGCAGCAGGTAGAAGAAGCTGCGGTTGTTTGCGTCCCCGACGTTCACGAGGATCACCGGCTCCGTGGAGGTGAAGGTGATCACGGCGTTGAATTGTTCGTATTCGGCTTCCGTGTCGACCAGGAGCCCCGCTTTGCCGACGAAGCGGAACGGCGCACCACGGTGAGTGATCGAATAGATTTCTGTTGTGCCGCGGCTGAGCCTTCCCTCGTTCCAGCCCCTGAGCGAACGGATTTCGTGGGTCAGGATCGCGAAAGATCCCACGTTCTCAGTGCGCGAAACCTTCGGCGTTCGTCGGGAACTCCGCCCGAGAGCTACGACTGCGATGGCGACGCAGAGCAGCAGCAAGGTGACGAGGTAGATGACAGCCTTCGCTTTCATGTTTGGCGCAGTATCGCTCAGAGAGGATGAGCTCGCCAGGCAACAGGACCTCGGCGAAGCAGGACTCCATTGCGCGAGTAGTGCGTAAGGAATACGGTAAGGCATGGTTCGTTGTGTAAGGAAATGCCAACCGCGACGATGACGTCAAAAGGTCAGATCACCATTCCAAAAGAGATCCGGGAGCATCTGGGAGTCGGATCGGGTGACCGATTGAGCTTTCAGATCGGAGGGGCCGGGGAAGTGGTCGTAGAACCAGAGACTGTCGATGTTCGAACGCTCCGCGGTGCACTGAAGCGGCGTGGACGACCCGTTTCGCTGGATGACATGCAGGGAGCGATCGAGCGCGGAGCGTCCGGGAAGTGATTGCGCTCGACACGAATGTGCTCGTTCGATACCTCGTGGAGGACGATCCGGAGCAGGCCCGACTCGCTATGACGCTCATCGAGGCCGCGATCGATCGTGGAGAACGTCTCTTCATCCCGCAGATCGTTCTCTGCGAGACTGTATGGGTTCTTTCGTACGCGTATCGCTTTCGGCGCGACGAGATCGTTGCGATCCTTCGACAGATTCGACGCGCTGCGCAACTGGAGATCGAGCACCCGGATGACGTGCGACACGCCATCGAATCGTTCGCCGATGGGAAAGGCGACTTCGCCGACTATCTGATCGCGGAGCGGTCGGTTGCGAATGGTTGTTCCTCGATCGCCACCTTCGACCGTGTGCTGCACGGCGATCCCCGATTCGTATCACCAGACCGGCTGCAGGGCTAGCAGAACAGCGTTGGTCCGCGACGCATCCGGCCGCCGCTGGTGGTGCGCCGTTGATGATGTCGGGAACGTCATCTCCGGTTGGTTCGACGAACTGCAGCGCCGCGTTCCGGCGAAGTAGGACTCCAGCGGAAGCGTTCGAGGTCGACACGCCCACCTCGGTCGAAAATGACCCCTTCACCCTCGAGCAGCATACGCTGTAGTTCGTGCGAGTCGCCCGCCGACCGCGGGCTGATCTCACCGCGCGCATTCACCACACGATGCCACGGCACGTCGTTTGTAGCGGCCAGTGAATGGAGCGCATAACCGACCTGGCGGGCATGCCCTTCGAGTCCTGAAAGCTCGGCGATCTGGCCGTAGGTAGCAACCTTCCCGCGCGGGATGCGCCGCACGGCTGCGTGAATCACTTCGTAGCGTTTCACGAAGCGGCATTGTAAGATGCACACGTTCATGGGCAACTTGACCGGCCCGGTTCAGGCCGGACGGAATGTTGTGAAAGAACTGCCACGTGGTCTCGAGACACGTTCGCACGGCTCCCTCTCCCGGGTAAGAAAGTCAGGTAAGAGGTCACTCAATGCCACGAGCCATTGCAACCGGACAGATCGCCTTCGGGCTGGTTTCGATTCCGGTCAAACTCTTCTCCGCTGCGGAATCGTCCGAGAAGATCTCCTTCAACATGCTGCACAAAGACTGCAGCACTCGCGTCCAGCAACAGCTCTTCTGCCCGAAAGACGAACGGACGATCGATCGGACTGAAACCGCGAAGGGCTACGAATTCGCACGCGGCCAGTACGTGCTCTTCAACGAGGAAGAGCTGAAGGCGCTCGAAGAGAAGGCGACCCAGCAGATCGAGATCACCGAGTTCGTGAAATCAGACCAGATCGATCCGATCTACTTCGCCAAGCCGTACTACCTCGGGCCGGACAAGGGAGCGGCGCGCGCCTACACGCTGCTCGCCCGCGCTCTCGAAGAGACCGGCCGCTGGGCCGTCGCCAAGTACGCGGCGCGCGGCAAGGGCTACATCGTCGTGCTTCGCCCGCTCGGAAAGGGGCTGGTGATGCAGCAGCTCTACTATCCGAACGAGATCCGCTCGATCGATGAGCTCGACCTCGGCGACGCCGAGGTGAAGGAGAGCGAGCTGAAGATGGCGATCCAGCTCGCCGAGATGAGCGCCAGTGAAGGTTTCCATCCGGAGAACTACCGCGATGAGGTGCAGGAACGTATCCGCGGTCTCATCCAGAAGAAGATCGAAGGGGAAGAGATCACGGAAGCCGTCACCGAGGAGCCTCACGCGCAGGTGATTGATCTGATGGAAGCGCTGCGGCGCAGTCTGGGGGAGTCGAAGAGCGCGCCTGCCCGTCCCGCAGCAGCAAAGTCGGTCGCAGCGTCGAAAGCGGCAGCGAAGCCGAAGGCGGATCGGAAAGCTCCCAAGCAGGCGAAACGGACTGCGACGGCGAGCACGAGCCGGAAGGCGAAGTAGGGGCACGCGTCCTCCCGCTTCTCTTGTCGCGCGCAAGCGCTTTGGAGTGCGGCGGCCCTAGCCGCCGCTTTCCCATACCGAACGATCACCCGCAAGACGACATCGAGCGCGCCCTTCGGCACTCGGCCCGATTTCCGGCGTCTGCACACATTGGAAAGCGGCGTCTGAGGCCGCCGCACTCCAAAGCGCCGCGCGCGACGAGGTCACGCACCGCTCCTCCCGCTACAATGCGAGCGGCATGTCCTACTCGGTTCGTGAGGTCTCCGCGATGCTCGGACTGTCGCCCGCGACGATTCGCGACTGGGCGGCCCGCGGACTGATCGAGGCGGAGCGGGGCGCGAGTGGCGCACTGCAGTTCGGCTTTCGCGACCTGATCGTCCTGCGCACGGTCAGCGAGCTGGTCTCCGCGAAGATTCCGCAGCGAAAGGTCAAGCGGATTCTGACGAAGCTGCGTGAGCAGTTGCCGGAAGGGAAGCCGCTGACCGGCATCCGGATCACCGCCGAGGGAGAGCAGGTCGTCGTGCGGGATGAGGGGACGGTCTGGAATCCCGAATCCGGCCAGTCGCTCTTCGACTTCTCGGTTGCCGAGATCGCGGTCGGCGCGGAACGTCTGCAGTCGATGACGCCCGACAACGACGCTGGAACGGACTGGTACGAACTCGCCTGCGAACTCGAGTCGTCATCGGTGGAGGAAGCGAAGCAAGCATACGAGCGGGCGATCCGCGCCGATCCGGCTCACACGGACGCCCGCGTTAACCTGGGCCGCCTCCTCCACGAAAGCGGAGATGCGGCGTCGGCCGCACGACACTACCGCGCTGCACTCGAAGCAGATCCCGAGCATCCGACCGCCGCGTTCAATCTCGGCGTTGCCCTCGAGGACCTCGGTCGTCTCGACGAGGCACTGCAGGTCTATCGGCGTGCGATCGCTCTCGATCCGGAGAACGCGGAGGCGCACTACAATCTGGCAGGTGTGCTCGAGCGGCGAGGGGAGAAGCAGGCGGCGATCCGCCACCTGAAGGTCTACAGGACGCTGCTTTCATGATTGCCGGAAAGTTCTCATGTCCGATGAGAACGTGAGCGCGGTACCGTCGCGCCGGCTCGTTTCGCTCGACGCCTTCCGTGGCGCGACCGTAGCCGCCATGCTGCTGGTCAACAATCCGGGGACATGGAGCGCGGTCTGGAAGCCGCTGCGTCATGCGGAGTGGCACGGCTGGACACCGACCGACTTCATCTTCCCGTTCTTCCTGTTCGTCGTCGGCATCACCACCGAGCTGTCGAAGAAGGATCCGCGCGGCATCATCCGCCGCGGCGCGCTGATCGTGCTCGCGGGGCTGCTGTTGAATGCTTTCCCTTTCACGCTCGAACGATTCGAACGCTTGCGGCTCAGCGGCGTTCTGCAGAGGATCGGCGTCGTCTACATCGCAGCGGCGTTCATTGCGCGATGGTGTGAACTCCAGAAGTATCGAACGAAGGCGTTGCGACTCGCGCTTGCAGTCGCCGTACTTTTGTTCGGCTACTGGGGCCTGCTTTCCCTCGGGCCACTCGAACCGCCGGAAGCGACGATTGCCGCAGCGGTCGACCGCGCAGTCCTCGGACCGAATCACATCTGGAAGGGTGGCAAGACGTGGGACCCCGAGGGGCCGCTGTCGACGATTCCTGCGATCGCCACCGCGTTGCTCGGAGTTGCGGCGGCGCCGCTCGTGGTCCGTCGGCGACTCGGTGCGATGACGGTTGCTGGCGGGGGAGCGATCGCTCTCGGATGGGTGTGGGGATTTCTGTTCCCGATCAACAAGAACCTCTGGACCAGTTCGTACGTCGTGTTTACCGCCGGCTGGGCACTCCTGGTTCTCGCACTTTTCATCTGGATCATCGATGTGCGCGGACGGCAAGCGTGGAGTCGGCCGTTTGTGATCTTCGGAATCAATCCGCTCATCGCATTCCTCGGTTCCGGGCTGATGGCGCGGCTGCTCGGCATGATCAAGGTTGACGGAGTGGCGTTGCAGGCGTGGAGCTATCGATTGCTGTTCAAGCCGCACTTCGAGCCGATGCTGGCCTCGTTTCTCTGGGCTCTTTCGTTCGTGCTCGTGTGGCTGGCGATCCTCTGGATCTTCGCGAGACGCGGATGGGTCGTGAAGGTGTGAGCGAATGAGGTCCTGTTACAATCGACCACTTCCGACATGACAGCCGATCCCCGCGTTGACGCGGTCTCTTCCACGCACTCTTCCTCTCCAGCCTCCGGTCGTTCCTGCACCAATTGCGGGGATGAGCGAGTCGACGTGTATTGCGCGAGTTGTGGCGAGCGGCAGCCGGATCACCATGACCTGACGGTTGGCCATTTCGCGCATGAAGTCTTCCACGAGCTCGTTCATCTCGACTCGAAGCTGTTCCGCACGCTGAAGGATCTGGTCTTCAGGCCGGGGAAGCTGACGGTGGAGTATTTCTCCGGCCAGAAGAAGCGGGCCATTGCACCGCTGCGGCTCTTTCTCACTCTGTTCGCGCTGCAGTTCGTCGTTTACAGCGTCCACAAATCCGCGGCTCTCTACAACGTCGAGACGTTTATGCGATTCGATCAGTCGGGGAAAATGACCGGCTTCGTCGAAGAGCAGGCGGCGAAGAGGGGACTGACGGTGCCTGCGTACATCGAGAGGCTCAACGCACGCTGGCATCGCAATCTCTCGCTTCTTCAACTCACAAATATCCTGGGCGTCGCCGTCATTCTGAAGCTCCTTTATGCGTGGCGGAAACGATTCTTCGTCGAGCATCTGGTCTTCACAGCCCATTTTCTGTCGTTCAGCTATCTGTTCGCGATCGTAGTCTGGCCGATCTACTTCCAGGCAGGGCTTGACCCCGGACCGCTTCAGCAGGCGATGAGTGTGGTGACGATCGGCCTGTTGCTGGTCTATTTGTTCATCGCACAGCGGCGTTACTACGGCGTCACGCGGAAGGCAGCAGTTGCGAAGACGCTGCTTCTCTACGGCGGAACGTACGCCGTAGGCGTCGCGATCATGAGCGGCGCGCTGATTGCGGCCGCCTGGTCACTCGCGGTTTGACCATCGGGCTGCAGCGTTCGCAAGATGGTTCGCAGCCGCACGTTCATGCCCGCTCCGCGCAACGTCATGCGCGCGTGAAGGGCCCATTCCCATTTCCGTCTCTATTTCCACGTCTCCGCCAGCTGCGCCCTGGATATCACCTGGCTGTCATCCTGAGCCAGGTAAGGCGCGGGCGCCGCGCCTGAGGAAAAGAAACTCGGGTCCGTCGTGCGCGAAGGCGCACGGGGTTCGTAGCGCAGGCGTCCTCGCCTGCCGTAGCGCGGACGTCCTCGTCCGCAGGGGGCGTCTCGCCCCCCGACACCCGCAACTTGCGCGTGTGTGGCCGATGGCGCAGCCCCTCACCCGGCCCTTCGGCTTCGCTCAGGGCCACCCTCTCCCCGCTAAAATCGCGGGGAGAGGGGCGACAAGTCGGGTGATGGAATCCCCGACGTTGTGAGCATCGTGAGCAATGCGCGTCAGATTGGCCTGCGCACATGGCCTCATGCGTACGCGCTTAAACCCGTACAAACACTGGGAGTTTCTTAGGAGCGTAGCGTGAGGATCTGGGTGGGCGGGCGGTGCGATGCACGTGTTTGGCAGCGCCCATCCGCCAGATCTCTCGCTACTCAGCAGAAGTTTGAAGGCCTGTCCCAATTCCTTGTTGCACGATCACCGTGACGCGTCGCGTAGGCGGAGCGCACGAGCGCGCATGTTGGCGCGCGCAGCACGCAGGCCGGCACGTTCGAGCTCTATGCGCCCGACTATTGGGATGTGCTCGAACCTCGGCGAGAACTGTTATCCTTTTCCTTGAACCCCTCAACACCTTCAGGAGCTGCATATGAATTGCCGGGCTGCAATCCGCGGGTCGCTTCTCGTTCTGTTCGTCGTGACGCTGCCGGTCGTGGCCGCGGCGCAGAATCTGCTCGTGAACCCCGACTTCGATCGCGATCTCGCGGGGTGGACTTCGGTCCCTCCTTCAGCTGCAACGTGGGACGCTCCCGAGGCCGCCGCGCGGGTCGTGGCGAACACTGATCAGGTGACCCTCAGGCAGTGCGTGAGCGTCACCCCGGGCGTGAATCACGATCTGATCGTCCGGATCCGCGTGCCGGAAGGGCAGTCGGGCACCGGCCACGCGTTCGCCGGGATTCATTACTTCGCCGGCCCGAACTGCACCGGTGAAACCAGGCAGGTCGCGACCACCGCCGCCGGGGTCACTCCCGGAGCCGACTGGCACGTGCGGACTCTCATCAACAGGCCCTCCATCGGAGGCGACGCGATGTCGGCGAACGTGGACCTTTACGTTCAGCTGCTGACGGGCGCTTCCTTCACCGCCCTGTTCGACCGCATTCAGTTCGGTCCGACCGGCGCGTTCTCGAAACGGCTCGTGATTCCGGCTGCGGCGTCGATCACGGGGGCGAACAACTCTGCCTTCCGTTCGGATCTCTGGCTGGTCAATCAGTCCGCCACGAACACGATTCCGGTGAAGCTCACCCTGCACTGCTACGCCAACTCCGCATGTACGACCGTGGAGCGGGACGCGACGCTGTTCCCGGGCAGGTCGGTGGAGTACATCGACATCGTGACGTCACTCTTCGGTCAGTCGCAGAACGCAGGCGCCATCGAGATACGGTGGGAGTCGTATCTTGGGGAGATTGCAGCGACGTCCCGCCTTTACAGCCCTGCGTCCGGTCCGAGCTACGGATTCGCGATGCAGGCGCGCCCCATCACCGCAGCTCTTCGAAACACGATCTTCCCCGGCCTCGGCTGGCAGGGCGGAATCCTCCAGTTCGGCTTCCGGACCAACATCGGGTTCTACAATCCGAACTCGACGCCTGCCAGTGTGACGGTGTCGTTGTATCGCTCCGACGGCACGCTGCTCGGCCAGCTGCCGACGACCGTTCCGCCGCGCACCCCGCAGCAGATCAACAGCCTCTTCGTTGCGGTCGGAGCGGCCCAGGTCGAGACGACCGACGCGTACGCAAGGGTGCAGTCCGACATCGGGATCTTTTCGTACGTGTCGATCCTCGACAATGCCACGAACGATGCCTCGTACATCGAGGGGATTCTCGATACGCCGAATCCGTGAGTCAAACCCGGGGTTGCGGGGGGGGGTTGTGGCTGAGGCGGTTGCCAGTTCCCGGTTCCGAGTTCGCGGTTCCGAGTTCGCGGTTCCGAGTTCCCAGTGGAGGACGGAGTCGAGTTGAGTTGTTGGGAGTGCGGACCTCTGGCTGGGAGCGCGGACGTCCACGTCTGCCCGTGATGGCGTCCTCTCCGGTGCGAGTTCGTCCCTTCGCGCTTTGTGGAGGTGTGAGTTTGCGCCGACAGATCGGGAGACAGATCGCAGATCGGGGGACACGCAGATCGGGGGACAGGCCTTCGAAATTCACTTCAAGACAGATCCAACACAACAGGCACGCAGATCGGCAGATCGGGGGACAGGCAGATCGGGGGACAGGCCTTCTAAATTCACTTCAGGTTCATCCCGGTCCACGCCTCGTAGAACTCGTCGGTCATTCCCCCTCATTTTCTTCCATTCCGAGGAGGTTTCAGCGCCAATTCGCACCACCTCCTCGGCTCGCGCCTGATGCCGAGGTAGCCTCGGTGGTGCGATGGCGAGGCAGCCGAGAGTCGAATACGCCGGGGCGCTGCATCATGTGATGTCGCGCGGTAACGATGGCATCCCGATCTTCCGGGATGACGAAGATCGCCAGCTCTTTCTTGACCTCCTGGTCGAAGAGATCGCACGCTCAGGATGGGTTCTCCATGAGTACTGCCTGATGACGAACCACTTCCACCTGGCGATCGAGACGCCTGAGTGCACGCTCTCGACCGGCATGCATCGCTTCCTCGGCCGCTACGTGCAGATCTTCAACAAGCGTCACAAGCGGCGCGGCCATCTTTTCCAGGAGCGGTTCAAGAACATTCTGGTCGAAGAGGAGTCGCAGGGGCTCGTGCTCTCCAGTTACATCGCTCTCAACCCGGTGAAGCCCGGCATCGTCTCGCGGCCCGAGGATTGGATCTGGAGCAGCTACAACGCGCGCGCGGGACTGACGCAATGTCCTTCATGGCTGACGATCGATCCGCTCCTCAGCCAGTTCGGCTCCGATCGTGAGAGCCAGCATCAGGCATGGCGCGAGTTCGTTCTCGAGAGGATCGACGACAAAGAGGATCTTCTCGATCGAGTCGTCGCCGGAATCTACCTCGGCACGGCTTCCTGGATCGACCGCATTCAGAAGCTGCTCGATGAAAAGGAACAGAGCGAGGACCTGCAGCGCGCCCAGGTTCATCCCGGACGACCAGAGTTGGAGGACGTAATCGACGCCGTGGCAAAGACCTTCGACTCGACTCCCGAAGCGATCACGCAGAGTCACGGCACGCTGGAACGT
>DASVLC010000224.1:0-2316 GCA_036385045.1 Thermoanaerobaculia bacterium | reverse complement strand
GACGAGAGTCGCCAGCCTCGCTTCGGTTCCTCGATTCGCGATCCGGACGTCGGAGAGATAGCGCGTCATCCCGGCGCCGAACACGTTCGCGACCACAGGAACCACCTGCGCCGGGCCAACCCGCGGGCGGGACGCGAGCGGGTCGTCGCCCTCGAACTGGATCATCAGGCCCCACGAAAGGAGCGTTCCGATGTCGAGCGGTCTCAGGTCACGGACAACGAGTTGCCAGACTCCCGCTGCAGAGCGCCCGCGGAAGATGTCGAGTGACTCGAGAGGCGTGGCGGTCAGCCCGAACGTGACGCGGACATCCGCGGTGCGGTCGAGTGAAAGTGGCTGCAGGACAACGGTCGTTCCGTCGGGCGCGATGAGCTCGATCCGCAGATCTCCACGCGACGGATGTGCGATGTCGACCCGGACGAGGAGGCGCTCGATTGACCTCGTGTCGTTGATCGTGAGCAGCGAGATGACGCCAGCCGCAGTGTTCTCCGGAATCGGCAGGCCGCGCCCTGAGCTCTGCACAAGCGTGAATTCACCGCGAGGGTAATCGTCACAGCTGCTGAGAATCGAACGGCTGGTCATCGCGGCGCAGATCGGCGCGCGATGAAGCCCGCCGGTCAGCAGCCGATCGGCCTCGAGCATCTGACGCGCGATGGCTGCGAACGAAGGCTGCGGCGGAGCGCCGAACATCGACTCGACGACGATCGAATCCGAGATCCGCCGACCCTCAGTCGTCCCATGTCGCGCCACCAGCGCCTGATGAATCTCGCGCAGCGCCGAAGCCCAGATCGCGCCATTGCGATGCTCGAGCCCTGCGCTGTCACCCATCTCGTAATCGCTCATCGTCTTCGGGCTGTCGACCCTTCGCAGACAATCGGAGCCTGGTGGATAGACGCAGCCCGACTCCGGCGCATCGAGCCAGCAGCGCGCATCCCAGTCGGCGAGGCAGAAGAGATCGCGCCCACTCGCGAGCCTCGCTTCGTAATGCGCCCCGTAGCTCCAGTAGTCGCCAAACCCTTCTCCGAGCGCTCGCGACTGACTGGCGAACGAGCCGCCAAACGTCCCCGGCGAGATCCACTCGAGAATCGCATGTCCGTACTCATGAACGATCAGATCGGCATCCTCGGCGTCGTCAGTCCCGCCTGTCCCGAAGTACAGCGTTCCGTAGCCGGGGCGCGGCGGCGAAGGGAGGAAGAACGAGTTGTCGGCTCCACCCGCCGCATGCGTGTCGATCTCGATCGAATACGGAACGACACGCCGCGAGCCGGTATAACCGAGCGCCTGAAGGTGTCGCTGGTTGCGATCGACGTGAAAGTAAGCGTTCACGTCTTCGAATCCCGGCTCGCTCCGATCGAACAGCAGTGACCCTGATGCATCCGCAGGGGCAATCGCCGGCGCCTGGCGGTCGACGATCGTCACATGCGGTCCGCGCAGCGGCCCGCTCTCGGCGACGTCACGAAGCTCAACGTCGTGGTAGGCCGACGGTGGGACAGCGAAGGGCGAATCGTTCTGGTTCTGCAGGCCGGGGTCGTTCAGCGTCACGACCGGATTCGGGTCGAACACCCGAGCGGCTCTCGATCGATGAAAGAAAGGGACTCGGCGCAGCAGCTCGCCGGTGGCGTCGTCATAGTCATGAAGGTACGGTTGAAGCGGCGCCTCTTCGACGATGACGCGACGGATCACACGCCCTTCGACGAACCGCCTTCCCTCGTGTGTAAGCGGCTGTCGAGTGACGATGCTGAGCTCACCCTGACGCTGCGGTGCGCACGGTTGCGTGACCCAGTAGTCGGTGGGAAGGCCTGCGACATACTCGCGATAGCGGCAGTGTGTACCGGTCAGTGAGTCGCGCACGAGCTCGAGGCGCAGGTCTCTCTGCGCCGCAAGCTGCGTCGTCAGAGAGAAGAGGAGAATGCCGAGGAGAAGCCGCATCGATCTGAGAAGGTGGAACGCGGAGGGAGAACCGGTAGCTTCCCCTCTGCGGACAGGATGATCAGGCTTGCCGCAGCTCGGCCGGCGACTCGGCCGGAAGCGCAGTGTCAGACGCCTGCTCGTCCACAGGGAGACTGAAGTAGAACGCCGTCCCCTGGCCCTCACGGCTCTCGACCCAGATCGTTCCTCCATGACGGTCGACGATCTGCCGCGTGATGTAGAGGCCGAGGCCGAGACCGCCGTAGTTGGTCGAAGAGACCTGCCGGCCGCGGTGAAATCTCTCGAACACCTGACCCAGCTCGTCGGCAGGAATGCCGATGCCGCGGTCGCATACAGCGGTCACGTAGGAGTCGCCCTTGTCCTCGACATTGATGGAGACGTCGCTGCCGT
>DASVLC010000223.1:0-7204 GCA_036385045.1 Thermoanaerobaculia bacterium | reverse complement strand
TCCAGCGGGTTTGACGGGTGCGTTCCGCGCCGGACATGCTCGCGACCGCGAACCTCCGCCACCTGAGTCCATGCACTCAGGCGCCGGAGCGACTCGCCTCCGCATGTCCGCATGGGGCGATCGAAGACGAGCGAAGTGTAGAGTCGCGCGGAGGGCCGCGAAAATTCCCAGAGCGCCGGCTCCCTGGAACAACATCATCGAGGGCGCCAGGAGGGACTGCTGATCTCCGATGAGCCGCGGAGGTTTCTCGACGAATCGATCAACGAGTATCGCCGGAGTCCGGATGCCCCACGGTCGTGGGATGAGGTACCGCGTGCGATCTTTCGCGCGAAGAAATGATGACGCGCGCTCTGCGAGTCATTGGTGAATGCGAAACGGGTGGTCCGGTGCCACTACGTGGCACACTGGTTTTGCGCTTCATTCCGGGGGTGCTTCGCGTTCCGCTACGCACCCCCGGCTACCGTCCGAAGCCGCTACGCGGCTGAAAGTCGCGCGGTGCCGAGGCGGCAAGCGCCGCCTGGTTTGGATCGCCGCCTCGCCGCTTCTGCTTCAGAATCGCCTGCAAAATGTCGCGGCTGCACTCGTGTGACCCTGAGCGTTACGGAGTACTAGCTTGCGAGGCCCCTCGCATGCCCGCCCACACGCCCGCTCGGGGTGACGTTGGGGAGTGCTGGGCGTGGTTGGACGATGCGGACTCGGATTCGGCGTAGAGGTGAGATGCAGACGATTCGTCGAGAGAGACGATTCGCTGGTGAAGCCTGGCTCGGCGGTGACTTCACTTCTCATGGAGACGCCATCGCGCAACAAAAGAACTCCTTCGCCGTGGAACCGAGCTCAACGCTCCTGGTTCACGATCTTTTCGATGCGGTCGCGGAAGCGGCGGGCGGAGGTGACGCGCGTTCCATCCAGGAGTTGCAGCTCGAACGTCCCGTTCGAGAGGGGGCGGATCTCGCGGATGCGCGCGATCTGCACGATCGTCGAGCTGCGGATCCGCAGGAAGCGGGATGGGTCGAGGCGCGCTTCCATCGCTCCGACGGTCTCCCGCATCAGGTATGTCTTTCCCGCGGCGTAGATCCGTAGGTAGTTGTCCTCGGCGCTGATCCAGTCAATCTCCTCGGCGTCGACGAACTGGATCCTGCCCGCGGAGCGCACCACGATCCGCTCCGGCCGCAGCGCCCGCGTCCTCTCCAGCACGCGCCGCAGACGTTCTTCGAGCTCGCCAGGGACGCCGTCGACGAGCCGCTGCCGTGCTCTGGCGAGCGCACGGCGGAAGCGCTCGGGATCGACCGGCTTGAGGACGTAATCGGCAGCGTTGAGGTCGAACGCTTCGACCGCGTACTGGTCGTAGGCGGTCACGAACACGACTGTCGGCATGTGCGCCGACCCGACGGTCGCAACGACTTCGAGGCCGCCCATCTCCGGCATCTGAATGTCGAGCAGGACGAGGTCCGGTTTCAATTCGGCGATGGCGTCGACTGCGGCCGTGCCGCTGCCCGCTTCGCCGACGATCTGCACATCCGATTCGGCGGCGAGCAGGCGCCGCAGGCCCCGCCGTGCGATCGGTTCATCATCGACGATCAGTACGCGCATCAGGCGTTCGCAGCCCGGAAGGGGATGGAAATACTGACGAGCGCTCCGCCGCCCTCGGCGGGGAGCAGTTCGAGCTTCTGGTGGCTGCCATACAACTGCCGCAGGCGTGCCTCGGTGTTGGAGAGTCCGACCCCGCGCTTCGCTCCCGGCGTGAGGCCTGGACCATCATCGCGAACCTGCAGCTGCAGCTCGTTGCCGGACCTGCGGGCATGGATGGAAACGGTCGCCGGACGATCGACGGCGGCCACGCCGTAGCGGATCGCATTCTCGACGATCGGCTGGAGGATGAGATTCGGCACGAGTGCGCCGAGGGTCTCGGTGTCGACGTCCATGTCGATGGTGAGGCGATCTCCGAAACGCATCCGCTCGATCTCGACGTAGCGGTCGAGGAAGGAGAGCTCGCGCTCGAGGCTGACCTCGTGCGGCGAATCGTCGGCGAGACTGAGGCGGAGAAGATCAGAGAGCCGAAGCAGCATGCGATTGGCCAGGGTCGCATTCTCGAACATCAGGACCGAGATGCTGTTGAGGGTATTGAACAGGAAGTGCGGCTGCAGCTGCCGTTTCAATACTTCCAGGCGCGCCGCCGCGAGTGCGGCCTCACGCTCGCGCGCCTGCCTCTGATAGCTGAACATATGCTCGATCGCAACCACCGCCCAGTAGCGGAGGAGGTCGACGTGCAGCTGGCCCGCCATCAGCCTTTTCAGGCGATCGACGAAGGGCGCCGCGTTCACCCGCAACTCCGTCGTGTAGGGCGAAAGGAGGATGAAGGCGGTGAAGCTGCAGGCGGCGAAGACGAATGACGCAGCGACATGCACAGCGGCACTTCGCCCGGCGTGCGGCGCGGCAAGCCGGAACCGGCGGGAGAGGATGACGATCAACGGGGTGACTGCAGCCCAGAAATACGTGACCGTCATGAACGTCGCGAACGCCCGGGAGAAACTCTCCGGGCGTCCGATGGCGCGGCTGCCGATGGCGATGTGCGCAGCGAAGAACAACGCCACGAACGTCCAGCAGCCGAAGACGATCAGAACGGTACGCGCGCGCGGCACCAGTCTCCAGGGGAGTGGCCGGACCGGATCAGGATTACCTGGCCCGGTCTCGACGCCATCTGCCAGCCGTTCGCCATCGGGCCCCGGTCCAGCCTTTCGGTTCCGCAGGTTCAACCGCAGCTTCAACCGGGACCGTCGCCGTTTCCTTTCACCTTCACCGGCTGAATCCTCACGTCGGCGATTCTCTTCGGATCCTGCTGATCGAGAGTCACTTGCATCCGCGCGACGCCGCCGGTACCGGTGTGCCGCATTTGGACCTCGATCATATGACCCTCTGTGCGAACGACGCGGATCAGCTCGAAAGGACCATGCTCGCTACGGATTTTCTGGTCGACCATCGCAATCTGCTGCGCCTGCTCCGCCGTCAAGGTCGTGTTCTCGAGCAGCCACTGCTCACGCGTTGCAACATCGTGCCTGTTGAAACTGGCGAGCCACGCGTTCAGTACTTCGCGCGGATTCGCATCGGCGGAAGTCGGAGCCGGTGACTGCGCGCCGGCAACGAGCGAGATGAAGAGAAGGGGGATGAGTAGGAATCGCATGGCGTCCATTCTGGCCACGCGAGACGTCCCGCCAACGATGGAGGGACGGCCGGTTGGCTGCGGGGGATGGATGGTCGATTACTGGGGGCGGAATGGCCAGGTGCGCGGCTCCTGCGGCATCCACGGTACGGTCGATCAGGCCCGCGGTCCGGCGTCCTCGAGTCCGTCCCGATACACGTCGTCGACCTGGAGAAGGCCACCGATCGACTCGAGCGTTGCCGACTGGCCTTCCGCGGCGTCGGTCGACTCCCATCGATCGCCATCACCGCGCCTGTGGATCGTGATCCGGGGCTCACGATGCGAGACGACGAGTATCTCCCGCAGCGACGGGATTGCGCGGTAGTGCCGCAGCTTCTCCCCTCGATCGTAGGCTTCGGTCGAATTGCTCGTCACCTCGACCAGAATGAGCGGATTGGTGACGGCGACCGGATCCTCGGGCGCCCGCTGGCTGCCACCGCAGACGACCGCAGCATCCGGATAGGTCGTCAGGCCGGTCGAGGAGATTCGGACTCTCAGATCCGATGTGAACGCGCGACAGCCTCGAGGGAGTTGCGGCCGCAGGATCGCCAGCACTGCAGCGGCCAGAGCCGCGCGATCCGGAGTCCCTCCGGCCATCGCGTAGATTTCGCCGGTGAGATACTCATGCCGAATCGCGCTCTCCTCTTCCAGCGCCAGGTACTCCTGGTAGGTGTAGTGCATCCGGCGCGACGGCGCGGTCATGGTGTGAGTATAAACGGGAGAACGGAACGAATGCCCGGCGGCGCTCGATTTCACTCTCGGCGGATCCGAAGTGCTGGAAAGCGGCGGCTGTGGCCGCGCGCACTCCAAAGCGCTTCGCGCGACGAGTGCGCTATCCCTGATGCGCAGTTGCGTCGACTGTGCTGGCCACCGGCGCTACTGCCTTGCTGCCGTTCTTGTACGCCCTCGCCGCTGCAATGAACGAACGGAAGAGCGGGTGGGGGGCGGTGGGGCGCGATTTGTACTCGGGATGAAACTGGCAGCCGACGAACCAGGGGTGTCCTTCGAGCTCGATGATCTCGACGAACTTGCCGTCGGGTGAGAGGCCGCTGACCTTGAAGCCGCGCTCCTCGAGTTGCGGGATGTACTCGGGGTTGGCTTCGTAGCGATGCCTGTGACGTTCGTCGATCCGTTCGGCGCCGTAAGCCTCGCGTGCGATCGAGCCTTCTTTCAGGGTGCAGGGATAGCTTCCGAGGCGCATCGTACCGCCGAGGGCGTCGACACCGATCAGGTCGCGGAGCTTGTAGATCACCTTGTAGGGAGCATCGTCATCGAACTCGGTGGAGTTGGCGCCGACCAGTCCGGCGACGTTGCGAGCGAACTCGATCGTGGCGCACTGCATGCCGAGACAGATGCCGAAGTAAGGGATCTGGCGTTCGCGTGCGTAGCGGATCGCGCGAAGCTTTCCATCGACACCTCGGGAACCGAATCCGGGGCCGACCAGGATTCCGTCGACGCTCGTGAGGTCACCGTGATAGCCCTCCTCCTCGAGCGATTCGGAATCGATGTAGACGATGCGCACCTTGACCTGATTGGCGATGCCGCCATGAGTCAGTGCTTCGTTCAGCGATTTGTACGAGTCTCCGAAGTCGACGTACTTGCCGACGAAGCCGATACGCACTTCATCCTCCGGGTGGCGCATCTTGCGGATGATCTCCTCCCAGCGAGCGAGCGATCCAACTTCTTCGTGCGGAAGATGAAGCTTGTCGAGCAGAATCTCGTCGAGGCCTTCGCGGGAGAAGGCGAGCGGCACCTGGTAGATGTACTCGACGTCATAGGCGGGGATGACCGACTCCTCTTCCACGTTGCAGAACAGACCGATCTTCTGCTTCATCTCCTCCGGAATCACCCGGTCGGACCGGCAGAGGAGGATGTCGGGCTGGATGCCGATCTCACGCAGCTTCTGCACCGAGTGCTGGGTCGGTTTCGTCTTCAGTTCCTCCGACGCTTTGATGTACGGAATGAGCGTGACGTGCACGTTGATGGCGTTTCCGCGGCCGGCTTCCTGCCGGAACTGGCGGATCGCTTCGAGGAACGGGAGCGACTCGATGTCGCCGACCGTGCCTCCGATCTCCACGATTACGACATCGACCTTCTCGGTCACGTCGCGGATGCACTTCTTGATCTCGTCGGTGATGTGCGGGATGACCTGAACGGTCTTTCCGAGATAGTCGCCGCGGCGTTCCTTCTCGATGACCTTGAGATAGATGCGGCCGGTCGTGTAGTTGTTCTTCTTCGTCGCACGCATCGACGTGAAGCGTTCGTAATGTCCGAGATCGAGATCGGTCTCCGCTCCGTCATCGGTGACGAACACCTCGCCGTGCTGGAACGGCGACATCGTTCCCGGGTCTACGTTGATGTAGGGGTCGAACTTCTGCAGGGTGACGGTGAAGCCGCGGGCTTCGAGCAGCGCTCCGATCGACGCCGCGGCGATGCCCTTGCCCAGACCCGAAACGACGCCGCCCGTGATGAAGATGTACTTCGTGCTCATGTGCCCTCCGGCAGAGTTCCATCGATGGAGCGATGGCGGTTGAAAATCAGGTGAATACGCGCGCCTCTGGTGAAGTGTGCGGTTCGGTTCGTCAGGGTGGGGAGAGAATCCGGGTGCGTGTGAAGAGACTCGCAGGGTGTGAGCTGGCGGCTCACGAACAAACGGCCCCTCTGTTACGCGTGCAGTCTGGCAAGTTCTTTCTCCACGCGAGCCACGTCCTCCGGCCGATCCACGCCGAGGTGCGGCTTCGATGTGCGCGACACGGCAATTCTAAGGCCGTGCTGCACGGCTCGCAACTGCTCGAGCGATTCCGCCCTTTCGAGCGGGGACTGCGGGGTGGCCACGAATTGCTCGAGACTCTCCCTGCGATAGGCATAAACGCCGATGTGACGCAGAGAGTCACTCCTGGAACCGATCGGTGCGCGTGAGAAGTAAATTGCGTTCTCATCGACGTCCAGCACGACTTTGACGACATTCCGATCGAGAAACTCCTCTTCATGCAACAGTGGACAGGCGAGGGTTGCCATTCCCGCATCCGATTCACGCAGTCTTCGGATCAGACCATCGACGAGAGTGATGTCGATCAGTGGCTCGTCTCCCTGGACGTTTACCACGATGTCGAAACGAGAGCCTTCGTGCCGTTCGATGAGAGGGAGAGCGGCGGCGATCCGATCGGTGCCGGTCGCGAAGTCGCCCCTCGGACTCACGACGCGTCCGCCGAAGCCGGTGACGTGCGCCGCGATCCGCTCATCATCGGTTGCGACGTAGACCGCGGCCGCCTCTGTCGAGGCGGTGGTTCGCTCGTAGACGCGCTCGATCAGTGTTCGGCCCGCAATCGGCGTGAGCGGCTTGCCGGGAAAGCGAGTCGATCCGTACCGCGCTGGAATTACAATCACCGACCGCATGCCGGTCGGGGATTCTATCAGTGCAGCCGATCGCGACCTGATGAGGCGTCTGACGGTCGTCCTGCTCGTCATCGTCTTCTTCACCGCCGTGATCAGCCGCGTTCACGTTCTCTATGCCGGCAAGTTCTACGACGTGACCGGAGAGGCGCGGTGGATCTGGCCGGAGGGCCGGAGGATGGCCGGTGCGCCGCTCGCGTTTTTTGCGACGCGTGACTTCACTCTTCCGGAGAACAGGCTCTACGCACACCTGAAGATCCTGGGTGACCCCGAGTACACACTCTGGGTGAACGGTCGCCAGGCAGGGAGCCAGCGGGTAAGTCACTCGGGATCGACAGTGGCCGACGAGCGCCGCCTCGCGCTCTACGACATCTCGGATCTCGTCAGCGACGGGCCGAATCGCATCGTCGTTGCGGTTCGCGCACCGCAGGGGGTGGGGGGGCTGCTTGCTGCACTCGATCTCGAGCCGGAACGTCAGAACTGGCTGGTAACCGACGCGTCCTGGAAGCTCTACCAGCGCTGGACCGAAGAATTGCTTCTGCGCGACCCGCCGGAAGGCGGCGGAGAGCAGCCCGCGATCATCGGCGAGCCGCCGGTCGGTCGCTGGAATTACCC
>DASVLC010000222.1:0-7763 GCA_036385045.1 Thermoanaerobaculia bacterium | reverse complement strand
ACATCCGTTCGACGGACTGATCCTTCAGTCGACGTTCACGAGTCTGCCTCGGATTACACGCGTCCTTTTCCCCCGCCTGCCGGTTCATCTGTTCGCCGGAAACCTGTTCGACACGCTCAGCGTCATCCGCAAGCTCACCGTGCCGCTTCTGGTGATGCACGGTACCGACGACGAGGTCATCCCCTGCTGGATGGCACATGAGATCTTCGAAGCATGCGACGCGCCGAAGAGCATTCAATGCGTCGACCGCGGACTGCATAAGGACATTTTCGTCCGGGATCCCGATGCACTCATCCGGGCGATTTCGCAGTTCATCGCAGACCTTCCGCGCACGCACCGTGTGCACTCGGTCGACGAACCGCCGAGGCTCGAGCAATGGAGCGCTTCTGCTCTCCGCGCATTTCGCAGGACCGTCCGCCGCCGGTCAAACCTCCAGGCGTGACGCCGCCCCTTTCCATCCCGATTCGACGTGATAGCATCCGCGCCGCCAGAGCCGTAGCGCCTCAAACGCTCAAACCCGGCGCGGCCCACCATCATGCTCGCAGTCGTCAAGTCTGCTCCTCTCGACGCCACCGACGGGACCGAAGTCCGAGAGTGTCCTGTTCCGAAGCCCGGTCACGGCGAAGTCCTGATCCGTGTTGCCGCCGCAGCAATCTGCGGAACTGACAAACACATCTACCACTGGGACCCGTCGATCCGCGATTCCGTCGCTCCCCCGCGGATTTACGGTCACGAGTTCTGCGGCTTCGTCGAGGAGCTCGGGCCGGATGCCGGCCGCTCGCACGAAGGTTCGCTCCACGTCGGCGACTACGTCTCGGCTGAAATGCATGTCGTCTGCGGCGAGTGTCCGCAGTGCCGCTCCGGCAACGGCCACATCTGCACCCGCACCCGCATCTACGGTCTCCACGAGGATGGCGCATTCGCCGAGTTCGTGAAGGTTCCTGCATCGAACGTGATCCGTCTCGCTCCTTACGTTCCGCTGCGCGTCGGAGCATTCCTCGACGCACTCGGCAACGCCGTGCATACGACGCAAGTCGTCGATCTCGCCGGAAAGTCGGTCGCGATCACCGGGTTCGGACCGATCGGTGCGATGTCTGCCGCCATCGCAGAGCACAGCGGTGCCTCCGTCGTCATCGTGACCGACGTCAGCGACCACGCGCTCGAGAGCGCGCGGCGCTGGGCGGCAACGCGCAACGTCGCCAACGTTCACGCTTTCAATGTCCGGACGACTCCCGCGGCCGAGGTCAAGAAGGCGATCGAGAGCATCACCGACGGCGTCGGTGTGGATGTCGTCTGCGAGATGTCCGGTTCGAGCGCCGCAATCAACTTCGCTCTCGACATCGTCCGCATGGGAGGAACACTCTCCCTCCTCGGGCTGCCCGCCGGCCATTCAGTCACCATCGACGACTACACCCGCAACGTCATCTTCAAAGGGGTGACGATGCACGGCATCATCGGTCGCCGGATGTACTCGACCTGGCAGCGAATGCTCGCGCTTCTCCGTTCGGGACTCGATGTCGAATGGGTCGTGCAGGCGACCTTCGACTCGCTCAACGACTTCCACGAAGGCATCGGCCGCTTCGACCGCCACGAGGCGCTCAAAGTCGTCTTCTTCCCCGAGGGGGAGAAGGCGGCACAGGAACGGCTGGCCCGGGCAGCGCGGTAGCCGCCCCCCGCCCGCCCGGTTCCTCGGAGTTCCTCGGAGTTCCTCGGAGTTCCTCGGGTTTCTCGGGGTTCCTCGGGTTTCTCGGCAACCTGCTGAGCTCCCGGTTCGCGACCTCCCATGCCTGTCATCCCGAGCCGCCGGAGCCCCGGGGCTGGGCGGGTGGGTGTGAGGGGCGGAGGACGGAGAGGGATCCCTTGCCGACGGCCCGGACTCCCTCGGGTCGCCCTTGACCCAAGCCCCGCCCGGCGCCCTCTCGTGCTGCTCGTCGACTCAGGGATCCCTCGCCACCCACCCACCACCCGCTCGGGATGACAAGCGCACGTGTTGACTGAGCCACCCCGAGGAACCGAGGAACTCCGAGGAACCGGCCCCCCTACCGCGCCGTCACGGCTTCGGTCGCAACGTTATAGAACGCGTCGACTGCGCGGATGACGATGAACTTTCCTTTGAGCTCGGATCGCTTCAGGCGGAAGGTCTCGTCGCGCGAGTCGGCGATTCCGTCGACGGGTGTCATCCGGTTCCAGCGTTCAGCGTCCGCCGAGTATTCGACGCGCGCAACCGGAGACAACTGGTCGGTCACGCGCACGACGATCTCGTCGCCGCTGGTCGTGATCGCGATCGACGGCGGAGTGTTGTCGATCTCGAACTCGACCCCTTCCTTCACTGCCGTGAGCGGCATCTCGGGATTGGCGAGAGCATCGCTAGCGACGAGTCGAAGCTCGTACCTTCCGTCGGGAAGCTGGGAGGTATCGAAGTTGAGCTGCGTCTCTTCCATGTTTTCACGAAGGCGGAGCCACGATTCGGTGCCCTTCATCCGGAACCAGAGCGAGTAGCGCAGCGGATCTCCATTCTCGTCCTGAGCGCGCCAGGCAACGGTGCGGTAGCCTTTGCGGAAAGCACGCTTTCCCTGATCGCTTCCAATGCGGTCACGCGGCGTGTCGAGACTGGTGAAAATCCCATGCTCGTCGGGATTAGTTGCCTCAACGACCTGCGGCGCCGCGGGGTAGCTCGCGCTGAGGAAGATGACCGCGGGGTCGTGCACGACGAGCCCCTCGATCTGCGGCGCGACATTGCGGTTGACGAACGTCACGGTCACCGCCTCGATCACGGCCGAGGGCGACGCCTTCTGTGGTTCGATCTTCCACTGCACATATCTCCCGGCTGGCGCCTGGATATTGCCTTCGAGAGTCGACGACGTTCCGCTCCAGGTACTCCATGTGTCATCAGGAGTCCGCGTGTTCCCGCTGCGGAACGCGATTCCAACGCTTCCGTTCGAAAGATCGCGGCCTTCGATTCTGTAGTTTCCGAATCGGGAGAAGCGTTCGACATCCTTCGCCGCCGACCGGTACTCGGGAGTCTTCGTGGCCTTTCCATCGAGCCGATACACGGCACCGGAGTTGGTCGTGGTGACGACCGGACCGGACGGTGAGGCAGAGATCGAAATGACCTGCTTTTCGGGCACCGAGGCGACGAGCGAAAGCTCATTGCCCTGCAGTTCGTAGATGCGGCCTGTCGGACCGGTCCCAAGGAGCACGCCTCCGCTGCCTGTCGCAAGCGCGTAGACCATCTCGCGATCGAACTTGCGAACCGTCTCGACGAATCCGTCGGCGTGGATGCGGTAGAGCTCGGAACTGCCGGCCTGTGCAGCTACGGCGGCGGGATCCTCAAAGGAGAATGTCACCGAGACGGCCGAGGCAGTTTCGTCTTTCCCTGCTTCCGCTGACTGCTGTTGTTGCTGTTGCTGCTGCTGTTGCTGCTGCTGTTGAGCGGGACGTGCGGTTCTAGCCGGCGCGCTCGACGGCAGAACGTTACTAACGGCCGCGGCATAAGCGGTGCCGTCGCCGTCGATGTGAATCGTCGTGATCTCATTGAGTGGCGAGTCGAACAGTGCATGCGCAGAGCCGGATGGGGAGATCTGGTAGATCCGTCCGCGTCCTGCGGCTCCGGCGAGGATGGTGCCGTCGCGGCGGACGGCGAGAGATCGAAGGTGTGTGTCGGATGAGTCGTACAGAACCTTCCCTTCCCCCTTCGGCGTCACTCTGAACAGCTTCCCCTCTACGCCGGTCGCAATCGCGAGATCGCCATTCCCCATGGCTGCGATCGCCCATATATAGGCCTGCTCCGGGTCGAAGAAGACCGAGTGAGCTCCGCTGTCCGGGTTGATGCGGTAGACCTTTCCGTTTGGCGAGCTACCTGCGTAAATCGCGCCGTCGCGAAAGACCATCGCGTAGATTTCGGGCTCGGGTGCGGTAAACAGCACCTTCAGCTCTTCACCCTTCAGGCGATAGACCTTGCCGTCATTGCCGGTACCGAAGTAACGGTCGCCATTCGGTGCAACCGCCTGTGAAAGGACGAAAGGATCGGTGAAAGAGGCGACTTTCCTCGCCGCGGGAGCCACTTTGAGCTCGCCGCGCGACGTGATCGCGAAGCCTTCGATCTCGCCAGCGAGAAAGTCTTCCGGAGTTCTGACGCGCCAGAACTGTGGCGCGACGGCAAACGCGTCGAGCGCGATCAACAGAATCGAAGCCGTGAGGAGGAAGCGGCGCATTGGGTTTCCTTTCAGCATGACGGTGGCGTCGACGCCCCGTGGCTCAGCACGATGCAGGATTCAGATAACCGGGCACGAGCGCCCATTCTGCCCCGATCCCATCGGGAGGAAGTGACGCATTCGTGAAAAGAGAGTGGCGGGAGCGCGCGATGTCAGCAGCGTCACAGCGCCGGCTGGACGTTGATGTCGATCTTGAGCGCCCCATCGATGATGTATCCGAGCGGCCTTACCGTCTGCCCCGCGGGATGGAACTTGACGGCGGCGCGCGTGGTGTTCGATGTGTCGCCGACTACGATCGCGCGCATCGATGGCGGGAGGTTTGGCAGATAGACCCCCGAGGTCACCGCTCCGTCCGACGGCGCATAGAGTCCGACGGTAAGGTCGGTCGATGGCCGGAGGCGTTCCAGTACGCCCATCACCTGCTCGAGCGTCCGCGGGTCGGGAGGAACGAGTGAAAAGTCGACTGAGTTCATGACCGACCCGCTGCCGACGAGCAGATACGCGCTGCCGACGGGCTGTTCCGCCGGAACGCGAACATCGAGAATCTCGACGAACGGCTCGCCGCGGAAGGGCTTGAGAGTTGCCCGCACCTGGACGGTGTCTCCGGGGGTGATACGGCCATTGGCCGGCCTGATGAGTGATGCTTCCATCAACCGGGCGATCCGCAGGTCGTCCTCGTGGCGGAGGCTGATCTTCACGCTCTCGATTTCCGCCGTGCGGAACTCGTTCGACATCAGGTAGCCGGAGACGATCGCGAGGTACTGCGGAATCGCCTGGCGTGCCTGGGTCCCCGCCCACCCGTCGCGGAGCAGAATCGGCTTCATGCCTCGTACCTGGATCTCCGACTCGAGGATGACCGTCCGCTCGCCTGCCGCGCGCTGCGAGTTTGCCACTACCGAGTCTGTCACCATCGCGAGCATCAGCGGCGAGAGATGCGAGTGGCGGACGACATTCACCCGATAGGTGTGAGCCACCCCGGCACCGTTCAGAGTGACCTCGACCGGGATCATGTCGCTCTTCTCACCGAGCACCCCGTAGATCCCCGCGGAGCGGTCCTGGCGCAGCACGCCGACGATCGGTCCGGTATTCGAAAACTTGAAGGAACTCGCTACGCTCGGCATCACGGTGACGACTTCCGACGTCGCCATCGGGAAGTTGATCTCCCCCATGTCGAGGAACGGGTGACCGAAGGCGAAGACCTGATTTCCCTCGGTGTAAGTAACCGTCCCACTCGCCGCAACATTGAAATCGCCTGTGAGTAGCACCGCGCCGACGGGATCGCCGGGTGCAAATGTCGTCTTGGTGCTCGAAACCGAGGATGACGAGGCCGCTCCGCTCGGCACCGCAACGAAGCCGAGCTGCTCGAAGTAAGGGGAGAATCGCTTGATCGTCTCCGGTGCGAAACTCGAGACCGAGATCGGCAACGAGATGGGGCTGGCGCCGCTCGCGGCGCTGAGTCCTCGAGGCATCAGTCCGCTGACGATCCTGTCGAAGGCGTCCTCATGCTTGCCGTTCGCAACCGCCGAGAGCAGCTCTGCGCCGCTCATCCGCGGAGTCGCGTCCGCGAGAGAGGGTCCCGACTGCGAGATGCTCGCAATCTTCATCATCTCGTCGATCGGAGTGATTCCGGCCACCGGCTCCTTCGAGAACTGCCAGGCATAGGCGAGCGCACCGATGACCTTGCCATCGATCATTACCGGGGAGCCACTCATTCCTGCAATGACGCCGGCCCGCCGGATGACCGGCGAATCGACGCGGGCAAGAATGAGATTCTGGCCGGGACCGATGTTGTGGAGCACGCCGAGGATCTCGACGTCGAACTTCTCGACGGCTGTTCCCTCGAACACGGTCAGCCCATAGCCCTTCATCCCCTTCTGAACCTGGGACAACGGCATCTTCTCGACAGCGAACAAGGTCGGAGCTGACAGCAGCAGGACGGCTGCGAGGACGATCAATTTTCGGCTGAGCACGACCGGTGTAACCACCTCCGGGAGCAGGTCATTTCTCACGGCGTGCCAAAGAGGTGACGGGGCCGGACCGTCCTAACCTACGCGTCCTTCCGGGTGGCAGGAAAGCCGGGCTCGGGCGCGGGTCCGGGCTCGGGATGATCGTTACGACCGCGTGAACGGATCTCCGAGGTTGATGATGCTCCTGGTCGAGTTGCACGAGGGCATTGATACGTCCAAAAGACTTGCGGGACGGTTTGACCAACGCGCCGGTAGGCGCGACGGACGGTAGCCGGTGGTGGAGCGGAACGCGACGCCACCGGATTGCCCGGCCGCACAAAGCAGGCGCCCTCAAGGGCGCCGGAAGGTCATCGTGAGCAACGTCACCGTCGGCCTCTCCAGCGTCCCTGCCGGGGCGCGGACTCCTTTGGCGACGTCATTCCGGTGGCGCCGCGTTCCGCTCCACCACCGGCTACCATCCTCCGCGCTTTCAGCGCGCTATGGCCGCGGCACACTTCTTTTTCGACGTAGCCGCTTACGCGGCTTAGTGCCAGACGGTATCAGACTATCGTGCCCGCGCCTCTTCCCGTGCCCGAGCCCGGCTTTTGACTCACAAAACGTTGCCGTTCAGAAAAATCAAACCACCATGCCGTCTCTCAGCCTGATGGTGCGCTTCGCCTCGCGGGCGACGTCGTCTTCATGTGTGACCATGATGATCGAGTTGCCGCGGGAGTGGAGATCGAGAAAAAGATCGAGGATCTCGCGCCCGGTCTGTGAGTCGAGGTTCCCTGTCGGTTCGTCCGCAAGCAGCAGCGAAGGTTTATTGACGAGCGCTCGCGCGATCGCCACACGCTGACGCTGACCGCCGGAGAGCTCGTTAGGCTGATGCGTCATCCGGTCGGCAAGACCGACCGCCTCGAGAGCCTCCTCGGCGAGTTGCCGGCGCTCGGCCCTCGAGATCTTTGCGTATACCAGCGGCAGTTCCACGTTGTGCAGCGCCGAAGTCCGTGCCAGCAGATTGAATGTCTGGAAAACGAATCCGATCTTGCGGTTGCGAATGGCCGCGAGCTCGTCGTCATTCAAGGTCTCGACCGGCACACCATCCAGCAGATACCTGCCCGAGCTGGGCGTGTCGAGACAGCCGATGACGTTCATGAGGGTCGACTTGCCCGAGCCGGAGGGACCCATGATCGCCACATACTCGCCCTGCTCGATCGTCAGATCTACTCCGCGAAGAGCGAAGATCTTCTGCGGGCCGAGCTCGTACACTCGGGTGAGCTCGTGCATCTCGATCAGGTGCGCCGAAGCGGTGTCAGCTAGAGCACTCATCGTTCAGTCGTTTCGCTCGAAAAAAAAGTCATTACGCGTTCATCCTCGCTGCGCCGATAGCTGCAAATCCCAATTTGATCGCCAGCATGACGAACCAGAGCGTGACGATAATCGCCGCGGTCTTTCCCCGCGAGAGCTTCGAGAGAGCGGAGAATCCGAAGACCAGGAGCACGATCGTCCAGATCGTGAAGAGATCGATCGAGGTGAGCAGCGAGTAAAGGACCGGCCGGTCGGAGGCGTCGACGAGAAATCCGGGATTCGACTTCACCATCGT
>DASVLC010000221.1:0-10721 GCA_036385045.1 Thermoanaerobaculia bacterium | reverse complement strand
CTCGACTCCTACCGCCGTTTCATCCAGATGTATTCGGACGTCGTCCTGGGGATCGATCGCGAGGAGTTCGAACATGAGCTCGTCGCCCTCCGCGAGCGCGCGGGCGTTCGGACGGATGCGGAGATTCCCGCCGATTCGCTGCGCGAGCTGGTGGCGACCTACAAGCAGCTCGTCCGTTCCCGTCTCGACAAAGAGTTTCCTCAGGACGTTCACGAACAGCTCTGGGGCGCCGTTGGTGCCGTCTTCAGCTCCTGGAACAATCAGCGGGCAATCACCTATCGGAAGCTCAACGGCATTCCCGACGCCTGGGGAACTGCCGTCAACGTCCAGTCGATGGTGTTCGGCAACATGGGCGATGACTGCGCGACCGGCGTGGCGTTTACACGGAATCCGTCGACCGGAGAGAAACGCTTCTTCGGCGAGTACCTCGTGAATGCTCAGGGTGAGGATGTCGTTGCCGGTATCCGCACGCCTCTGCCGATCTCGAAGGCGCAAGCGGTCGAAGGAGAAACCTCTCTCGAAGAGGCGATGCCCGACGTCTATGCACAACTCGTCGACGTCTACGAGAAGCTCGAGTCGCACTATCGCGACATGCAGGACATCGAGTTCACCATCCAGTCGCGAAAGCTCTATCTGCTGCAGACGAGAACCGGTAAGCGAACCGGCTTCGCCTCGGTGAAGATCGCGTGTGACATGGTCGAGGAGGGGAGGATCTCGCAGACCGAGGCGCTCGAACGCGTCGAGGCGGGACAAATCATCCAGCTTCTCGCCCCGGTCTTCGACGCCAGCGAGAAGGAGAAGGCACTCCATGGCGGCCGGCTGCTGGGTCGCGGCCTTCCGGCCGGACCGGGAGCAGCGACCGGCCGCATTGCGTTCAACGCCGAGCACGCAATCTCGATGGCGAAGAGCGATCCGGTCATCCTCGTCAGGATCGAGACCTCTCCCGAAGACATCTCCGGCATGCACAGTGCCGCCGGTATTCTCACGACGCGGGGCGGACTTACTTCGCATGCCGCTGTGGTCGCACGCGGGATGGGACGTCCCTGTGTCGTAGGGGCAGGCACCATGAAAATCGACTACGCGAAGGGAGAGCTCCGAGGTGAAGGGCGCCAACCGCTCGAGGAAGGCGACTGGGTTTCCATCGACGGGACGACAGGCGAGATCATCGGCGGCAAGCTGCCGACGCGCGAGTCGGAAGTCGTCCAGGTGCTCATCGAAGGAACGTTGAGCGCGGAAGAGTCGGAGACCTACCGCAATTTCGACCGGCTTCTCAGCTGGGCCGACGAGATTCGTACTCTCGGAATTCGGACCAACGCAGACACACCGAACGATGCTCGTGTAGCCCGGCTGTTCGGAGCGCACGGAATCGGTCTCTGCCGGACCGAGCACATGTTCTTCGCCGAAGAGCGGATTCTCCGCGTTCGCGAGATGATCCTCGCCCGGAACGAGGAGGGAAGACGCAAGGCGCTCGACGAGCTGCTTCCGTATCAGACTGCCGATTTCGAAGGGATCTTCCGCGAGCTTCATGGAATGCCGGTGACGATCCGCCTCCTCGACCCGCCGCTCCACGAGTTCCTGCCGCAGACCGAAGTCCAGATATCGGCGCTGGCCAGGGACATGAGCTGGGGCTTCGTCGAACTGCGGAACAAGATGACGCAGCTCCATGAGACCAACCCGATGCTCGGTCATCGCGGCTGCCGGCTCGGAATCACCTTCCCTGAGATCTACGAGATGCAGGTTCGGGCGATCTTCAGTGCCGCATGTGACGTCCAGAGTGACGGGGTCGCGGTTCATCCGGAGGTGATGATCCCTCTGGTCGGTACGGTGAAGGAGCTCGAGGTAACGACCGAGATGGTTCGCCGCATCGCACGCGAGGTGATGACGGAGAAAGGAGTCGAAGTCGATTTCCTCGTCGGCACGATGATCGAGATACCTCGCGCGGCGCTAGTCGCGCGGCAGCTCGGCGAGATCGCGGAGTTCTTCTCCTTCGGAACGAATGACCTCACACAGATGACGTTCGGATACTCGCGGGATGACGCCGGGACCTTCCTTCCCGACTACGTCGACAAAAAGATCCTGCCGAAAGATCCGTTCGAGTCGATCGACCAGGAGGGGGTCGGGCAACTGGTGCGACTCGGAACAGACGAAGGGCGAGCAGCCAATGCCGACTTGAAAGTCGGTGTATGCGGCGAACATGGAGGCGATCCCGACTCGATCCGCTTCTTCCGCTCCTGCGGTCTGAACTATGTCTCGTGCTCGCCCTATCGCGTGCCGGTTGCGCGGCTTGCAGCGGCTCAGGCGGAACTGGAGCGAAAGGCGTACGAGGGGTAGTCGCTTCGACGAAGTGTTGTGAGTCAAAGACCGGGCTCGGGCGCGGGCTCGGGCTCGGGCTCGGGATAATGGAGTAGCCTCGATCCGACCATTGGGAAAGTTCGAAGTCGTTGCCGCTCCCGAGGATTCGGCAAAGAAGAGACTTGTTGCCCTCTCCCCGCGCGCGGGGAGAGGGTGGCCGAAGGCCGGGTGAGCCATGCACGCGCATTCGCGCTCCGCGACGGAGCCGACAACGATGGGCACGGCCTTTACGCAGGTGGGACGCGCGTGCGCGTCGCACAATCTGGCCCCGCGCTCAGCGCGGGGTCCGCGCCCGCGCCCGGCCTTTGACTCTCAAATCAAGATTCAGAGTAAGGCGGTCGCAGTCCCTTTACGCCCTGAACCTCGCAACCTCGGTTTGAAACTCGTTGCCGGACCTCACCAGTGCATTGAGCGAATCGCGGAACTGTTCAGCGATCGCGTTATTGCGCTCGGCGATCGCGAGGGTCAGTTGTGAGGCGGTTGCGATCTGCTCCGCCTGACGGAGCTGGCGCTCGAGCCGGTCCCGGATCGTAGCGGTGTCGGTTGCGACATGCTCCATCGCGCTCGCGATGCCGTTCGTGGAGGCGGTCTGCTCGTCGGTGGCGCGCTTCACCTGAAGCGCAATCCCGCTGACGCGTTCGGACTCGGACGCCAGCATCCGGGTGGCGTCGGCCTGGCCTTCCGCGGCTCGCCGCATCTGCGAAAGATTGTCCGACATTCCGGCGGTGACGGAGTGCAGGTGGCGGCTCGCCTTCGACTGTTCGGCGATCGCACGGGAGATAGACTCCGTCATCTCAAGCGAACGGTCGGCACTGCCGAGGATCGTATCGAGGGCAGTCGCAGCATCCTGTGCGAGGCCAACGGTGCGGTCGACGCTCTGCACTCCCTCATCGATCGCTCCCAGCGCCTGCCGGGCGACAGGCTGCACCGCCTTGATGATGCCTGCGATCTCCTTCGTCGCGGTGCGCGTCCGGTCGGCCAGCTGACGGATCTCGTCGGCGATCACGGAGAATCCGAAGTCGTTTGCCCCTGCCTGCGCCGCGATGATGCCAGCGTTCAGAGAAAGCAGGTTGGTGCGGTTAGTGACCTCGTCGATGAACAGGAGGATCTGGTCGATCTGACCGAGGCTTTTCTGCAGGGAGTCGAATGCTCCGGCGGTCCGGCGCGTCGAGTCCTGCGCGGTTCGAATCCCTTCGACCGTCGCTTCCACAGCGGCACGTCCGTCGAGCGCGTTGTCGCGAACCAGTTTTGAGAGCTCCGTAGTCGAATCGGCAGTCCGCGTGATCTGCTCGACTGTCGCTTCCATCTCGGCAACGAACGCCAGAACGTCGGTCCCGATGCTCTCCAGCCGCGATGTCTGTCCGGCTGTCTCCCGCGCGGATGCGTCGATTTCCGTCGCAGCGGACGAGATCTTTTCGACCGACTGGAACAGTTCGTCCATCCGGCGAGCCACCTCGCCGAACGAGGCACGCAGCTCAGTCGAGCGTTGCGCCGCGTCGTAGGTCGATGCAGCAACACGGTCGACCTGCTCGAGAACCGACTGCGCCTCGCTCCGTACAGACTGAAGCGCGGTTGCCGACTGCACCGCCATCCCGCTCTGCTCGTGCGCGTTACCGACGAGAGAGTCGGTTCCGGCGGTCATACTCCGAACGCCGCCGGTGATCGTTTCGCCGCGCTCGCCTACACGGGCGATCAGCATGCGGAGGTTCTGGCGTGTCGTACCGAAGCTGCGACCCAGGACGCCGATCTCGTCATCGGAAAAGATGCGTGGCTCCGCGGTGAATCGTCCCTGCGCCATTTCATCTGCCAGATTGACGAGCTCCGTCATCGGTCCGGTAATGTCCCTGCCGAGAAACCACGTGGCAATCGCAAAGACGACCGAGGCCGCGACCGCCATCGCGAGGCCGAAGCCAGCTACGCTCCACGCGGCCTCCTCGCCCAGTTCCCGAGCGACACGACTGGAAATCACCAGCACCAGCGCACCGACCGCGGTGAAGAAGAAGCCGACGAACACGATCGCGATCTTCGCCCGCACCGGCCACACTCTTCCCTGATAGGCGATGCGTGGCGCATCTTCTACCGAGCGGAGGATTCGGGCCTTGCCGGCCCAATAGCTCCAGGCCATCGCCGGCGCCGCCACGATCAGCGCCGCTTCGACGAAATATTGCAGCGTGAGGAAGCTCGGTGCCGTGAGCGACCAACCTGCAAGGGCCAGCAGAAGGCCGCCTCCGATCCAGAGTCCTGCCGTCCAGAGTGTCGTCGCGCTGAGCAGCTCGGACATCGATCGCCCGGGGTCGCGCTTCGCGGTCACTTCTGTCACCACGCGTCCATGCAAGCGCTCGAGGACAAGAGCGACTGTCAAAGCACCTGCCGCATATGCAAGTAACGCGATCACCGACGTACGCGTTCTCATCCCTTCCGGCATCGTCGTCACGTGAAACAGAAACAGCAATGCCAGCGGTAGAGCCACTATGAGTGGCGGGGCGAGGACGAAGAGCGAGTATCGCCGCGATGAAGACACTGAAATACCTCCAACAGGAAAAAACCAGGACCGGGAGCGATGGTGCAGTAGAGAACAACCCGACTACAGTGAGCTAGGACACATCGGAATCCCGATCTTTCTTCCTGTGATACAGCCACACGCTGGCGGCGATGAGGACGATCGCAAGCAGAACGTACTTCTCGAGGTGATCCACGCTGCCGAGGAGCGTTTCGACCGCGCGGCCGAAGTAGAAGCCTGCGGCAATGATCGTCGTCACCCAGATCGCGCAACTGAGAGCCTGATAGAAGAGGAATCTGACGATCGAGATGCGCGACATTCCGATCACTACCGCACAGGTGATCCGCAGACCGTAGAGCCATTGCGTCATAAACATCGCAGCGACTCCGTAACGCTCGAAAACCCGCAACCCCTGACCCATGTGCCTCTTCATGCGGGGAAAGCGATCGAGCAGCCGTACTCCGTGAGCCCTGCCGAGCCAGAACCAGAAGAGATGGCCCGAATACGCCCCTCCGAATGCGACGACCGTCACCAGGAAGACGTCGAGATGCTCTCGCGCGGCGAAGAAGCCGGCGGCCACCAGAATCGCTTCCCCTTCCAGAAATGTCCCGATGAAGACCGCCAGGTAGCCGAACTGCTCCAGAAGAGATTCGGGCGACATTCAGGCCTCATGTGCCGTGAGATTCCCGGCACATCGGAAATTGAAGGGCGTAGATCCGGCATTAGAGTGTGAGGGAGACGTCTTATGAACGCTGCACTCGTACTGTCGATGATCGTTCTGCTCGCTGTTCCTTTGTCCGCTGGCGAGCCGAAAAAGACCGAAGAAACGAACGGACAGAAGGCAGCGGCCGCGACGGGTGACTCTCCTCTGGTCGCGGCTGCGAAACGTTCCGGGCGTCGCGGCAAGACTCCCGGCTACGTCATCACCAATGAGACGCTGAAACAGCAGTCCGGCGACGCCAGAATCACGACGACCAACACCCAGCAGCCGCTCGTGATGCCGTCCGCGCCGGCCCGTCCGACTCCGGAGATGGCAGCCGCCGAAGAAGCGAAAAGCCGCAGGAGAATCGCTGATGAAGCGGCTGCCGCTGAGGCCAAGGCTACTGCCGAGCGGGAACATCGAGCCGCTGTAGCGGCCGGTATGGCCGAAGAGGGTGAGTTCGTCGTCGATCCCGAAATGCTGGAGGAGTTGGAAGGGCTGGAGGATCCAGCTCCGCCTCAGTCCTGACTCAAGGCCCCCCCGCCTCACTCCCGCTGTCCTTTCGAGCAGGCAATTGCTGAGACTCCGTCCTCAGAGCGATGCTTCATCACGCCATCCTACCCTCTCCTCTCGCTTCGAGGAGAGGGCGATCTGCAGATCATTCAGATAGGGCGGGGGAGTTCAGGCGTGACGCTGGCGCTTGAGAGCCCGCCATCCGCCGATCAGTCCGATCACCAGTCCCAGGCGGCCAAATCCGAGGATCCTCGCCGCGCCGCGCGCCGACGACTGGCCAAGCCGGAATGCAATGAGTTGTTTGACGAGATGCATCATTTCGATCGTCCTCCTGAGTTCTGGAATTGCAATGGTGACGCCAATACTAACCATAGTGTTTTCAGTTACTTACAAGCACGTCCGTAATGCCCCGAGGCGAGCCCGGTGACGTCCCCGAAGCTCGGTCCCTGCAGGCGGTATCGCGACCTCCCGGGAGACCCGATCCATCCTGTCGCGGCTTTGTGTTAGAAGGGCGGGAGCTTGCTCGCCTCAACTCGCTTCAGGTCTGCGACTGCGATCGCGCTCTTCTTCCTGGCGGTAGCTCTCCTTTACGCAGGCCCCGGGCTTCTCCCCGGCAGAAGCTTCGCGCCGATCGATCTTACCCTCGACACGGACGCATGGAAACCGTCGCCGACGGAACGGGTCCGTGTCTCAAACGCCCTGCTGAGTGACGTCATCGTCCAGTTCATCCCGTGGGATCGCGAGATCGTTCGGATGGCGGCTAACTGGGACTTTCCGTGGGTGAATCGCCTGGCTGGCGATGGCAGCCCGCTGTTCGCCAATCCCCAGACGGCACTCTTCTCCCCATTCGTCTGGCCGCGCCTGCTGTTCGACCTCGACGGCTGGGCGCTGATGGCCTTGATGAAGCTGATGCTCGCCGCGCTCGGTGCATTCTGGTTTGCGCGCGAGCTCGAAGTCCCGGCCAGGCAGGCGTTACTCTCCGGACTGGTCTTCGCCACCGCCGGGTACTCAATCGTCTGGCTTCTCTATCCGATCACCGGGGTGTTCGCGTTCCTGCCGGCGCTGGCTGCCTCTGCGATGCGGCTGATGAAGACGCCGTCGATCCGGAATGCAACGCTCGTGATCGTGATGGCCGCGCTCTGTACTGCCGGAGGCCATCCGGAGACATTGTTCATCGGCGTCGTTGGCGTCTGGCTTTTCCTCTTTCTGGAGGCGGATCGGCGTCGCGAGCTCGGGATCGGTGCGATCGTTCCTGTCAGCATCGGAGCGCTGCTCGGCTTCCTGATACTTGCCGTTCAGATCGTGCCGTTCCTCGCGATCCTGGCCGATGGCTACGCCGGGGAACTGAGACCTCAGGTTCCCCATTCGTTCCGCGCGTGGGCCGTCGTCTCCCAGGTGCTTCCCGGAGTGCTCGGAACGCCGCTCCAGGGCGAGATCGACCTGACCGCGCTGCCGATGGCCGAAAACTTCAACATGCGTGCTGGCGGCTACGTCGGCGCTGTCGTGCTGCTCTGCCTCCTGATTTCCTGGCGACACCTTGGGCCCTCACTCAGGCGCGGACTTCTGATCGGGTCGGTCGCTCTCGTACTCTCGTGGTACCCGCCCGGTGTCTGGCCGGTTCTCCGGCACGTACCGCTTCTGCGAGTGCTCACGCTCGAGTATGGCGCTGCTCTGTTCGTTCTTTTCGGCGCTACAGCGGCAGGTCCGGCGATCGCGATCGCGGCGTCGCGACAGAGGAAAAAGCTGGGCACTGTTCTGATGATTGCCGGCATCCTGGGGATCATCGGCGGACTGGCACCGCTGGTCCCGGCAGGTCGCGCAGCCGTAACGGATATAGCGCGTTCAGGCATCGATCAACTCCGGGATCGGGGGCACCTCCGTCAGCCCGCCGAGGTGTACGAGCAGAGACTCGCCGGCTATCTGGAGGCGATCGGAAGAACGTCGGCACGACGCGCAGCGGCTCCCGCTGGCTGCTGGCTGCTGGCCGGGCTGGCACTCGCACTGCCCGTGAGACGGCGAGGAGCTCTCGTTGCGGCCGCAGCATCCCTCGAGCTGTTCGCCTTCGGTGTCGGTTTCAACCCTGCCGTTCGAATGATCGACGTCCCCGACGAGCCTCCCGTCATCGCGGCGATTCGAGAGCTCGATTCTTCTCAGGAGTTCCTGCTCGCTGCGCATCACGAGGTCTTTCCTGCCAATCTCGCAACGCTTTATGGAATGCGTGACGTGATCTCGTACGACGCTCTCGACTCAAGACCCCGCGTCGAACAGCTGCGCCCCGCCGGTTACGATCCCGCCGCCAGGACTCTGCACCCGATTCTGTCGCCGGAAGAGGTCCGTACTCTCGCTGCACTTGGCGTCCGCTTCGTCCTCAGCCGCGGTGACGTAGCAGGCGCGACTCGCGTTGCGGGCCCGCCCGCACCCGCGGTAGGCGTGTACGAAGTCCCGGACGCGGTTCCCGCACCATTGCCCGCCAACGATCGTTCGCCGGGCGCCGCCCCAGGCGCCGTGATCTCGCTGCTCGCGCTGTTCGCGAGCGCGGCCTGGCTGCGGCTCTACACGATCGATCCGGCGCCGCTCGACGGACTGCACCGCGCGGGCGAGATATAACGGAAGCTCGAGGGAAGACCGGGCTCGGGCGCGGGCTGGTCACGGGAGAAACATCGCGGGTTGAGTACTCGGTCCCTCTGCCCGATCGCTTTCTTGCCAGGAAAGGGAAAGAGCGGTTGTGATCGTTGCCAACATCCCGTTCAACAAACCGCCGCAGCTGTGATCCCGCCGGCAACCGGGATCGATCTGCTTCCGCCCGGCGACTGTGTGAGCCTCCCGGGCCCGGGCCCGGGCCCGTGCCCGCGCCCGGCTTTTGACTCACAAGACTCTGCAGCTCAGCAAACCGTAACTACGCGAGCTCCGCCTTCAGAGAGCGTGTCATCAGGCGCTGCAGAGCTTCATGTGGAGAGACGCCTTCGTAGAGGACGCGATACATCTCGTTGGTGATCGGCATCTCGATCTGATGCTTTTCGGCGAGACTCTGCGCTGACTTTGCGGTCCGAACTCCTTCTGCCACGAACTTCGCCTCGTTCAAAATCTCCTCGAGTTTCTTGCCTCTCCCGAGCAGCACTCCAACACTCCGGTTACGTGACAGCGCGCCGGTGCAGGTCAGGACCAGATCACCCATTCCTGCGAGTCCCGCAAATGTCTCGAGCCGGCCTCCCAGAGCCATGCCGAGACGAGTGATCTCCCTGAGCCCTCTGGTGATCAGTGCGGCATTCGTATTCAGCCCGAAGCCGAGTCCCTCGAGCACTCCCGAGCCGATCGCGATGACATTTTTCAGCGATCCCGCGAGCTCGACGCCGACGACGTCATCCGAGTAGTAGAGACGCAGCACCGGCGACGACATCACATGCTGAACCTGCTGGGCGAACTCGAGGTCCTTCGAGGCGATGACTGCGACGGTGGGGTCGCCCCTCGCGGTCTCAATGGCGAAGGTCGGGCCCGACAGGACCGCGAACGCCTGAAGCTGCGGGCCGAGAACGTCCGCAGTCACCTCCGACATCCGCACGAGCGTCTCGTTCTCGATGCCTTTCATCGCGGAGACGATCTTGATCGGTCGTGTCGTGTGGCTGGCGAAGCTGGCAAGTACGTGTCTGTAGTAGTGGCTCGGGACGACCATGAATGCGGTCTCCGAGAAAGAAGCCGCCTCGGCCAGGTCGTTGGTGGCGTGGACATGTTCGCCGAACGTGATCCCCGGCAGATAGTCCGGATTGCTGCGTGTTTCGCGGATGCGCACGGCAACCTCAGGGTCATGGGCCCAGAGCAGCACTTCGTTTCCGGCTCGCTCCGCCGCGGCCGCCATCGCGGTACCGAACGCTCCCGCACCGATGATGGAGATCTTCATGAGGCGTCCCTCTTCTGCCCGAGCTTACGCTCAGTCCCCTGAACGATGCGCGAGATGTTCGAGTGGTGTTTGATGATCACAGCCAGAGAAAAGACGAAGCTCGCGACGATTCGCCAGAATGGCGCATCGACCGCCAGAAAGCGGAACAGCAGAGGGACCGAGGCAGCCGTTACGATCGAGGCGAGGGAGACGTAGCGAAACGCAAGCAGGACGATGGCGAACACGAGGATTGCTCCTGCCAGGACGATCGGATCGAGCGCGACGATCACGCCTGCTGCAGTCGCCACCCCTTTCCCGCCGTGAAAGCGAAGCCAGACGGGGAACATATGCGCGAGCACAGCGATGAGACCTGCCAGCGCGATCCAGCCTTCCCTCGATTCCCAGGGTGCGAGTCCCGGCTGGAATGGCCACGCTTCCTGCGCAACAACCCAGCGCGCGATCGCGACTGCGGCGTAGCCCTTGACGATGTCGAGAGCCAAAGCGAGGAGTCCCGCCCACCGTCCCGCAGTCCGGGCAACGTTGGTCGCCCCGACATTGCCACTTCCTTCGGCTCGAACGTCCTTACCGGCGAAGAACTTCGCCACCAGGAAGCTGAACGGAATCGATCCGATCAGATAGGCGAGTGCTACCAGCACAACCGGCCAGATCATCAGGCGCGGAAGTGTATCGTGACCCATCCGGAACTAGTCACTGCCGCGCGCATGAAAGGCCCATTACCTTCGAAACTCTGCCAGATGTCACCCCGAGCGGGCGGGTGGGCG